>JAEUMG010000138.1 GCA_016793355.1 Hyphomicrobiales bacterium
AGCGCGGGATCGGCAAGCGAGGCCTCGAGCCCTACACGCAGTCGCTCGCGCAGATCGGGGCTTGTCTTGACCGACGTAACATAGGGAAGACCGGGAACGCCAGGCGAGCGGGCGATCTCCACCAGTCCATCGAGATAGTCGGGCCGATAGCGCCGCGCCAATCCGACGCAGACCGCATCGATTGCGCAGACATCCGCGGTGCCGTCGCGCACCGCCTGCAGCGAGGCAATGTGACTGCCGGTGGCGATCGCGCCGCGAAAGAAACGGCCGGATTTCGCCAACGGAGCAAAGACGAGCTTGAGCGCCAGCATGCCGGACATCGAATCGGGCGCGTTCACCGCAGCGATCGACCCGGCGAGGTCGGAAAGCCGCGGGGGGCGAGCGCGCGCGAAAACGAAACTTGAGTAGCCGGGGCCGACACAGCCCTCGGTATCATAATGCGGCGTCGCGATGAGATTGAGATTTCCGGCGAAGCCATGCGTGAACGGATAGCCGCATGTCTGGCTGAAGATCAGGTCGTCGCGGCGCCAGAGTGCTGCATAATCATCCGCTCTCGTCAGTGGAAAACCGAGCCCGGCATGGCGCGCAATGGCCGCCCACCAGGCATCGGTGGCGGGACGTATTTCCGGCCAGTCATACATGGGAAGCGACGCCAGCATTCGTGCGATGTCCATATAATTGCAGCAAAATCAGCCTCTTCTTAGCGGCTTTTCGGCGCTGCGAAAGCCGCAATGGCCCGCGACAAATATGGCGCGGGTGTGGACGATTCGAAAAACCCCCGAAAAATGGGCACTTTCATCGAATCGGAACATGCGCTATCGGGAATCCAGCCGAATCGGCGAATGGAGAGAAACATGGCTGATGAAAAGATTGTGACCGTACCGCTGTCGAAACTTGCTGCCGAACTCGCAGAGAAGCACGAGATGGCCAAGAAGGCCGTGAACACACTGCTGGGCGACTTCATCGACATGACGGTGAAGAACCTGAAGAAGGGCCACAAGGTTCGCGTTACCGGCCTCGGCATCTTCCAGGTGCGCAAGCGTCCGGCGCGCATGGGCCGCAACCCGGCCACCGGCGAGCAGATCAAGATCAAGGCGTCCAAGAAGCTCGCCTTCCGCGCCGCCAAGGAAGTCAAGGACGCCATCTAGGCGCCTTCCAAGAGTTTCGAGGGGATCCCGGCCCCGCCGCAAGGCGGGGTCGTCTTGTTTCCATTCCAGAGTGCGCTTGCACGCCTCGCGGCCTTGCTTCATGATCCGGGCCAATAAGAATATGCCGCGGGCAAGAGGGGGGAATGCTGGTCTTAGCCGCACGCCGCTTGGCGTCGATGATCCTGATCATGCTGGTGATCTCGGTCATGCTCTTCGTCTTTTTTGAGGGCGACAAGCTCAATCTCGCGATGCGCGTGCTCGGCCCCTACTCCACCATGGAAGGCCGCCTGCAGTGGCTCGCCGATAACGGTTACAACCGGCCGCTCATCGAGCGCTATTTCAGCTGGCTCTTCGGGTTCCTGACCGGCGACTGGAACCGGTCCGCGCAATTCAGCGCACCGGTGCTCAAGTTCCTTGCGCCGCGCCTTGCCAATACGGCAATCCTTGCGGGCTGCGTATTCGTAATCACCGTCGCCATCTCGCTGGTTCTCGGCGTCCTGTCCGGTATTCGCGAGGCAAGCCTGCGCGACCGTACCATCACTGTCATCTCGGTGCTGACGACTTCGATCCCGGAATTCGCCTCGGCCACCTTCCTTGTGGCTATCTTCGTCTTCTGGCTGAACTGGCTGCCAGGCTCGTCGTCCTTCTCGAGCGGATTTTCATGGGTCGAGCTGATCCTGCCGGTGGCAACGCTCGTCATCTACAATTTCGGCTATTATACGCGCATGACGCGCGCCTCGATGGCCGAAGTCATGTCGTCGCAATATGTGCGCACCGCCATTCTCAAGGGCTTGCCCTATAACAGGGTCATTCTGCGGCACGCCCTGCGCAATGCACTCATAGCGCCGTTTACGGTCATGATCCTGCAGCTCAACTATCTCCTGTCCGGCGTGGTCGTGACGGAAGTGTTCTTTGCCTATGACGGATATGGCAAGGCGCTGGTGGACGCCGCGCAGTACGGCGATGTCTACCTGATCCTCGCCGGCGCCATGGTGGCCGTGGTGGTGGCGGTCATATCGCAGTTCATTTCCGATATTGGCTATACCTTCCTTAATCCCCGCATACGGTTCGCGTGAGGAGAATGCGATGACCGACGCCGTCGCCGCCACCACTCAACGACCGAGCTCTTTCGGGCGCATCTTGCGCGCGATCGGATTGCTGCGAGAATCCCCGATCGGTATTTTCGGCCTGATCCTCGTGTCGTTCTGGGTCATCATGGCCATTTTTGCCGACGTGCTGCCTATCCGCGACCCGCTAGCCCAGTCCGCCCCCGATCTTCTCAAGCCGATGTTCTCGCCGGCGCCCGATGGCGGCTATTACTGGCTCGGCACCGACGACAAGGGCCGCGATATCCTTTCGCGACTGATCTTCGGCTCGCGGCTCGTGCTGTTCTGGTCGACTCTGGCGACCGTCGTCGCCTATCTGGTCGGAATGCTGATGGGCGTCGCGGCGGGCTATCGCGGCGGATGGTGGGACGAAGTTCTGTCCTTCATCGGCAACATCTTCCTCGCTTTCCCCCAGATGGTTCTCTACATCGTGCTGCTCTCGCAACTGAGCCCGGAATCGCCATTGGGCCAGGTCCTCGCCGAAGCGGGTTTCAGCAAGACGGTGGCGAAGGGCCTCACCATCGTCCTCGCCATCATGCTCGGAACCGCGCCGCAGGTCATGCGCATCGTGCGGGGCATCGTGCTCGACCTGAAGACCCGCGACTACATCGCGGCCGCGGAGGTGCGCGGCGAGACCCCCTTCTACATCATGATCGTCGAACTGCTGCCCAATGCGCGCGGGCCGCTGATCGTCGATGCCTGCCTGCGCATGGGCTATGTGACGATCGCGATTGCGGCCCTCGGCTTCCTTGGCCTCGGCCTTCCGCCGCCAGACCCGGACTGGGGCAAGATGATTTCGGAGGTGCGCGGCTACGGCCCGATGGGCGGCAACGCCATGCTCTGGCCGGCCGTCGCGATTTCTTCGCTGGTCCTCGGCCTCAACCTGCTCGCAGACGGCGTGCGCGAAATTTCATTGAGGGATTGAGCGATGGCGACCCCGGTCCTCGAGTGCAAGAACGTCTCGATCTCCTATTACACGCGCGCCGGCGAAGTGCCGGCCGTCTACGACTTCAACCTCACGATCAATCAGGGCGAGGCGGTCGGCATTGTCGGCGAATCGGGCTGCGGCAAGTCGACCGTGGCGCTCGCCATCATGCAGTATATGGGCAAGAACGGCGCCGTCACGGCCGGCGAGATCAGGTTCCTCGGCCGCGACATGCGCACGATGAGCCAGGAGGAACTGCGCCAGATCCGCGGCTCGCAGATCTCGATGGTGTATCAGGAGCCGATGGCGTCGCTCAATCCTTCGATGCTGATCCGCGACCAGCTCATCGAAGTGCCAAGGTATCACGAGTCGATTTCGACCGAAGCGGCGACCAAGCGGGCGATCGAGTTGCTCGAAGCGGTGCGCCTGCCCGATCCGATGCGGATCATGAACTCCTATCCGCACCAGCTGTCGGGCGGCCAGCAGCAACGTGTCGTCATCGCGATGGCCTTGCTCTCGAAACCGAAGCTTCTCCTTCTCGACGAGCCGACGACGGCGCTCGATGTCACCGTCGAGGCCGGCGTGGTCGAACTGATCAAGGACATTTCGAAGCGCTTCGGCACGTCGATGATCTATATCTCGCACAATCTCGGCCTGATCCTCGAGACCTGCGATCGTATCTGCGTCATGTATTCCGGCCAGGCCGTCGAACTCGGCAGCGTCAAGCAGGTCTTCGACGAGATGCGCCATCCCTACACGCGGGGGCTGTTTTCTTCGATTCCGTTGCCCGGCACCGACCGCTATGCGCATCCGCTGGTGCCGATCCGAGGGCAACTGCCCCTGCCGCGCGACCGGCCCACCGGCTGCACCTTCGGTCCGCGCTGCGACTTCTTCGTCGCCGGACGCTGCGACAAGCCGATCCCGATGCTGGACGTGAAAGGCGATCCCGGACACGAAGCGCGCTGTGTGCGCTATGACGAGATCGACTGGGTCAAGCACAGGCCGAAGGGCGTCGAAATGACGCCGCTCGAGCCGGGGCCGCCGGTGCTGCAAGTTCACGACATGAAGAAATATTACGAGATCCGCGACACGTCGATCGGCGCGATCCTGTCACGCAAGCCGCCGCGCTACGTGAAGGCCAATGAGAAGCTCGATTTCGAGGCGCGCGAGGCCGAGACGGTCGCGGTGGTCGGCGAATCCGGCTGCGGCAAGACCACATTTGCCAAGGTGCTGATGGGTCTCGAGAGTTCGACATCCGGCGAAGTGCTGGTCAACGGCGTCGAAGTCGGCAAATTGCCGGTGAGAAGCCGCAAGCCCGGACTCATTTCAAGCCTGCAGATCGTCTTCCAGAATCCGTTCGAAACGCTCAATCCCAGCCATTCGGTCGGCGCTCAGATCGGGCGCGTTCTCAAGAAATTCGGGGTCGCCCGTACGCGACAGGAGATCGAGCAGAAGACCTACGAGCTGCTCGACCTTGTGAAACTGCCGCGCGAATTCGCCTTCCGCAAGCCACGTCAGCTGTCGGGCGGGCAGAAGCAACGAATCGGCATCGCACGCGCCTTCGGCGGCAATGCCAGCGTGGTGGTTGCCGACGAGCCGGTCTCAGCCCTCGACGTCTCCGTGCAGGCCGCGGTGACCGGCCTTCTGACCGACATCCAGCGCAAAAAGCGCACGACCATGGTGTTCATCAGCCACGATCTTTCCGTGGTGCGCTATCTCGCCGACCGGATCGTGGTCATGTATCTGGGGCGCATCATGGAGCAGGGCACGACGGACCAGGTCTTCGCCCCGCCCTATCATCCCTATACGGAAGCACTGTTGTCGGCGGTGCCGATCGCCGATACATCAGTCAAGAAAAAGCACATCGTGCTGAAGGGCGAACTTCCTTCGCCGGTCAATCCGCCCCCGGGTTGCCCGTTCCAGACGCGCTGCCCGCGCAAGATCGGCGCCATCTGCGAAACCGAACTGCCGACCGTCAAGGAGCTGGCGCCCGGTCACAAGATCATGTGCCATCTGCCGGACGATGTCTTGCGCGCGATGGAACCGGTCATCGAATTCGGAAAGAAGCCGGAAGGCGCGAACGCCTGAATATCTCCATGGCAGGGCATGACCCTGCCATCCAGTCTGGATGACCGCCTCAAGGGCGGCCATGGAGTTTATTGTAGGCCCGACAACCGCGCGTCATGAGTGATCTCGCGCAATAATTTGCGGCGCATGGCTTCGGCGAAATCTTCGTAGTCGCGCGCGACGACCAGGAAGCTGCCCGGCCCGACCAGCACATTGCGGCGGTACCACTCCTCGACATTTGCCTCGCCCAGGATCGCAAGGCCATTCACGACCACACCGCGCGACCTCGCCATCTGGCGGGCTTGCGGCATCATGACGACATAGTCGCGCGCCGGGCTTTCGGCTCCATCGCCTGAAATATCGACAATTTCGCGCGGCGCCTCCAAACCGCTTGTCTCGAGTTCGCGCAGGGCGGCGGCGAGGCCCGCACCCATGCCGGTGCCGCCATTGACGCGGCGCGGCAGCGCTTCCGCCATCGCCGCGAACCGCTCGATATCGGCATCGCTTGTGAGGATCGACCACCCGGTCGAATCCTTCGGAACCTCGTGCTGGGCCCAGACCGTTATGTTGACGGCGATCCGCTTCTTCGGCCCGGACCTGATCGCTTCGCGCACGGCCGGGTCGCGAAAGGCAGCGGCAATACCGCCCAGCTGCAACGCAAATTCTTCCTGATCGACGCTGCCGGAGGCATCAACGGCCAGGACAAGTTTGAGATCGACGCCGTTCTCCCCGGCACGGGTCGGAGAAATGCAAAACAGGACCGCCGCGAGCAGGCCCAGAAGCTGTTGAGAAAGTCTCACCTTGGGCACGGTTGCAGGCGAGACCGGCCTTGACTAAGCAAGGGGCCCTCCTGTCCTGCATCCCGAGGTAATCTTCATGCGTTCTCATGCCCGTGTGGTCGTCATCGGCGGCGGCGTCGTCGGTGCGTCGGTACTCTATCACCTGACCAAGCGCGGGTGGAAAGATGTCGTGCTGATCGAGCGCGACGTGCTCACCTCCGGTTCGACCTGGCATGCGGCGGGCGGCTTTCACACGCTCAACGGCGATCCCAACGTCGCCAAGCTCCAGGAATACACGATCAACCTTTACAAGGAGATCGAGCAGATCTCCGGCCAGGCGACCGGCGTTCATCTTTCCGGCGGCGTCATGCTGGTCTCCAACAAGGACCGCTGGGACTGGCTCAAGATGGCACATGCGCGCAACCGCTATCTGGGCGTCGCCACGGAACTGATCTCGGTCAAGGAGGCGAAAAAACGCTTCCCGCTCCTCGATGAAAGCCAGTTCATCGGCGCCATGTGGCATCCGCTCGAAGGACATCTCGACCCGTCCGGCACGACGCATGCCTATGCCAAGGCGGCGCGCGTCGGCGGCGCCGAAGTCATCCAGAAATGCCGCGTCACCGACACCGTGCAGAACCCCGATGGAAGCTGGTCGGTCATCACCGAGCAAGGCACGATTACGGCCGAGCACGTGGTCAATGCCGGCGGCTTGTGGGCGCGAGAGGTCGGGCGGTTTGCCGGGCTCGAATTGCCGGTCCTCGCCATGGCGCATCAATATCTCATCACCGAGGAAATGTCGGAGGTGCTCGCCTTCAACAAGGAGACCGGCAAGGAAATCGTTCACTGCATCGACTTCGACGGCGAACTCTACATGCGCCAGGAGCGCTCGGGCATGCTGGTCGGCACCTATGAGCCCAATGGCGTGCCGTGGTCGCCGAAAGTAGCACCGTGGGATTTCTCGACCGAGCTGCTGCCGCCCAATCTCGACCAGATCGCCGGCAATCTCGAGCGCGCTTTCCGGCATCATCCTGCCCTCGGGCGCGCCGGCATCAAGAACGTGATCCACGGGCCGTTTACTTTCGCACCGGACGGCAATCCGTTGGTCGGGCCGATCCGCGGCTTGCGCAACTATTGGGTGGCCTGCGGCGTCATGGCGGGCTTCAGCCAGGGCGGCGGCGTGGGCTTGGCACTTGCAAACTGGATCGCCGATGGCGACCCCGGCATGGATATCTGGGCAATGGATGTCGCGCGCTACGGAAGCTGGGCGAACATGGCCTATACCGACCAGAAGGTGCGCGAGAATTACGGCCGGCGCTTCCGCATCACCTTTCCGAATGAAGAACTGCAGGCAGCGCGGCCCTTGCGGACCTCGCCCCTCTATGACCGGCTCAAGGCGATGGGTGCCTGTTTCGGCGCGGGCTTCGGCCTCGAATATCCCTTGTGGTTCGCGCCCAAGGGCAAGAAGCCGGTGGAGAAGGTCACATTCCGCCGTTCGAATGCCTTCCCGATCGTCGGCGAGGAGTGCCGCGCGGTGCGCGAATCCGTCGGCATCTGCGAGGTCACCGGCTACGCCAAGTACGAGATCACCGGCTCAGGCGCCGAAGCCTGGCTCTCCTTCATCCTCGCCAATCGCATGCCGCCGAAGGGCAAGCTCGCTCTGACGCCGATGCTGAATCGCGAAGGCAAGCTCATCGGCGACTTTACGGTCGCTAAGGCGGCGGATGAGCGCTTCTATATTTTCGGTTCGGGTGCCGCGGAAGAATACCACATGCGGTGGTGGCAGTCGCAGCTTCCCGCCGATGGCAGCGTCGCGGTGAGGCCGCTCACAACGGAACTGACCGGCCTGTCGATCGCCGGGCCGAAGGCGCGGGCGCTCCTGTCACGCATCACTGATGCGGATGTCTCCAATGAAGCCATGCCGTTCATGGCCTTCCGAGAGATGGATCTGGGGCTCGTGCCGGCCAAGGTCGGACGAGTCAGCTTCACCGGCGATCTCGGCTATGAAATCTGGGTGCGCTCGGACTATTTGACGACGCTTCACAGCCTGTTGACGCAGGCCGGCGACTCTTCGGGGCTCAGGCATTTCGGCACGCGGGCACTGCTATCGCTGAGGCTTGAGAAGAACTGGGGCACATGGGCGCGCGAATACCGTCCGATCTATGGCCCTCTCGAGGCCGGGCTGGAGCGCTTCGTATCGTTCAAGAAGAATGATTTCATCGGCCGCGATGCCGCCATGAAGGAACGCGAAAGCGGCGGCACGTTGCGGCTCGTCGCTTTCACGGTCGACACGCGCGACGTCGATGTCATCGGCGATGAGCCGATCTGGCATCAGGGAAAAGTGGTCGGCTGGGTCACGTCCGGCGGCTATGCGCATTACGTGCAGAAATCGGTGGCGCTCGGCTATGTGCCGAAAGACATCGCCGTTTCGGACGAAGGTTTCGAGATCGAAATCATCGGCAAGCGCTATGCGGCGCGGCCGCAGCGCGAGCCCTTGTTCGATCCCTCAGGCAGCCGTATGCGCGGCTGACGGGCGGTTGCGTTCCGCCCATTCGGTGACGGCCAGCGCACAGATGCCAAGCGCGGCGAAGCCTGCGACCAGCGGGATGACGGTCCCGTCATAGAGCTGGCCGATGATCGTGCCGCAGACGAGCGCGACGAGCGACGTCAGCGAGCCGATAATCGCCGATGCGACGCCCGCTATGCGGCCCATCGGCTCCATCGCAAGCGCATTGTAATTGCCGAAGAGCAGTCCGCAGAAGAAAAAGTTCACGAACATATAGACCATGAACATCCAGAAAGGCGGATGGCCGCCCAGTAGGACCACAAGGACGAGGAACCCGGCGGACAGAACACAAGCCGCGCGCAAGGCGAGTTTCGACAGTCTGCGCATGCCGAAACGCATCACGAGGCGGGCATTGACGATGGAAGCGATGCCGATGGACGCCGCAAGCATGCCGAAATAGACGGGGAACAGGCGACCCAGACCATACTGCTCCTGAAATATCTGCTGGGCGGTGCCGAGGTAGCAGATGAAGGCGCCGAAGATAAAGCCGGTCGCCATGGCATAGCCCATGGTGACGGGGTTGCGGATGCATTCATGGGCCGCCCGCAGGATGGGCTTTGCCGAAAATGGCGATCTGCGTTCCTGCGGCAGCGTTTCGCGCTGGCCCACGGTCATCCAGGCAAGCGCCAGTGTCGCGGTTGCAACAAGAGCCAGGAATATCAGACGCCAGTCGCCGAACAGGAGGATAACCTGACCGATACCCGGCGCCAGAATCGGTACCAGGATGAAGATCGCCATGACGAATGACATGACCCGGGCCATGGCGCGGCCCTCATAGAGATCACGCACCATGGCGGCGGAAACGATGCGCGGACCGGCCGCGCCGAAGCCTTGTATGACACGACCGACGATCATGGTTTCATAGCTGGCCGCCAAACTGCACATGAGGCCTCCAACCACGAAGAGTCCGATGCCGGCGACAATCGCGGGCTTTCGTCCGGTGCTGTCGGAGACCGGCCCATAGACAAGCTGACCGACAGTGAGACCGGCAAAGAAGGCTGTCAGCACGTGCTGACGGCTGTTCGCCGTATAGGCGTGGAGGTCCGACGCGATCTGGCCGAGCGCCGGCAGCATGGAATCTATCGACATGGCGACGAGCGAAAAAAGCAGCGCCACCAGCGCCACGAAGCGCATGGATACGGCGAATTTTTCCGTCATGTCACGAAATTGAGCATCCGCAGGACATCGAAATAGTCGGCGGTCCTGAAGCGAATTCGCCGCGGCCCGGCATGTTCGGCGCCCGGATACCAGCCCATACGATAGGCGGTCACCGGATCGCCATAGGCGATCTCCAGCACATACTCCCCGGCGACCGGCAGGAGCGCCCTTTTGAAATCATTTCGAAGCGCCGCCGCCGCGCCCTGGCGGATGGCCTCGCAGGCGGCGGCCGGCGTCATGGAAATGGTCGATTGCCCAACGCCGCGCTTAACCGCGCAGGTGCCGATATGGGAGTTCGTGGCGCGGACCTCCTCCATCAGGCCTTCATCGCCCGAGACGAAAACGGTCGGAACGCCGAGCATGGCGCCGGCCAAGGCGTGGATGAGGAATTCGGAGGCAGGCTTGCCGTTCAGCGTGATCGTTTGCGGTTGCAGAGACAATGTATGTGCCAGGGAATTGGCGTCCGAGCCCGCCGCAGCGTGATAGCCGACCATCATCAGAGCGTCGAAATCCTCGGTCAGTTCCTGCACCATGCAAAGCGGATGCCCCGCCCAGGACCTGATCAGGCGGACATTGGCCGGCAGCATGGAGGTTATGAGATTGCGCCCCGTGCTATGGGCGTCCTTGACCCAGATTTCGGTCGCGCCGGCGGTCTCCGCGCCTTCTATGGCGGCGACCGCCTCGCGCGTCATCTGCTCGCGGAATTCCTGGTAGTCGCGATGTGTCTTGTCGGCCTCGTCCCAGTGGGTGATGCCGGCGACACCTTCAATATCGACGCTGATATAGACTTTCATGGGGTAGGCTCCGTGGGCGCTTCTTCTAGCCGCGCTTGAACATGAGTGCGAGGCCATAGCAAGATGGCAGCCATGCAAATCGACCCTGCCCGCAGGGCCGTTTCCCTCGATCCGCGCGATCCGGCCTTTTACAACGATCCCTATCCCGCATACCGGGAAATCCGCGCCGCCACGCCGGTCTTCTACTGGGAGCAGTATGGCTATTGGTGTTTTGCGCGGCACGAGGACGTTAACGCGCTATTGCGCGACCGTCGCTTCGGCCGGCAGATCACTCATCTGGTTTCCCGTGAGCGTTTGGGGTGGCCGGAAATACCACCCCAGCTTGTGCCATTCTACGCCTTTGAGGCGCATTCGCTGCTCGAGCTCGAGCCGCCGGCCCATACGCGGATTCGCGGCCTGGTCAACCGCGCCTTCGTGGCACGCGCCATCGAGGGATTGCGGCCGCGAATTGCGGCACTTGCCCAATCCTTGATCACCGAGTTCGCCGGGGCGGGCAAAGCCGATCTTCTTGAGAGTTTTGCAACGCCAATTCCCGTCGCAATCATAGCCGATCTGCTCGGCGTTCCGCGCGAAATGGTGCCGCAACTCCTGACCTGGTCGCACAGCATGGTGGCGATGTATCAGGCGCGGCGCGATGCCGAGATCGAGGCGCAGGCCGTGGCGGCAACCCTCGAATTCACTGGCTTCATGCGCGATTATGTCGAACGGCGCAGGCGCGATCCGCGCGACGACCTCCTGACACAACTGATCGCGGCGGAAGAGGAAGGCCGGAAGCTTTCGACCGATGAGTTGATCACGACGGCGGTCCTGCTGCTCAATGCCGGCCATGAGGCCACGGTGCATGCGCTGGGCAACGGCATCAAGGCACTGCTCGAATCGGGT
>JAEUMG010000146.1 GCA_016793355.1 Hyphomicrobiales bacterium
GCTTCGAGACCTTGCAGCTCGCGGTGATGGGTTGCATCGTCAACGGCCCGGGCGAATCCAAGCATGCCGATATCGGAATTTCGCTGCCGGGCACTGGCGAATTGCCGGCGGCACCGGTTTTCATAGACGGCAAGAAGGCGACGACCTTGCGCGGCGCCGACATCGCCCGGCAGTTCAAGGCGATCGTCGAGGATTATGTGAAGCAACGGTGGGGAGGCCGTCCCCGCTCGCGCAGACCGTGAATATTTTCCACGGAATACAATCTTAGAATGTTGCCCTTTTGCCGGGCCGTAGAGGCCTCGTGGCGGACCGGAAATCTCCGAGCTAGGGGGGTAGCGGGTCACCCTGGAATCGCGTCCTGGGGCCTTCTGCGGCGATCTGAGAGGCATCCTTATTGGATAGAAGTCCTAGGTCGGAGAATCCGGTCATTTTCGGCGTCCGATAATGAAGCGTGCCGCCGCCCGTAACATGTTAGACCGGGCGCCATAGGGTGCGAGCGCCACGTCGGCTTCGGCGACGAGTTCATCGGCCCGGCGGCGGGCTCCGGCTTCACCCAGGAGATCGACAAACGTCGCCTTGCCGCGCGCGTGATCCTTCTGTGTGGCTTTTCCCAAAGCGGCGGCAGAGGACGAAACATCGAGCAGATCGTCGGCAATCTGGAAGGCAAGGCCGATCGCCCGGCCATATGCCCCGAGCGGGACGGGGTCGGCCCCGCCCAGCATGGCCCCGGCGGTCGCGGCGAAGCGGAACAGGGCACCGGTTTTCATGGCCTGGAGGGTGAGCACCTGTTCGAGTTCCAGCTTGCGCCCGTCCTCGGCTTCAAGGTCGAGCATCTGGCCGCCGGCCATGCCGTCCTTGCCGGCGGCGCGCGCGAGTTCGCCGATCAGTTTCACCCGCACTTCCGCATCGGGATGGACCTCCGGCCGGCTCAGGATTTCGAAAGCG
This sequence comes from Hyphomicrobiales bacterium, assembly GCA_016793355.1. Classification (GTDB taxonomy): domain Bacteria; phylum Pseudomonadota; class Alphaproteobacteria; order Rhizobiales; family Aestuariivirgaceae; genus JAEUMG01. The sequence goes on from JAEUMG010000146.1 coordinate 946, forward strand.
AAGGTCAGAAGCGCATCGCCGGCGAGAATGGCGGTCGCCTCGTCAAAGGCGCGATGCAGGGTCGGGCGGCCGCGGCGCAAATCGTCGTCATCCATGGCGGGCAGATCGTCATGGACGAGCGAGTAGCAGTGCAGGCATTCGAGCGCCGCGCCGACGGCGAGGGCGCGGGCCTCCGGAACGCCAAAAAGCCTGGAGCTTTCGATGACCAGAAAGGGCCGCAAGCGCTTTCCGGGCCCCAATGCGGCGTAGCGCATAGCCTTGACAAGCCGCGGCGCAGGCCCGGTTTCGGGCAACAAGCGATCGAGCAGCGCCTCTGTCGCCGAAGCCGCCGCCGCAAGAGAATTCTCGAATCTGTCGGGCGGGATTGACGCCAAAACCCGTTCCATGTGCTAACGGCATTCCTGTAGAGCCATGACCGCTGAATCTCAACCGATTGCGGAGGACATGCCGGCATCGCCAGGGGATGCGGGTCAAACGGCGACGCGCGCACGTCGCAACATATGGCTGCGCCGCGGGCTGATCGCACTCGCCGTCCTTGTGGCGCTGCCCTTTGCGCTCACCATCGTCTATGCGGTGGTGCCGCCGCCCATCTCCAATGTGATGATCCTCAGGCTCGTTTCCGGCAACGGGCTGCAAAAGGATTGGGTCAGCCTCGACCAGATATCGCCACATCTGCCGCGGGCGGTCATCGCGTCGGAAGATGCTCGCTTCTGTCAGCACAGGGGGGTCGACTGGATCGAGCTTCAGGGGGTGATCGACGGGGTCCTCAATGACCCTGAGGATCCGGTCAGGGGCGCCAGCACCATCGCGATGCAGACGGCGAAGAACCTGTTCCTGTGGGATGGCCGGCAGTTCATCCGCAAGGGGCTCGAAATCCCCGTGGCGTTGTGGATGGACCTGGTCTGGTCGAAGCGGCGGATGATCGAGATTTATCTCAACATCGTGGAATGGGCGCCGGGGGTCTATGGCGCGGAGGCCGCCGCGCAACATCATTTCAAGAAACCGGCTGCAAAGCTTACGAAACGCGAGGCGGCCCTGTTGGCGGCGGTCCTGCCGAACCCGATCAAGCGCAATGCCGGCAAGCCGTCCAAGCGGGTGAACCGCATTGCCTCGCGAATCATGGCCCGCATGGGCGGCATGGCCCCCTATCTCACTTGCCTCGAGCGATAGGCTTCGCTATAAGCCCGCCAGATTTCAGGGCGCCCGGCTGCCGGTCTGCGCCCTTCTTTCATGGAGTTATCCGATGGCCGTTCCAAGACGAAAAACCTCGCCCAGCCGCCGCGGCATGCGCCGGTCGGGCCACAAGCTCGCGACCGTGACCTGG
>JAEUMG010000152.1 GCA_016793355.1 Hyphomicrobiales bacterium
CGCGTCACCGGGCCCGGCGTGGTGAAGCGCGGGAATTTGAGATTGGCGCCCTTGATGAGGTCGAAGCGCGCGGCAAGCGAGCAGGGGCTCTCGATTGCGGTTCCGCAGACCTCGCCGTCGCCTTGCGTCGCATGCGTATCGCCGACCGAGAAAAGCCCGCCGACGACTTCGACGGGTAAATAGAGTTCGGTTCCCGCCGACATGTCGCGTATGTCCATGTTGCCGCCCATGCGCCGTGGCGGGACGATCGAATGGAGACCGGGCTCGGCCGGCGCAAGTCCGATCGTGCCGCAGAACGGCTTGAGCGGCACCTTGCCGCCGGGACCATAGGCCGCCGGCGTCAGCGAAACCTTGTCATAAGTCCAGATATGCAGTGCCGGCTCCGTGAAGTACTCGGCCAGCAGTCCGAAGCCCGGAATATTGGCGGTCCATCCCCAGCCTGAGGGCGTGAAATCGAGGAGCGTCACCTTGATCGCATCGCCGGGTTCCGCCCCGTCGATGAAGACCGGCCCGGCGACCGGATTGACCTTGGCAAAATCGAGCGCGGCAATGTCCGCGACCGTCGATTTGGGATTCAACTGTCCGCCGGAAGAATCGACGGGGTGAAACTCGATCGTCTCGCCGGGCTTGGCCTTGACGACCGGCGTGTTGGAATTGTCCCAGCCGAAATGGCATTGGTGATTGTGGATGGTGTGAGTGTGCACCATGGCCTCGCCTCCCGCTGACCGGAGTGAGGACCCCGGCACGGCGCCGGGGTCCCGATCGGACGCTTACTGCGCGTCCTTCGCGTAGATATAGTCGTAATTCACCGGAATATGGATCGGATCGGTGTAGAGCGCGTCATCGCCGCCGAGCCGGGCCGAGTGATAGGTGAAGCGGATCTCGTTGAAGACGGGAGCCCAGGGTGCATCTTTCAGCACATCGTCGAAGATACCCTTCCAGAGCGCGATGCGTTCGGCCTGCTGGTCGTCCTTCACCATGGCGTCGGCCGCGTGTCCGCGATCGTCGAGCGCCTTGTTGCAGTATTTCGACCAGTTCCAGCCGCCTTCGACCGCGCCGTCGCAGCCCAAAATCCCGTAGTAGAAATTGTTGGGATCGGGGAAGTCGGCGATCCAGGCCATGCCGCCCGACCAGATCATCGGCGCCTTGCCCGATCCGCCGGCCGCGATCACTTCCGCCTGCGCGAGCGACTTGATCTCCACATTGATGCCGATCGCCGCGAGGTCCTGCTGGATCGCCTGGGCGATGCGTGGATTGGGATCGACGTTCATGACATAGAGTTCGGTCGTGAATCCGTCGCCCACGCCGGCCTCGGCGAGCAGCTTCTTGGCGCCTTCCGGATCATAGGCGTAGCCCTTGTTGTCGGGATTGTAGCCGGGCATGGCCGGCGGCAGGGCCTGGTTGGCGGGGACGGCGCGATTGTTGATGATCTTGACGATCCGGTCCTTGTTGATCGCCATGTTGATCGCCTGACGCACCTTCACATTGTCGAGCGGCGGTGTGTTGACGTTCATCGTCACATAGCCGGTGTGAAGCTGGTCGCCCCTGGCGATGAGATCCTTGTTGGCGGGATCGGCCATTGCTTCGGCGAACTGCGCCGGCGGAATGCCGTCGCCGACGATATCGACCTCGCCGTTCTTGAGTTTCAGCACCGCCACCGTCGGATCGAGGCCGAATTCGAATGTGAGCTTGTCGAGATAGGGTGTGTTGGCCTTGTAATAGTCCTTGTTGCGTTCAAGAACGATCCGCTGGCCCGGAACCCATTCGACGAATTTGAAGGCGCCGGTTCCGACCGGCTTCTTGCCCCAGTCGGCGCCGGCCTTCTCGACCTCTTCCTTAGGGATCACATAGGCGAAGTTGATCGCCATGATGTGCAGGAAGGTTGCATCGGGCCGCGACAGGGTGATCACCACGGTGCCGTCATCCGGCGTGGTGATGCCGGAAAGCTCGGCCGACTTGCCGCCGACAACATCGTCATAGCCCGCGATCGCGGAGAGGTATCCGCCGCCCGGCGACTGCGTTGCAGGATTGACCGCATGCTCGAGCGACCATTTGACATCCGCCGCCGTCATCGCCCGGCCATTGTGGAACTTCACGCCGGGCCGGAGCTTGAACGTGTAGGTGAGACCGTCATCGGAGACGGTGTAGCTCTCGGCGAGATCCGGTTCCAGTTCGGTCGTGCCGGGCTTGTAGTCCATCAGTCCGTCGAAGATCGACTTGATGACCGACCAGTTCTGCCAGTCATAGCCAACATGCGGATCGAGTGTCGTGAGATCGTTGTTGAACGTGACCACCGCCGCGCCGCCCTGCTTTGGTTGGTCCGCAAGCGCCGGGCACGCCGCCGCCAGTGCCACCGCTGTCGCGGTAGCCAGAATGAGCTTCTTCATCGTTTCCTCCGTATTTCTTGACCGGCTTTACATGCGCGCCAGCCGCTGGGCGCGCATATCAGCGCAACCGGATGCGAGGGTCAACCAACGGAGTCGTCAGATCTGCCAGCAGATTTCCGGCGATGATGAACGCAGCGGCAACCGTCGTCACGCCCATGATGATCGGGATATCGACCGCCTGGATCGCCTGCCACATGAGCTGTCCGATGCCCGGCCAGCCGAAGACGCTTTCCACGACGACGACGCCTGACATGAAGATGCCGATATCGAGACCGATCATCGCGATGATCGGCAGGATCGCATTGCGCAATGCGTGCTTCATCACCACCCGCCATTCCGGCACGCCTTTGGCCCGCGCGGTGCGGACATAGTCCTGGCGCAGCACATCCACCATCGATGAGCGCATCATGCGGCTGTACCATCCGCCGCCGGCGATGCCGAGGGTGAGAGCGGGCAGAATGAGATGCGCGAACGTGCCGTAGCCGCCGAGCGGCAGCCAGCCGAGCATATAGGCGAAGACATAGAGGAGAGAGAGGCCCACCACGAATTGCGGTGCCGAGACGCCGACAAAGGAAAGCGTCATCATCGTCTTGTCGGAAACCTTGCCGCGTCGCGTCGCTGCATAAATGCCGGCCGGAATGCCGATCAATAGTTCCGCGACGATCGCTCCCAGCATCAGCAGCAAGGTCGCCGGCAGGCGCGACCAGATGAGGTCGCCGACATCGGTCTTGCGCGCATAGGAGCGGCCGAAATCGCCTTGCGCGAGCCGCGTGACATAGCTCGTATACTGGACGATCAATGGCCGATCGAGGCCGAGCTGCTTGCGGATGAGTTCCCGTGTCTCGGCGGTCGAATTGCGCCCCGCGATCATCGCCACCGGATCGGCCGGCATGAGGAATGTCAGGCAGAAGGTAACGACCGTCACGCCGAGCAGGATGACGACGGAGGCGCCGAGGCGCTTGGCAAGATAGATGAGCATCAGCGGCGCCCCCGTTGCGTGGGATCGAGAGCATCGCGCAAGCCGTCGCCGACGAGATTGAAGGCCAGCGCCACGATAAGGATGGCGGCGCCCGGAATGAAGACGAGCCAGGGCGCGGTGAGATAGTAGCTCTGGCTCTCGAAGATCATCTTGCCCCAGGAGGGCGTGGGCGGCTGCACGCCGACGCCGAGGAACGACAGGGTCGCCTCGTAGAGAACCGTCGTCGCGATCCCGAGCGTGCCGTAGACGAGCACCGTCGGGATAAGATGCGGCACGAGATGCCGCAGCAGGATGCGCCACGGCCCGGCACCGATCGCGCGCGCCGCCTCGACGAATTCGCGCTCGCTGAGCGCCAGAGTCTGCGCATAGACGACGCGCGCGATCTGCACCCAGTTCACGAGTGCTATGACCAGGGCGACGATGAACAGCGATGGTTTCAAAAGCGACGCCAATGCGATGCCGAGTAGCAATGCCGGGAATGCCATCATCAGGTCGGTGAAACGCATGATCGCGGCACCCGCCGCGCCGCGGATATAGCCCGCGGTGACGCCCAGCAATGTGCCGATGAGAACCGCCGCGCCATTGGCGAGAATGCCGATAACCAGCGATGTTCCGGCACCGTAGAGAACGCGGGAAAACTGGTCGCGTCCCAGCGTGTCGGTACCGAACCAGAAACGCTCCGAGGGCGGCAGCGGCGAGCCTTCCAGTGTCAGACCGTCAAAGAACTGCTCATTGGGATTGAAGGGCGCAAGCCACGGCGCCCCGACCGCCCCGATCACCAGCACGGCGATGACGATGAGGCCGATGACGGCCATCCTGTCCTTGCGAAACTGCGTCCAAATCGCCCCCATGGCGCCGCGAACTTTCTGGTTCGCGCGCGTCATGTCAAGCCTCGATCAGGTCGCGGTCGCCAGTGCCGGTCGCGTCTTCGGGAAAGGCTTGAAGGTCAAGGCGATCAGGAACGCTCCGATGCCGATTCCCCAGGCCCCGATATAGAGCCAGCCGTAGCTTGCAAAGCTGTCGAAGATGAGCCCGCCGGCGATCGGTCCGGTCGCCATGCCGAGGCTTGCCGCCATGGTCGTTCCGCCGATGACGGTTCCCATCATGCGCAAGGGGAAGTTCTCGCGCGCGAGAACCGCATAGAGCGGCATGATCCCCGCATAGATGAAGCCGAATATGGCGGCGACCGCATAGAAAGCGCCGAGATCGCGCACGAAGAAATAGGCGAGCGCACCAAAGGCCTGCAGCAGCAGGCCGATGACCAGGATGCGCTTGGCACCGAACCTGTCGCCGAGCAGGCCGAAGGCGACACGGCCGCCCATGCCGGCCAGGCCCTCGACGCTGTAGATCGAGACCGCCGCGATCATCGGGATGCCGCAACTGAGCGCATAGCTCACCGTGTGGAAGATCGGGCCCGAATGCGTGGCACAGCAGAAGAAATTGGTGAGGCAGAGGATGATGAAAGGCGGCGACTTCATTGCCTGCCAGACCGTCATGCCCGGTTCTTCGCCGGATTCTTGTGCGATGGGACCCGCTTGTGTTTCGAGTGCCGGGGGCCGGCGCACCAGCAGCGAGGCCGGTATCATGATCACCGCAACGACGATCGACATGATCAGCAGCGCCGTCCGCCAGTCATGGATCGAGACGAGCCAGGCGGCGAAAGGCGACATCGTCATGGGCGCCATGCCCATGCCGGCCGAGACGAGGGAGACGGCGAGGCTTCGATGCGTGTCGAACCAGCCCGTCACGCAGGCCATCATCGGCGCGAAGACGGCGGCCGTGGAGCCGCCGACCGCCAGCCCGAAGATCAGTTGGAACTCGATGAGCGAGTTTGCCCGGCTGGCCAGAGCCAATGCTCCCGCCAGTCCCGCCGACCCGATCAGGACGACGAGGCGAGGCCCCCAGCGATCGGACAGGCTTCCCCACATCATGCTGGCAAAGGCCATGGCGAGAAAGCCGATGGTCAT
>JAEUMG010000161.1 GCA_016793355.1 Hyphomicrobiales bacterium
GCCGCAGTCTATCCACATTTGGTCCGTGATCCTGCCACCGCGAGGGGTTAGTCAGCAAGGTGGGACGCGCGAAACTGATGGGGATCAGGGGGTTTTCGCATGAATTTGAGGGCTTTTGCGGCAGTTGCGTGCATCGCCGCAATGGTGGGCGGCTGTTCGGACTATGCCGGACCCAAGGAAACCTCGGGCGCCGTCATCGGCGGAGTCGCCGGCGGTTTGCTCGGCAATACGGTGGGCCACGGCAAGGGCAGGGCGGCGGCGACGTTGCTCGGCGCGGCACTGGGCGCAGTTGTCGGCAGCGCGGTCGGCCGCAATCTCGACGATGTCGATCGCCAGCGCGCCTATTATGCCGCTCAGCGCTCATTCGAAACCGGTCGTCGGCAATATTGGGACAATCCGAAGACCGGCAACCGCGGTCAGTTCGTGCCGCGCCGGTCCTATGCCCGCAGCGGTTATGGCATGTGCCGCGATTTCGAACACACGATCTGGGTCAGGGGCGAGCCCGAGCTGATCGAGGGCACGGCCTGCGAAATGCGTGACGGAAGCTGGCGTATTGTGGGGTAAAGGGCCGTGTTTAAGCCGCCGAGAGCCCTTTTCTTTACCCCCTAACTGTGCCAGAAAGCCCGCCACGGCCGCCGTGTCCGGCGCGTCCGCATGTGGATTTCATGAGCGAAAACAAGGCTTTAATGGCAGGCAAGCGTGGCCTCATCATGGGGGTTGCGAATAATCGCTCGATTGCCTGGGGTATCGCCAAGGCCTTGAGCCGGCAGGGGGCTGAAATCGCGCTCACCTATCAGGGCGATGCGATCAAGAAGCGCGCCGAACCGCTCGCCGCCGAGATCGGCTCGAAGCTGGTTCTCCCCTGCGATGTCACCGACATGGCCTCGCTCGACAGCGTTTTCGCCGAGATCGGCACGGCCTGGGGCGGGCTCGACTTTCTCGTCCATGCCATCGCCTTTTCCGACAAGGACGAACTGACCGGGCGCTATGTCGACACCAGCGCGGATAATTTCAGCCGCACCATGTTCATCTCCTGCTACAGCTTCACCGCGGTGGCCCAGCGCGCCGAAAAGCTGATGAATAACGGCGGTTCGCTCCTCACCCTGACCTATTACGGCGCCGAAAAATGGATGCCGCATTACAACGTCATGGGCGTCGCCAAGGCCGCCTTGGAGGCCTCCGTGCGCTACATGGCGGCCGATCTGGGGCCCAAAAACATCCGCGTCAATGCAATCTCGGCTGGGCCGATCAAGACGCTGGCCGCCTCCGGTATCGGCGACTTCCGCTACATCCTTAAATGGAACGAATACAACTCTCCCTTGCGCCGCACCGTCACCATCGATGAGGTCGGCGATTCGGGGCTGTATCTGCTGAGCGATCTGGGCCGCGCCGTAACTGGCGAAATCCTCCATGTCGATGCCGGCTATCACATTGTCGGCATGAAGAATCCGGAAGCACCCGATCTCACCGTCGCGTCCAACGGTGATTGAGCCCAATCCGCCGATCTATTTCGTCCGCCATGGCGAAACCGACTGGAACCGCGAATTCCGCATCCAGGGCCAGATCGATATCCCGTTGAATGGCACTGGACACCTGCAATCGGAGCGCGTCGCGCGGGCGCTGCGCCAGCATCTTGGGAACACGCCGATAGATCGTTTCGTCGTGAGTCCGCTCACGCGCGCGCGCCAGACCATGACCTATCTGGCGCGCGAATTCGACCTTCCGGAACACCAAATAGAGGTTGAGTCAGCCATGCAAGAGCTCGCCTTCGGCGTGTGGGAAGGCCGCACCTTCGGCGAATTTCATGCCGATCCCGATTGCCCGAAGACGCCGCTCGCGCGCTATCACTGGCGCCCGCGCGGCGGCGAAAGCTATGCCGACGGGCTGGAGCGGGTGCGCCAATGGATCGGCAGGGTCACCGGCCCGACCGTCATCGTCGCGCATGGCGCGATCGGCCGTTGCCTCATCGGCCTCGTGTCCGACCTGGGCCCGGTGGAGATGGTCTCGGCCAAGACGCCGCAAGGCTGCTTCTGCCGGCTCGAAAACGGCCGGATCGACTGGATCGATGCCTATGCGGATGATGACGAGGCGCCAGCACTGTCGCAAAAGCGCAAGGTCAAGCGTTCAGGTGAGTAAGCCTGCATTTGACGGACGAGTCATCGCCGCATAATCATCTGGGCAAATGTCCTTCAACAGCTTCGGCCATATGTTCCGCATGACCACCTTCGGCGAAAGCCATGGGGCGGCGATCGGCTGCGTCGTCGATGGCTGTCCGCCGGGCATCCCGCTGAGGGCCGAGGATATCCAGGCCCATCTGGACAAGCGGCGGCCGGGACAATCGCGCTTTACCACCCAGCGGCGCGAGCCCGACGAGGTGAAGATCCTGTCCGGCGTTTTCGAGGACGAGCGCACCAACGGCCAGGTCACGACCGGAACGCCGATCGCGCTCCTGATCGGGAATGTTGACCAGCGCTCCAAGGATTATGCGGAGATCCGCGACAAATTCCGTCCCGGTCACGCCGACTACACGTACCAGGCAAAATATGGGGTTCGCGACTATAGGGGCGGCGGCCGCTCGTCGGCGCGTGAGACCGCGGCGCGCGTCGCGGCCGGCGCCATTGCCCGCAAGGTGATCCCCGGCGTAACGGTGCGCGGCGCGCTCGTGCAACTCGGGCCGCACATGATCGACCGCACCAATTGGGATTGGGGCGAGGTCGACCGCAATCCATTCTTTACCCCCGACGCCCATGCCGCGGCCGAGTGGGAGGTCTATCTCGACGGCGTGCGCAAGAGGGGATCGAGCTGCGGTGCGGTCATTGAAGTCGTCGCCTCGGGCGTTCCTGCCGGATGGGGTGCGCCGATCTACGCCAAGCTCGACCAGGATATCGCCGCCGCCATGATGAGCATCAATGCCGTCAAGGGCGTCGAGATCGGCCTGGGCTTTGCGGCGGCGGCGGCCTCGGGCGAGGACAATGCCGACCAGATCCGCATGCGTCATGGCAAGCCGGAATTCCTGAGCAATCATGCCGGGGGAATCCTGGGCGGCATCTCGACGGGACAGGAAATCGTCGTTCGATTTGCCGTGAAACCGACGTCCTCCATTCTTGCAAACCGCCAGACCGTGACGGCGCAGGGCGAAGATGCGGACATCTCCACCAAGGGTCGTCACGACCCGTGCGTCGGCATCCGCGCGGTTCCGGTTGGCGAGGCGATGCTGGCGATCGTGCTGGCCGATCACTTCCTGATGCACCGCGGACAGGTGGGGTAGGGCCTATCACTTCGCCGGATCGTGTCCTCCCTCCGCCACCGAAGGTAGGTAGGGTGGCGCGCAGCGCCGGGTGGGGTGTCTCACCTGATTCGATCTTGGTGTGATGGGATGAAAGCCCCACCCGTCACGCTGACGCGTGACACCCTCCCCGAAAACGGGGAGGGAGAGGTGAATATGCTCGGACGCTCAAGGCGATTCCTCGAAGCACCTCACCATGAGGTCCTTGCTAGTGCTTGATCGCAACGACGCGTTTCGACAGAAACACCGGCTCGGTATCGATGACCTGCAATCCCGCTTCAGTGAAGATTCGGCGCAGATTTTCGCCCAGATAGCTCCTGTAGAAAGGCTCGTGGAAATTGGCCGGGAAGGATTCGAGCATCGCATCGAATTCCGGCGTGTCGCCGGTCTGCAGCGAGTCCATGAAGACGAGCAGGCCGCCCGGCTTCAGTACGCGCGCGAATTCGCGCGCGATCTCGCGGCGGACCGGCGGCGGGACTTCATGAAAGAGGTAGATCGAAGTAACAATATCGAAGCTCCCATCGGCAAATGGCAGCGATTCGGCTTTCGCGACCTTGTAGTCGATACCGCGATAGGGCTTGAGATGAGCACGCGCCTCTTCAAGATAGGCCGCCGACAGATCCGATGCGGTAACGGCGAGGCGAGGGAAGGCCTGTTTCACGAAGCGGACGAAACGCCCCGTGCCGCAGGCAACATCGAGCAGGTTGAGTTTGCGCTGGTCCTTGCCGCTCATGTATTCGGCAATCGGCACCAGGCATTGGCGGCGCATGGCGTTGGCCGTACCTGAAAACAGGACCTCGACCTGCATGTCGTAGAGTTCGGCCGATTCCTCGGTGAGATAGCCGCCGGTCTGGAAGTGGAAATTCTGCAGGAAATAGGCTGGCAGATCCTCGGCAAGTTCAGGAGAGTAGACCTCGGTGCCGCGTCCTTGCGACTTTCGCTCGGCGGCAACCGGAAGGTCAGCGAAGTAACGGCGGCTGCGGCGGATCAGTGTTGCGAGATTGCCGTCGTGATCGCGCGGCGGCGGATAGAGCCCGCGATCGGCATTGGCGAGGTCGCGCGCAAAGAGGGCGCCCATCGCTTCAAGAATGCGTGCAAGTCCCGGTCCTGAGCGTCGCGATGTCTCCTGCTCCGTCTCTGCCTCCGGCGCGGGGGCTTCACGAAAGCGCTGCGAGGCGAAATAATGCCCCAAATACCAGCCGACACGCGCCATCTGGCGCATCGTGTAGTCCACGCGATCGATCGGTCTCAACATGGCTTCTCCGCAGCGATCAGGAATTCGCGATTGCCGTCGCCGCCCTCGACAGGCGATGCGGTTACGCCGATGACGCGCCATTCCCGGCTCTTGATCCACTCCGCAATATCGGCACAGATTGTGGCGTGAATAGCATCGGACGTAACGACACCGCGCTTGCCGATGCGATCACGGCCGGCTTCGAATTGCGGCTTGATCAAGGCCACGAGCCGCGCTCCTGCCGCGGCCAAAGCCAGCGCCAGCGGCAGCGCCAGCTTGAGCGAAATGAAGCTGACATCGGCGACGATCAAATCGGGAAGATCCTGAAGGTTCGCGGCAGTGAGCTCGCGCGCATTGAGCCTTTCGATCAAGGTAACGCGGGGGTCGCCTCGCAAGCTCGGCGCCATCTGGTCGTGGCCGACATCGATCGCCGTGACATGCGCGGCACCGCGCTCGAGCAGCACTTGCGTGAAGCCGCCGGTCGATGCGCCGATATCGAGGCAATTGCGGCCTTGCGGCGAAATTCCGAAGTGATCGAGCGCATGGATGAGCTTGAGCGCGGCACGCGAGACATAGGCCTGCGCGGCATCGTCCAGGGCGATCGCAGCGTCGCGAGCGACCGGCTGGCCCGCTTTGGTGGCGACTTTTCCGGAAACGTGAACGGCGCCGCGCCGAATGGCGTCGCTGGCGCGGGCGCGCGAAGGATAAAGCCCGCGCGCCACCAGTTCATCATCGAGCCTGCGGCGCGTCACTCCACATCCAGAGGCTCGGTTCCGGACGGCGTGCCGTCCGATTTGAGCGTGATCTTCTCGATCCGCGCTTCGGCATCCTTCAACAGTTTCTCGCAATGCTTCTTCAAGGCCTCGCCCCGCTCGTAGATCGCGATCGATGCATCGAGATCGACCTTGCCGGAATCGAGCTTCTCGACGATGCCCTCCAAGTCGGCCAGCGCCTTCTCGAAACTCATCTTCGAAATATCGTCGCCCATCGCTTCTCTCACTGGCTCGTATCGCTGCCGCGCATCAGCGCCCGGACATGCACGGTGGCTGAGGATGCGAGCGCCGCCAAGTCATAGCCGCCTTCGAGCACCGAGACAACGCGCCCGGCGCAGGACTTGTCCGCTTGTTCGAGGAGTCTGAGCGTCGCCCAGGCGAAATCGGGCTCCGAGAGTGTGAGCCCCCCGAGCAGATCTTCGCGATGCGCATCGAAGCCGGCCGATATGATGAGGAAATCGGGCGAGAACCGCTTGAGCGACGGCAGGATGAGCTCCTCCATGGCCTGGCGGAACTCCTTCGATCCGGCGCCCGCGGGAAGCGGCGCATTGACGATATTGCCGACGCCTGTCTCCTCGCGCGCGCCGGTGCCAGGATAGAAGGGAAACTGGTGCGTCGAGCCGTAGAACAGCGAGGCATCGTCCCAGAAGATATCCTGCGTGCCATTGCCGTGATGCACGTCGAAATCGATGACCGCCACGCGCTCGGCGCCATGCTTGCGCCGCGCCCTGTAGGCGGCGATCGCCACGGCATTGAAGAAGCAGAAGCCCATGGCACGGCGGCGCTCGGCATGATGACCGGGCGGGCGCATCGCGACGAAGGCGTTGTCAGCCTCCTTGGCGAAGACGGCATCGGTCGCGGCCACCGCGCCGCCGACACAGCGCAACGCCGCTTCGAGCGTTGCCGGCGACATGTAGGTGTCGGCATCAAGCCGCGACCAGCCTTCCGCAGGTGTAGCCGCCTTGACGCGCGCGAGGTGTTCCGGCGCATGCGCGTGAAGGATATCCGCTTCCCTGCCGACCGGTGCTTCGCGGCGGTCGAGACTTGCAAATTCGGGTGCCGACAAGGCCTTCATGACAGCGCGGATGCGGTCGGAGCGCTCGGGATGGCCGGGGGGCGTCTCATGTGCTTCTGCGGCGGGGTGGTGATAGAGCAGGGTCGTCATCGGGAAGCCTTGAGACTGGCGGGAGCGGGTGGAGCAGCGGGCACAAAGAAATCCTGCATGAGGTCGCAGGCCGGATCGACGCGATACTGATCGAAATCGTTGACGCCTTCGCTGGCCAGGAAGCTGTCGTCGATCAGGAAATGCCCGGTGAAATCCTTGTTCTTGACGAGGATCGCATAGGCCGCATCGGCCATGATTGCGGGCTTGCGCGCGCGCCGCATCGCCTCCACGCCGCCCACCACATTGCGCACCGCGGCGGTTGCGATCAGCGTGCGCGGCCACAGGCAGTTGACCGCGACGCGGCCGGCAAACTCCGCCGCGAGCCCAAGCGAGATGAGGCTCATGGCATATTTGGCGGTCGTATAGGCGACATGCGGCGCGAACCATTTGGGATCGAGATCGAGCGGCGGCGCCAGCGTCAGGATATGCCCGTTCGGCGCCTTGAGCAGGTGCGGCAGGCAGGCTTGCGAAACGAGGAATGTGCCGCGCCCGTTCACGGCATGCATCAGGTCGTAGCGTTTGGCGGGCGTGTCGAGCGTGGAGGTGAGCGAGATCGCCGAGGCATTGTTGATGCAGATATCGATGCCGCCGAACGTCTCGGCGGTCCTGTGAGCTGCGGCGGCAATCTGGGTCTCGTCGCGGATGTCGCAGGCGAGCGCCAAGGCATTCCCGCCCGCCGCCTCGATTTCAGCGGCCGCCGTGTGGATCGTTCCTTCGAGCCTGGGATGCGGCTCGACGGTCTTTGCCGCAATGGCGATATTGGCGCCGTCCCGCGCCGCCCGAAGCGCGATCGCCAGGCCGATGCCGCGCGACGCACCGGTGATGAACAGGGTCTTGCCCTTGAGTGACGGCGGCCTTTCCATGCTGCTATAGAGCCCGCATGAGCCCTCTCGTCAACGCCGCTGAAATCGCCGAGGCCGCACGGATCTTGCGCGATGGCGGCCTCGTCGCCTTCCCGACCGAGACGGTCTATGGATTGGGCGCCGATGCGACCTCCGATCGTGCCGTGGCACGCGTATACGAGGCCAAGGGGCGCCCCACTTTCAATCCCTTGATCGTGCATGTGCCCGACCTCGCCGCTGCGGAAAAACTCGGCGAATTCCCGGCGCCGGCGCGACGGCTCGCCGAAGTTTTCTGGCCGGGGCCTCTCACCATCGTCGTGCCGCGCCGCAAGGATTGCCCGGTCTCGTTGCTGGCCTCCGCCGGCCTGCCGAGCCTCGCTCTGCGCGTGCCGGCGCATCCGATCGCGCAAGGCTTGTTGAAGGCGGTCGATCGCCCGGTCGTGGCGCCAAGCGCCAATCCTTCCGGCCGCATGAGCCCGACCACGGCGGCTCATGTTCGCGCCGGTCTGGGCCGCAAGGTCGATCTCATCCTCGATGGCGGCGCCTGCAGGGTCGGCGTTGAATCGACCATCGTCGGATTTCTCGGGCGCGAGCCGCAACTTCTGCGCCCCGGCGGTATTGTCCGCGAAGATATCGAGCGCGTAATGGGACACCGGCTCGCCACGGCGAGCGCCGGAGATGCACCGGTGGCTCCCGGCCAGCTTGAAAGCCACTATGCACCGCATGCCGCACTGCGCCTTGATGCGGAAAGACGGCGTTCGGGTGAAATCTATCTCGGATTTGGGAAGCGCGACGGCGATCGCAATCTTTCTCCCTCCGGCGATCTCGTCGAAGCGGCGGCCAATCTCTTCCGCATGCTGCATGAGCTTGACGAAACCGGTACGAAGTCTATTGCCGTTGCTCCCATCCCGCATGAGGGACTGGGTGAAGCGATCAACGACCGTTTACGGCGCGCCGCCGCGCCGCGGAGCCGCGAATGAGCCGGATACCGTCCTCCGAAACCCTGCAGCATTTGGCCGGCGTGGTCGGCGAGCGCTATGCCTTGCGCGATGTCGCCGCGATGCAGCCTTACCTGCATGAATGGCGCGGGCTGTGGGACGGCGCGACACCGCTCGTGCTGCGCCCCGGCACGACGGAAGAAGTCTCTCGCATTCTCGCCATCGCCGACGAAACCGGCACGGCGATCATCACCCAGAGCGGCAATACCGGCCTGGTCGGCGGCCAGATTCCGGTGCCCGGCAAGCAGGAAGTCCTGATGGTGCTCGATCGCATGACGGCGATCCGCGATGTCGACCCGGCCGACAACACCATGACTGTCGAAGCCGGTGTGATACTCAAGACAGTCCAGGACGAGGCCGACAAGGTCGATCGTCTCTTCCCCTTGCGTATTGCGTCGGAAGGCTCCTGCCGGATCGGCGGCAATCTCGCGACCAATGCCGGCGGCATCAATGTGCTCGCCTATGGCAATGCCCGCGATCTCTGCCTCGGCATCGAAGTTGTTTTGCCTGGCGGGCGCGTCTGGAACGGCTTGAAGCGATTGCGCAAGGACAATACCGGCTACGACATGCGTAATCTCTTCAT
Organism: Hyphomicrobiales bacterium; assembly: GCA_016793355.1. GTDB lineage: Bacteria > Pseudomonadota > Alphaproteobacteria > Rhizobiales > Aestuariivirgaceae > JAEUMG01. The sequence continues at coordinate 8,882 of JAEUMG010000161.1, forward strand.
CGGGTCGGAAGGAACTTTGGGCGTCGTCACCGCGGCGGTCCTGAAGCTTTTTCCCAGGCCCGCGCATCACGTCACCGCCTTTGTCGCCATTCCCTCGCCGCAGGCTGCGATCGATCTCCTTGCGCTGATGCAAGCCCGTAGCGGCGGCCGCGTGACCGCCTTCGAACTCATGCCGCGCCGTGGCATCGAATTCACCATGAAGCATTATGCGGTTCGCGAATTCTTCGCCGCGCCGGCCGCCTGGTACGTCATCGCCGAAATGTCCGGCGCGCCGATCCTCGATGAGACCATGACGGAGGCCCTGGGCGAGGCAGCCGAGGCGGGCATCGTGAACGACGCGACGATCGCCCAGTCGGAAGCCCAGCGCCAGGAAATCTGGTACATCCGCGAGGCGATCGTCGAGTCGCAGCGCCTCGAGGGCGGATCGCTCAAGCACGATGTGGCCGTGCCGCTCTCGCATGTGCCGCAGCTGATTGAGGAAGGAACGGCCGCGCTGTTGCGCTACATGCCGGACATCCGTCCCTTGCCCTTCGGCCACCTGGGCGACGGCAATATCCACTTCAATGTCAACCAGCCGGTCGGCATGGACAAACAGGCTTTCCTCGATCGCTGGCGCGAGATCGCCGATTGCATCTATGAGGTAGTCCTGCGGCTCGGCGGTTCGGTCAGCGCCGAGCATGGCATCGGCATCCTCAAAGCCGATATGATGAGCCGCATCAAATCGCCGGTCGAACTGCAGATGATGCGGCAGCTAAAGGGCCTGTTCGATCCCAACAACATCCTCAATCCCGGCCGGGTCCTGCCGGAGTGACGGATTTCCGGCCGATGCGCGACGGCTCGAACGATGTCGTGTCGCTCGGCCGCTGGCTCGATCGGGGCGGATAGTCAGCGGCGGCCAGCCTTCTTCTTTGCTGCTTTTTTCGCCGGAGCCTTGCGTGCCGCTGCGCGCGTCTTTGGAGCCTTGCGGATATGCGCATAGGCGACGATTTCGATCTTCGCACCCGGCACCATCAATTGCGCGACGATAGTTGCGCGATTGGGGTAGGGCGCCGTAAAGTACTCTGCATAGACCGCATTCATGCCGGGAAAATCCGTCGGGTCCGGCAGGTATATCAACACCTGCGCGACATCGGCGAGTGTTCCTCCGGCCGCCTTGAGGCTGCGTTTGAGGTTGTCGAGCGTTAGCGTGGTTTGTGCGGCGATATCGCCGGTTTCGATCTTGCCATCGGGCTTGATCGGTATTTGCGCGGTATAGAACACGCCATCGGCGATTGTCGCCCATTCGATCGGTGCGCTCGGGGCCGGCAGTCCGGTTTTGACTGGTCGTTTCATCTTTGCTCCCTGGTTAATTTAGGTGTAGTCCACAACCTCTGGATAGACGGCGAAAGACAGATCGATGTTGAAACTCAAGGTGCAACAGAGTGACGGGCGCCGGATAAGGCGTCGAACTCTGCCAGAGCAGGTCGTTGATGAACTCGGCCAGCGTATTGTGCGCGGCGATTTCGCCGTCACCGGCGGATTGCCGACCGAACCCGAACTCAGCGCCGAATTGGGCATCAGCCGCAACGTATTGCGCGAGGCGATCAAGGTTCTCGCCTCCAAGGGCATGCTTGAGGTCCGCCCCAAGGTCGGCATGCGTGTCCGCACCCCGGAAGACTGGAATGTCCTCGATCCCGATGTCCTCGCCTGGTTTTCGATCGACGGCAGCGAATTGCGCAATGCCCATGATTTCGTGGAATTCCGCCGCATCATCGAGCCGAAAGCCTCCTACCTCGCAGCCCTGCGCGCTACGGAAAAGGAAGTTTCCGAGATTCAGGCGGCTTTCGATGCACTTTATGCGTGCATCGGCCAGCCCGACAAGGTCCCTGCCGCGGATATCGTCTTTCATCGCAGCATCTACAACGCGTCCCACAATATCGTGCTGCAGCATTTGGGCTCGCTGATCACGCCCTTGATGCAGACGCAGGTGGTGATCACCACCGATCAGCCCGGCTCCTTTGAAAAGGGCCTGCCGCTTCATCGCAAGGTCACTGACGCGATCGCCAAGCGCGACCCCAAGCGCGCCGAAACCTATTCCCGGCTCCTGGTGAACATGCCCTATCAGGATTTGAACGACAGATTGCATCCCGAGGACCGCGGTTTGCTCGGTTGAAACCGCAAGAGACGGATTCCTCCCTTGAATTTTTGATTCATAGGATGATAGGCTGAGAATGTTTAGCGGGCAAGTGCTCTCCATCGAGCGGCGCTTGCCTCCGTGACCAAAACAAACGCGTTGAACAGGGAGAGGTTGATGACAACCGCGCTGAAGGGAAGTGCTGGCGGAAGCAGGAAGTCCGCATGGTTTGCCGGTCTGGCGATCGCCGCCGGCATGGTGTTTTCCGTGGCCCAGGCTTCGGCCGATGAAATCAAGACCATCGAGCCCGGCAAGCTCACCATCGGAATGAACGGCGACATGCCGATGACCCAGGTGAAGGACGGCGTGCTGAGCGGCACCGACGGTGAATTGATGGTTTACGTCGCCAAGCAGCTCGGACTCGAGCCTAAGGTCGTGCAGATGGACTGGGCGGCGCTCATCGAAGCGACCAAGCAGGGCAAAGTCGACGTGATGCATGGCGCCATGGGCTGGATCGAACCGCGTACCAAGATCATGAACCTGACCGACCCGATCTATTATTTCGGCACCTTGCTGGCGCAGAAGGAGGAGAACAACTATTCGACATTCGCCGATATGAAGGGCAGATCGGTCGGCACGGTTACCGGCTTCACGCTCGTGCCGGAACTCAAAGGCGTCGAAGGCATCGGTGAAGTGAAGCTTTACGACACATCGGACGGCGTCATGCAGGATCTGGTTGCCGGCCGCCTCGACATGGCAATCCTCGACCCGCCGCTGGTGCAATGGGCGATCGTCCAGCATCCGGAATGGAAATTGAAGCAGGTGCCGCTCGCGCCCGAGCCCGACAAGTATCCGATCATGTCGACCAAATACAGCGTGATCTTCGGCGTCAACAAGGACGAGAAGGCCCTGGCGGATGCGATGAGCAAGGTCATCTCCGAGGACATCTGGAAGAACTGCATCAATGTGAAGACCATGGCGAAATACGGCATGGGTGACAAGGCATGGTTCATTCCGCCCGATCCGGACCCGCGCGTCGGCGTCGATCGTCCGGCGGATTTCAAGTCGCCAAACGCCGATCATTGCTTCTGAGCAGCCTTCACAAGTCATAGGAACCGATGGGACGGGGTAATTCCCGTCCCTTTCTGTCGGGGCGTGATGGGACAGATGGATCCGCTTCTTCGTATTGTGGACTTGCACAAGAGGTTCGGCGAATTGGAGGTGCTGGCCGGGGTCAGCCTCGACGTGAAGCGCGGCGAGAAGGTCTCGATCATAGGACCAAGCGGCTCGGGCAAAACGACGCTACTGCGCTGTATAAACTATCTCGAAAAGCCGACAGGCGGACACATCTACATCGACGGCACTCTCATCGGCGAAAAACAGGTCGGCGGCAAATTTGTCCACTTGAGTGACCGTGAGCTCGCCAAGGAGCGCCGCGAGATCGGCTTCGTCTTCCAGCGCTTCAATCTGTTTCCGCATTTGACGGCGCTCGGCAACGTGACGATCGCGCCGATCAAGGTTTTGGGCCTGTCGCGCGAAGAGGCGGAAGCGCGCGGCCGCCAGATGCTCGAGAAGGTCGGTCTCGGGCATAAGGTCAACGAGTACCCCGAACGTCTGTCGGGAGGGCAGCAGCAGCGCGTAGCAATCGCGCGCGTGCTCGCAATGCAGCCGAAATTGATGCTTTTCGACGAGGCGACATCCGCTCTCGATCCCGAACTCATCGGCGAGGTCTTGCGCGTCATGCGCCAGCTTGCCGATGAAGGCCGCACGATGGTGATCGTGACGCACGAGATTCAGTTCTCCGGCGAGGTCTCCGACCGTGTCGTCTTCATGGACCATGGCAAGATCGTCGAGCAGGGCCCCCCAAAATCCGTGCTCTTCAATCCGCAGCAGCCGCGCACCCGCGAATTCCTCAAGCACCTGCAGGAGCGCTAGCGCGACATGAACTTCTTCCAGGTAATGGAACAGAAGGGCTGGTATTTCTTCACCACCCTTATGGGCGGCTGGCCCGAGACGCTAGCGGTTGCGGTGTGCTCATTCGTCTTCGCGATGGTCATTGGCCTTGTCATTGCGCTCATGCGCCTCTCGCGCTGGCGTATTCCACGCTGGTTCGCCATCTCCTACATCGAATTCTTCCGCGGTACACCGGCGCTGGTGCAGCTCTTCGTCATCTATTTCGGTTTTCCCGATATCGGCTTTCAGCCATCGCCGTTCCAGGCCGCGATCGTAGGTCTCGGGCTCAATGGGGCTGCCTATATGGCTGAAATCTATCGGGCCGGAATCGAGTCTATCCACCGCGGCCAGATGGAAGCGGCCTTGTCGCTCGGCATGACACCGGCGCGCGCCATGCAGCATATCATCCTGCCGCAGGCCATGCGCACCATGCTGCCGCCGATCACCAACTTTGCGATTGTCCTCTTGAAGGATACCTCCATCGTTTTTGCGGTCGGCGTCGTGGAAATAATGGCCCTGGCGCGCAATCTCGTAACCGAGACCCTGCAGAGCGCTGCGGTCTATCTCATCGCGGGCGCGCTTTATCTTTGCGTGACAATTCCGATGGCGCGCCTTGCCGCGCGGCTCGAGCGCCAGCGCCAGGCCTGGCAGTAGGAGGGAAGACATGCTTCAGCTCCCCGAAATCTATGCCGAGAACCTGCACCGCTGGCTGCCGGAATTGCTCTATTACTCCCTGACCACGCTCAAGATCGCGGCGGTGTCGTTTTTCATCGCGGTCGTTGTGGGCCTGCTCTTCGCGCTGCTGCGGCTTTCGCATAATCGTCTCATCCGCGGCTTTGCGGTAGGCTTCATCGAAGTCGCGCGCGGTCTGCCGATCGTCGTTGTGTTGTACATTGTCTATTTCGTGCCGCCACAGCTCTTCCCGGGATTGAACTGGAGCTGGTTCACCGACTTTACCGGCGCGGTCGTCGGACTGGGGCTTCATGGTGCGGCGATTCTCGCCGAAGTCTTCCGATCCGGCATCGAGGCCTTGCACAAGGGCCAGCGCGAGGCCGCCATATCGCTTGGCATGACCCCGGCGCAGTCGATGGCCTACATCATTCTCCCGCAGGCGACCCGCATCATCCTGCCGCCCGTCGCCAATTATGCGATCGGCCTTCTGAAGGATACTTCACTCTGTTCGCTCATCGGCGTCAATGAACTGATGAACGACGCCAAGAGCATTGCGTTCGCCGACTATCAGCCTATGGCGGTCTTCGTTCTCGTCGCCGTCATCTATTTCGCCATGAGTTTCCCTTTGTCCATGGCCGTTCGCTACATGGAAGGGCGGCTCGCCGTCTCGCGTTAGCCAAGGTCGCGTCATGAAAGTCGTCAAGCTCGAAACGTTTCCGGTCCGCGTCGCCTACAAACATGTCGAGGCGAGCTCGCTTATCAATCGCGGCGGCATCACCGATGTATTGGTGAAGCTCACCGCCGACAATGGCCTCGTCGGTTGGGGTGAATGCACGCGCGCCGCCGATACAGCCGGCATCGAGACCGCGGTCAAGAACATGGCGCCGCTGGTCGTCGGCCGCGACCCCTGGGACAAGGAGGCGATCCACCGCGACCTCGGCATCTATGCCGTCTGGGCCTTCCAGCCGATGACCGGCAACTTCGCCTTTGCCGGCATCGACATGGCGCTGTGGGATCTGTGCGGAAAGGAATGCGGCCAGCCGCTTTACCGCATGCTGGGCGGCGCCATGCGTGAGGAGGTCGACTACTTCTACTACATGGAATGGGGAACGCCGGCCGAGATAGAGCGCCAGGGCCACGACGGCGTCAGGCGTGGCTATCGCGCCTATTACATCAAGGCGGGCGTCGATGAGCGCAGGGAGGAGGAAATGCTCGAAGCCCTGCGCGGCGCCATTGGGCCTACGGGCAAGATCAGGATCGACGTCAACCAGGCCTGGACGATCCCGCAGGCCGCGCGACTGCTCACCCGCTGGCACAAGATATACGATCTCGATTTCGTCGAGGCGCCGGTCAGGATCGACCCCGTCGAAAACATGTTCGATCTGCGCGCTCGCGTCGATGTCGCCTTCTGCGTGAATGAAGGCTTGTGGCGCGAGGCCGATGCCTATCGCATCATCAAGAGCCGCTGTGGCGACTATCTCTGTCTGAGCCAATACTGGGTCGGCTCGCTTGGCCGCTGGCATGCGCTCAACCATACGAGCCATCTCGAAGGCTGGCAGATGCTGAAGCACACCCATGGCGAGCTTGGGCTGACCGCCGCTGCCGGCCAGCATGTCATGCTGGCGGCACCCAACGCCGCGCTCGGCAGCCAGCAGACCGCCCAGATGATGGCGGACGATATCCTGACAGAGCGCATTCCCATCATCGATGGGCCAAGCTGGGGGCGCATCGACAAGCCCGGCCTCGGCGTAACCGTCGATGAGGACAAGGTCGCGCGCTATCACGAAGCCTACCGGAAGCTTGGCGACTTCCCGACCTATGCCGGCAAGGTCGCGAGCATGGCGCAGAAGGAATCCTTGAGATGAAAATCACAGCCATCAGAACGACGCCGCTACTGTGCAAGTTCAAGCAGCCCTATCACTGGTCGCAGGGCATCAATTACGGCGCGCCGGTCATCCTCATCGAAGTCGAAACCGACACGGGCATTGTCGGGATCGGCGAGGCAACCGCGAGCCCGGTCATCGCGCCGGTTCTTGCCATTCTCCAGGATGCGATCCCGCGCTTCATCGGCCAGTCCGCTTATGACGGCAACCGCATCATCTGGAATTACTATCAGGCCGGCTTCAATGCGCGCGGAACAGGCAGCGCGCCGCGCTATTTCTCGCAAGCGCTTGCCGGCATCGAATTGGCGCTTTGGGACGCCATCGGCAAGGCGGCGAAGCTCCCCTTGCATAAACTGCTCGGCGGCGCGGTGCGCGACAAGGTCGAGTATTTCGGCTTCGTCCAGGGCGATACGCCGGATGAACTTGCCTCCCACGCGAGCGACCTATCCGATGCCGGCTTCAAGGTTCTCTATGTCAAGGTCGGCCGCGGCGCCGAGCTCGATGTCGCCATCGTCTCCGCAATTCGCACGGCCGTCGGCCCGGGCGCGCGCCTCAGGCTCGATGCCAATGAGGTCTGGGATCAGCTCACGGCGCGCCGCATGTTCGAGAAGCTCGAACCCTTCGACATCGAATTCATCGAGCAGCCGATCCCCGGCCGCACCGGATCGGAGGGGCTCGCCCGCCTGCGCGCCGCGACGAATATCCCGATCGCCGCCGACCAGACCGTCTACTGCGCCGAAGACGCCTTCGATATCTGCCGCAATCGCGCCGCCGATGTGATCGTGCTGGGGATTCACGAAACCTGCGGTGTCGTCCGCTTCCGCAAGGCCGCCGCGGTGGCCGAAGCCGCTGCCGTCAATATCTGCCTTCATGGCGTATTCGAGACCGGCATCACGACGTGTGCCTCGAACCAGGTCGCGGCCACCATTCCCAACATGGACGACGGCAATCAGATCATGTGGCAGCTTCTCGCCGAGGATATCGTCAAGAGTCCCAATCTGGTTCCAAAGGATGGCGCGCTCCCGATCGTCGACGCACCGGGCCTGGGCTTCGAGCTCGATCGCGACGCCGTTAACCGCGCCGCAGAGGCCTATCGCGAGACGCCGGCCTGACAAACCCTAGACATACCCGCCCAATCCCGGGATCGATCCCGCCACCTGCCTGACGAGATCGGCCCCCGCCTTCTGCTTGGCATAGTCGAGCGTCGTCGTGCCGAGCAGCTTGATCTGATCCATAGTGAGGCCCGCCGCCTGCAATTTGCCGATCGCCGCAAGCGGTCCGCCCATCAATCCGCCGCCCAGCATGCCGAGCAACCCGCCTTTGGCGGCGCCGTCGCCGCCATGCTGTGCCGCGAGTTCCGCCGCGCCGGGCAGTTTCGCGAAGAGCTCCTCGACCTTCTGCTTGTCGCCCTGATTCTTGACCAGCGACAGCATGATGCCCAATGCCTTTTCGGCACGCGCCGCATCGAGGCCCGTCTTCTGTGAAAGCAATGTGACGAGCTCTTCCATCGCCGACTCCATCGCGTTTGAACCTGCCTGAGTTTTATAGCAGACTGGGTATCGATCAAGCGGCGCAGACCGGAGGCGTTTTGCATGTCCGAAGACACGATCTTTCTGGGCTTTAGCGGCAAGCCCGAGGACCTTTACCTCGCCATGGCCAACCGCCACGGCCTTGTGACGGGTGCCACCGGCACTGGCAAGACGGTGACGCTTCAGATCATGGCTGAAGCCTTCTCCAGGGCGGGCGTTCCAGTCTTTGCCGCCGACGTCAAGGGCGATCTCTCCGGCATATCGCAGCCCGGCGAGCCCAAGGATTTCCTGCTTGAGCGCGCCAAGCAGGTGCATCTTGAGGATTACGGCTTCGAAGCGACGCCCACCATATTCTGGGATCTCTTTGGCACCGATGGCCACCCGATCCGCACAACGGTCACCGAAATGGGGCCATTATTGCTCTCGCGCCTCATGGGGCTTTCGGACGCGCAGGAGGGCGCCCTCAATATCGGCTTCAGGATCGCCGACCAGGAAGGCCTCGCCATCCTGGATCTCAAGGACCTGCGCGCACTCCTCACCGATCTTGCCGATCGCGGCAAGGACATCCGCACCGAATATGGCAATGTTAACGCCGCTACCATCGGTTCGATCCAGCGCCGTCTGGTGGTGATCGAAGAGCAGGGCGGCGACAAGTTCTTCGGCGAGCCGGCGCTCAACATCGAGGATCTGATGCGCACCACCCGCGACGGCCGCGGCTATATGAACATCCTCGCTGCCGACAAGCTCATCTCCTCACCCCAGCTTTATGCGACCTTCCTGCTCTGGCTTCTCTCCGAACTCTTCGAAACGATGCCCGAGGTCGGCGATGTCGATAAGCCAAAGCTCGTCTTCTTCTTCGATGAAGCACATCTCCTCTTTGCCGATGCGCCGCCCGGTCTCCTGCAGAAGATCGAGCAGACGGTCAAGCTCATCCGCTCCAAGGGCGTCGGTGTTTATTTCGTGACGCAGAATCCCCTCGATGTTCCCGAAAGCGTGCTCGCCCAGATGGGCAATCGCATCCAGCACGCGCTTCGCGCCTACACCCCGCGCGAGCAGAAGGCGGTGAAGACCGCCGCCGAAACCTTCAGGCCAAACCCGAATTTCGATACCCAGACGGCCATTACCGAACTCGGCAAGGGTGAAGCATTGGTATCAGTCCTCGATCCCAAGGGCGTGCCGACCATGGTCGAGCGCACCCTGATACGCCCGCCTTCGGGGCGCATGGGTCCGATTACAGCCGAAGAGCGGAAAGTCCTGATCGTCAATTCGCCGGTCTATGGCGAATACGAAAAGCCGGTCGATCGCGAGTCTGCCTTCGAAATCCTGCAGGAGAAGGCGAAGAAGGCGGCCGAAGCCAAGGAACAGGCCGCCGCGGAGAAGGCCGAAGTGCGGCAGACCCGTGCTTCGACCTCGGGTTATCAGCGCGAATCCGCCACCGATCGTTTCGTGAAGAACGTCGCCGGAAGCGTCGGCCGCACGCTCGGCTCATCCGTTGCGCGCCAGATCGGCAATGCGCTGGTGCGCGGCATTCTCGGTGGCCTGACGCGCAAGTAGAGGCAGATGAAGCGCATTGTTGCGGCGCCGGAATTCGCGCATTATCCCGATGACTGGCACCTCTCGCCCATCGTCGACGCCGGCGAATTTCTGTTCTTCTCCGGCCAGACTGGCTTCCATCCTGGCGGCTTCGTCGATCCCGATCCCGAGCGCCAGTTCCGTGATGTGTCCGGGTTTCTCCAATCCAACCTGAAGGCTGCCGGCCTCACGCTTGCCGATGTCGTCGAGATGACCAGCTATCACATCGATATGCGCCGGCACATGCCGCTCTTCCTGAAAATCAAGGACGAGTATATCTTCGCGCCCTATCCGGCTTGGACGGCGATCGGCGTGTCCGCCCTGATGACCGAAGGCACGCTGCTTGAGATCCGCGTCGTCGCACAGCGCGGGCCTGCAAAGTAGTGGTGATGGAACCCGCAGCTACTCCGCCGCCTTGATCGCCGCGGCGACGTTCGGTTGGAATATGCAGTAGATTTTTCTCAGGTAACCATCGCATTTCCATGCATTGCGATTGCCGAGCGGTATGAAGAACGTATCGCCGGCCGTGAAAGTCTGCGACTTGCCCGTATCGTCGAGCAGCGTGACCGCGCCTTCGAAGAGATGCATCAGTTCATGGCGCGGGAAGTCGATGACTTTGCGATGATATGCCGTCGTGTCCCATATGCCTACCGTCCATTGACCCGACGCATCCTCGAAAAACTCATGCGCGTGCTGGCTCGGCTTGCCGGACACCAGCATGTCCGCGCCGGGTGGCGTCGATGGCGAGAGCGCCACCTCGGGATCGAGCTTGATGCAACGCAATCCATCAAGCTTCGGCCGCTCGATGGGATCCTCGAATATGACGAAGAACTTCTTCATATATCCAGCCTGCTTCCAGATACAGTGCAGGCCCTTGGGCAGGATGAAGCTCTCGCCGGCCCTGATCGTCGTCTCGCGCGTCTTCTCGACGATCGTGACTTCGCCCTCGAGCACGATCATGAATTCATTGACCGGATAGTCCATCCAGTGGCTCACCATAGCGGTGCAATCCCAGATGCCGGCGGTCAGGCCCCTCGCCTTGTCGTCGATCCACATCCGGCCGCGCTGGACGGGGGAGCCTTCGGCGACCTCCTCGGGCGGAAGGTCGGGCCAGCGCTCCAGCGGTGCGGTGGGGTCAAAACGGACGATATCGGTTTTTGTCATGGCAGCTCCTCATACGTCGGCCAGGATAGCCATGTTTCTTGCGCCAGGGAACCCAAGCGACTAGATAGGGTTCCCTTTCGAACTGGCCGAATATGGAGGTCTCCGATGGCTCTCGAACTCCCGCCCCTTCCTTACGCCTATGACGCGCTTCAGCCTTATATGTCGAAGGAGACGCTCGAATATCACCACGACAAGCATCACCAGGCTTACGTCACCAACGGCAATAATCTCCTGAAGGATTCTCCGCTCGCATCGAAGAGCGTCGAAGAAATCTGCAAGATCGCCTATGCCGAGAAGAATGCCGGCCTCGTGAACAATGTCGGCCAGCACTACAACCATGTGCATTTCTGGCAGTGGATGAAGAAGGGCGGCGGCGGCAAGAGCCTGCCGGCGAAACTGCAGAAGGCGGTCGACAGCGATCTCGGCGGCTATGACAAGATGAAGGCCGATTTCGTCAATGCCGGCGTCACGCAATTCGGCTCGGGCTGGGCCTGGATCGCGGTCAAGGACGGCAAGCTCGCCATCATGAAGACGCCGAACGGCGAGAACCCGCTGATGCACGGCGCCAAGCCGATCCTCGGCGTCGATGTCTGGGA
>JAEUMG010000172.1 GCA_016793355.1 Hyphomicrobiales bacterium
AGCCTTTACGGCGAACTTTGCGTCTTCAACGTCGAGAATGCCCTTTATGATCAGCTTGCCTGGCCAGATGCTTCGTATCCATTCGACATCTTTCCAGCTTAATGTCTCGTCGAACTGATGCCTGATCCATTCAGCCAAGGCCCGTACACCTGCCTCGCCTTTGAAGTAGCCATCGAGGTTGCCGAAGGTCCAGCGCTTACTCCTCAGCATGCCGGCTGCCCAGCGCGGCTTGGTTGCCATATTCATCAGATTTCTGAACTTGAGCGATGGCGGCACCGACAGGCCGTTCTTGATGTCGGCATGACGTTGACCGAGGACTTGCAGGTCGACGGTGAGCACCAGCGCGCTACATTTTGCGGTCGCAGCACGCTCGATGAGCGATCGGGCAAACCCGCGATCTTTCATCACGTAGAGCTGGAACCAGAAAGGTTGATCGACTGCGGCGGCAACATCCTCGATGGAGCAGATTCCAAGCGTCCCCAAGGTGTATGGAACGCCAGCCATTTGAGCGGCGCGGCAAGCAAGAATTTCCCCGTTGCTCCACTGAAGTCCACCGATTCCGATTGGTGCCAGCGCAATCGGCAGTGCAACAGGTTCTCCGAGGATTGTCGTGCTCGTTTGTCTTTCTGAAACGTCAACCAGCACCCTTTGGCGTAGCTCGATGGCATCCAGACCCTTGCGATTTGCTCGCAGTGTCTGCTCCGAATAGGAGCCTCCGTCGGCATAACCGAAGAAAGCCCGCGGCACCCGGCGGCGGGCCGTCTGTCGCAGATCCTCGATACACGTGATCCCGCTCAAGAAGGACGGTAGAGGGCGACCCTGTTCCGGGCGGATTCCTGGTTCGGACGCTTCCGGTCCCAAATGCGGTTTCCGGGTTTGGGCACTTGTATCCATCGACATGGACTCCGGGTGATCGAGATCGTCGGACCATCGGATGGTACAAAGGACAAAATGTAAACTCACTAGCCAGTATACATTCGTTGGCGCTAGCGTGTGTGAATGCCCAGATCGGCGGACCAAACCCGGCAAAAGATACTGCAGACGGCCTACAAGCTCTTTCGCCGGAGCGGCTTCTTTCGTGTCGGAGTCGACGATATCGCTGCTGCTGCCAAGCTCACAAAGCGGACCTTGTACTATCACTTCAAGAGCAAGGATACGCTCCTCGCCGCCGTGCTCGCATCACAACATGAAGCGGCCTTCGCAGCATTCCAGAATTTCGGCATCGAAGCGTCCGACGACCCGACGCATTTGGTGGATACTATCTTCCGAGAGCTTGCCATCTGGTCATCAAAGCCCCGATGGGCGGGTTCCGGCTTCACGCGCCTTGCGATGGAACTCGCGGATTTGCCGGGTCACCCGGCCCGGTCCGTCGCCAGGCAACACAAGGCCGTTCTTGAGCAATACATCGCTGCACTACTCGTCAGGGCCAATATCGAATCGCCGAACGACCGGGCCCGAGAGATTCAGCTTCTCGCAGAGGGCGCGATGGTCATGATCCTGATCCACGGAGATCAGACTTATGCCGAGGCCGCCGCTGCGGCCGCCAAGCGGCTTCTTGGCGCGCGAGCACCAAGGGGTACTTCGGCGATCCCGCCTCGACGGGCCCGCCGACAGGTTCAATCGCGGCGCTCTATGCGATGACCGCTTCGGGTCGCCCGCAACCAAAACGAGCCTGTAGAAAGTCCGGCCGCGCCCCTCTGCTTCCCGAGAGCGGAGGCAACTCCAGGGCAGTACCGTCCAGTGGCCAAAGATCGCGCTAACTCTGTTCTTGTGTTTGCAGTTCAGGTTTCCTCAAACTGCGCACGCTTCTGGGTCCAAATGCGTTGGCGGGAGGCCGACATGCAGATCATCACCAGACAGGCACTGTTCCCGGAAGGCCCGCTCGTCCGGGACGGCGTGCTTTACTATGCCGAATATGGCGGCGACCGCGTGTCGGCCTGGGACGGCAAGAGCATTTCCATTTTCTGGAGCCGCAAAGGCTCGGGGCCCGCGGCCATCGGGGCATTAGGCGACGATTTCGTCGTCGCCTGTTTCGCCTCCAATGAAGTGGCGATCGTCGGGCGTGACGGAACTACACTCAGGATCCTCAATGCGGACGAGACTGGCGGCGTGCTGTCCGGTCCCAATGACATTGCGCCGGACGGCAAGGGCGGCGTCTATCTGACGCTCTCGGGCCCGTGGGAGCCCGGACCGATCATCGGGCGGGTCGTGCATCTCACGGCCGAAGGGACCTTGCGCGAAGTCGCAAATGACCTGCACTTCGCCAATGGCATTGTGCGGCTCGACGATCGTCTGTTCGTGAATGAATCCGAGGCGCATCGCGTCATCTCGTTCACGATCGAGGCCGACGGTTCCTTGTCCGACCGGCACCTGTTCCTGCGCATGGGCGAGATCGGCGAAGCCGCCACAGCCTATCCCGACGGGATCAAGCTTGGACCCGACGGGAATTTCTACATCGGCGAATTCAGCGCCGGGCGGATCGTCGTCGTCGATCAATCCGGCACGCCCTTAAGGGTGATCGAAGTTCCATCCGCCGCCGCTCCCAATCTCGCCTTTTCCGATGACGGAAAAACCATCTTCATCACGGCCGTGGACGAGCCCGCGACAGCCCCTTATCGCGGCACGGTTTATGCGCTGCCGACCGGGTGAGGGCGCCGCAGGCGGCACGCGCTGAAATCACGGCGCAACAAGCTTTCGGCCCACTTGCCAAAGAATTCGCGCTGACTGACACTCCGGCCAAGTTGAGGAGGATCAGCATGGCCGCGGAAGCCCAGGGAACAGCCGTCAAAGGCAAGACGGTCGTCAAGAATATCGGCTTGCTTTTGACCGGCGATCTCAACGCACCGCTCGCCGATGCCGATACGGTCGTCAGTGTCGACGGACGTATCAGTTTTGTCGGCAAGGCGCAGGATGCCGATCACAGCGGGGCGACGACAATCATCGACGCCAAGGGTACGGCACTTTGCCCGGGGCTTATCGACAGCCATGTGCATCCCGTTTTCGGCGACTGGACGCCGCGCCAGAACCAGATCAACTGGATCGACAGCTTCCTCCATGGTGGTGTGACCTCGATGGTCTCGGCAGGAGAGGTTCATCTGCCGGGGCGGCCGCGCGATGTCGTAGGGCTCAAGGCTCTGGCGATTACCGCGCAGCGCAGTTTCTCCGCTTTCCGGCCGGGAGGCGTGAAACTCCATGCCGGTGCTCCGGTGCTTGAAAAAGGCATGGTCGAGCAGGATTTCATCGATCTGGCACAAGCCGGCGTGGCGCTTCTGGGCGAGGTCGGATTGGGGAGCGTGAAGGCCGGCTATGAGGCGAAGGAGATGGTTGCCTGGGCACGCAAGCACGGCATCCAGTCGACGATCCATACCGGCGGCCCGTCGATACCGGGGTCGGGATTGATCGACAAAGACACCGTGCTCGAAGCGGACGCCGATGTCATCGGCCATATCAATGGCGGCCATACTTCACTGCCGGAAACGCATGTCTGCGAATTATGCGAGGTCTCGAAGCGAGCGATCGAGCTCGTTCACAATGGCAAT
>JAEUMG010000209.1 GCA_016793355.1 Hyphomicrobiales bacterium
TTGAAGACAGCCCATCTCGGAAGCGAGCAGCACGTGACCGTCATCCGAAATCATGTAGCGTGCCGGGCGCAAGCCGTTGCGGTCGAGGGTTGCGCCGATGACGCGCCCGTCGGTGAAGGCCATGGAGGCCGGGCCGTCCCAAGGCTCCATCAAGGCCGCATGATACTCGTAGAAGGCGCGCCGCTCCTCGTCCATGAGCGGATTGCCCGCCCAGGCTTCCGGGATCAGCATCATCATCGCATGAGGCAGGGCGTAGCCGCCCTGATAGAGGAACTCGAGCGCGTTGTCGAAACAGGCGGTATCGGACTGACCCTCGTATGAGATGGGCCAGAGCTTCGACAGATCCGCGCCGAGGATCTCCGACTTCATATTGGCCTGGCGCGCCGCCATCCAGTTGAAATTGCCCCGCACCGTGTTGATCTCGCCATTGTGGCAGATGAAGCGATAGGGATGCGCAAGAGGCCAGGACGGGAATGTGTTGGTCGAGAAGCGCTGATGAACAAGCGCCAATGCCGAGGCAAGGCGCACGTCGACGAGGTCAAGATAATATGCGCCAAGTTCCTTGCCGAGCACGAGGCCCTTGTAGACGATGGTGCGAGAGGACACGGAGACGGGATAATAGCTGCGGGCATTCTGCCCGAGCACTTCGAGCACGCGATTGGACACGACCTTACGGCAGACGAAGAGCTTGCGCTCGAAATGGGCTTCGTCACGGATGGTTGGCCCGCGGCCGATGAAGAGCTGCCGGTGAAATGGTTCGGTGTCACGCACCGAATGGCCAAGAACCGAGCTGTCGACGGGGACATCGCGCCAGCCGAGCACCTTGAGGCCCTCTTCGCGGGTGGTTTCCCACCAGATGCGTTCGATATCCTGCCGGTAGATCGGGGCGCGTGGCATGAAGAGCTGGGCCACGCCGTAGTGCTGGGGTCCCGGCAAGCTGAAGCCGAGCTTGCTTGCCTCTTCGGCAAAGAACTCATGCGGGATCTGAAGGAGGATACCGGCGCCGTCGCCGGCCTTGGGATCGGCGCCGACGGCGCCCCGGTGCTCGAGGTTCCTGAGGATGCTCAAGCCGTCCGAAATGATCTTGTGGCTCTTGATGTTGCGGATATTGGCGATGAAGCCGACGCCGCAAGCATCGTGCTCATGGCGTCCGTCATAGAGCCCGTGCGCGGGACGGGCACCTTCGGCGAGCAATCCCTGATCCGTCTTCATGGCCAAGCCTTCCTCCGTTCGGCCTCAGTTACCTATGCCGGCTGATGCCGGCACCTAGCATCGTAGTCTAACGGAAGTTCGAGTTTAGCCCTGCCGAGGTCCCGACATGAGCGAGGATCGAGCTTCCGTGCGCCAGTCGCAGCGCCCGTCTCGTCCCCCTCAGTCGCGTTTCGTCGTCGCTCGTGCGGGCGGGCAGGCGCAACCGGCGGCCGCATCATCGGCCTCCGTCAGCATATTCGTGGCATTTGTCCCGACCATCGGGGTCCACTCGTCAAACTGGTTGCGCATTCAAAAAGGACAGTGGTGCTGTCCTTTTGGCATTATTGCCAGAAATTAGAACGATGCGCAAGAAGGAATCATGGGCCGGGCGCAATACGCAATGATGTTGCGCAACACCTGGCCGAGGCAGGATTTGTCGCAGGGCGGTTGCTCTGATAGAAGCCGCTTCCTCATTCGAAGGGCCGCTTCCCATGAATTTTGCTTCCGACAATGTCTATGGCATCCATCCGCGCATCCTGGCGGCGATCTCGGAGGCAAATTCGGGTACGACCCCATCCTATGCAAGCGACGATTACTCGAAACGCGCCGAAGAGGCGCTTTGCGAGGTCTTCGAGAAGCCGGTTCGCGCCTTTCTGGTGACGACGGGTACGGCTGCCAATGGTCTTGCCCTGTCGGCGATTGCGCCGCCGTATGGCGCGGTCATCTGCCATGCCGAGGCGCATATAAGCTGCGATGAGTGCAATTCGCCCGAGCATTTCACCGGCGGCGCAAAAATCATCGGCCTCCGGGGCGCCGGTGGCAAAATCACGCCTGCGGCGATCGAAAAAACGCTTAATGGCTTCATTCGCGGCGAACACGATCCAAAGCCTGCCGCGGTCTCGCTCACCAACGCAACCGAATTGGGCACGCTCTATTCACCTGCCGAGATCTCCGCCATTTCGGCCCTGATCAAGCCGCGCGGCATGAAGCTGCACATCGACGGGGCCCGCTTCGCCAATGCGGTGGCCGGACTTGGCGTCTCGCCGGCCGAAGCCACCTGGAAATCGGGCGTCGATGTCATGTCGTTCGGCGCCACCAAAAATGGGGCCATGCTGCTCGAAGCGGTGATTTTTTTCGATACCGAGCTGGCTGAGGATTTCGCCTATCGGCGCATGCGGGCGGGCCAGCTCGTGTCCAAGAGCCGCTATCTTGGCGCGCAGATGCTGGCCTACCTCAAGGATGGGTTGTGGCTCGAAAATGCGCGGCGCGCGAATGCGCTGGCGCAGCGCCTTGCAAAGGGGCTCTTGTCGTCAAACAGCTTGCGGATTCCCCATCCTGTGCAGGCCAATGAGGTCTTCACAGTGATGCCGCGCCGGCTCTACGACGAACTTCAGGGGGCAGGGGTCAGGTTTTTCGACTGGATGCCGGACGGGCTCGGGCTCGACGGGATCAAGGAAGACGAAATCCTCGCCCGCTTCGTCCTCTCCTTTGCCACGCCGGAGGAGGATGTCGACCGTTTCGTCGACCTGATGCGCCTGAAACGCGTCGCATAACGAGAAAAGGCGCTTCCCTTTCAGAAAGCGCCCTCCGCGTTCACAAGGCGAGCTGATCAGGCAGCCTGCTTGCTCTCGATGGTCTTCTGCGAACTGGCTCCCTTCACCTGAATGGTGCGGGGCTTCATCGCCTCGGGAATGTGCCGCTCGAGCGTTATGTGGAGCAGGCCGTTGTCAACCTCCGCGCCCTCGACAACGACGAAGTCGGCGAGCTCGAAGCGGCGCTCAAAGGCGCGCTGAGCAATACCCTGATGCAGATACTGGACCTTGGTGTCCGGCTTTTCGGTCTTGCGGCCGGAAACGGTCAGGGTGTTCTGCTTGACTTCGATGTTGAGGTCATCGGCACCAAATCCGGCGACCGCCATGGTGATGCGGTACTTGTCTTCGCCGAGGCGCTCGATATTGTAGGGCGGATAGGAAGGGGCTTCGAAGGAGCCGGCATTGTCGAGAAGGCTGGCAAGACGGTCGAAGCCAACGGTGGAACGATAAAGGGGGGTCAGATCAAACATGGCGCACATCCTCCTTAAGCAAAGTGCGATTGGGTTTGCCCGCCACAAGGGCCGGGCCGTTCAGTTACGGGCCCGATTGGCGCCCGCCTGCTGGAGATAAGTTTTGCCCGGAGCAATTCAAGGGCCTCGCGCTGCGTGAATTTAATTTTGTAAAATCAATCGTTTAGCTGGTGAACGCTGGTTGAACGTCGAGTTTTGACGGCGTTCAGGCCGGAGGCGCTACGGTCACCGCCATTCAAGCATGTTGATCGAAGGAGATCGTTCCAATGCTTACCAAGTCAGCTCTCGTTGCAAGCGCGGTTGTCGCGGCCGTTGCCGCTTTCCTTCCAGCCCAGCAGGCGCTGGCTGGGACGCAGGTTGCCGTTGGCGTCGGTTTTGGCACCGGCTATGGCTACGGCTATGGACCCGGTTATGGCTATGGCGGCTATGATTATCCCAACGATTACTGGAAGGCGGGCTACGGCGGAATAAGCTGCTGGAAAGGCAAGGAGATCGTCCGGTGGCAGGGCTTCAAGAGTGTCTCGCCCTATGACTGCAGCGCGCCCGTCTACAAATACAAGGCCTGGAAGTATGGCAAACCCTATCGGGTTCGCGTGAACTGGAAGGGCTACATCGTCAGCGTGAAGCCTTTCTAGAACAGCACCGGGCCGGCCGACCGGGACCGCCAACATGAACCGGAGATGAACGGAATGCCGGCCCGGCATTCAGCAAGCTTTCGCCATGATCGCAGTGTTTGTTATCGCGCCTGAGAGGATGACGTGCGTCAGGCGTATCCGGCGCCGTGAACCGTTCGAGCGGAGGTGGGAATGCGTGGTTTGAAGCTTGGTCTCTTGTCAGGATTCGTGGCGCTGGTTGCCTTCGGCTCCGTGGATAGCGCGGAGGCCGGGTCGAAGTGGAAGTGGCGCTACTACGACTACTATCCGGAGTATGAGAGCTTCTATCCCGGCCCCATCTTCATTCCGCCGCCACGCTACCTGCGCAAGTACAATCGCTATTCGGCCTATGAGGACGAGTATGACGATTTTGACCCGGACTATTACGAACCGCGCTATGCACCTCCGGGGCCGCCCAAGAAGAAGGTGAAGAAGCCGCAACAGACACCGCAGGCGTCGAAGCCCTCGACCACGACGACGACGAAGAAAGCGGCCACCACGACAAAGAAGCCCCAGACACAACAGCAGGCACAGAAGAAGCCGACATCGATTACCTGCGACAAGGCCTCAAGCATCGTAGCCGGCTACGGATTTTCGTCGGTCAAGCCCTCGACCTGCGAAGGCAAGGAATACGCATTCGCAGCAACCCGCGATGGTGCGAATTACGTCATCAAGATGAGTTCAGCCAATGGCGAACTCACACAGGTGAAGAAGCAGTAGCGACTTTTATGTCACTGACACCCAGCGGGCCCGGATAAGACCGGGCCCTTTGCTTGCGAGCGTCATCCGCCTTCGATAGGAAACACGCATGAAGGCGAGAATCCCTCCACAGTTCATCGATCTTGTCGCGACACCCGACAACCCGGTGCCGGAGGGACTGACGGCACGCGAGGTCGTCGCAAAGGATGGCGTCGGTTTGCGTGCGGCCCATCTGCGGGGCAGCGGAGGCAAGGGAACCGTCGTCATCGTCTGCGGCCGCGGCGACTTCATCGAGAGATATTTCGAGACAATCAATGATCTGGCCTTGAGGGGGTATGGTGTCGCGATCTTCGATTTCCGCGATCAGGGAGGATCGGCGCGCCGCAACAGAAACATCTATCGCGACCGCATACGCAGATTCCGCGAGTATGACGCCGATCTGGCTGCCGTCATGAACCAGATGGTGCTGCCGGATTGCCTGCCGCCCTATCATGCGCTTGGGCATTCGACCGGCGGCCTCATTGTCTTGCGGGCGCTGAAACGGCGAATCTGGTTTGAACGCGCCATACTCAGTGCGCCCCTGCTGGGCCTGCGGCGCGGTGGCTGGCCGCGCTTTGCCGTGCGGGTCCTGCCTACCCTGATGACGGCACTCGGATTGGGATCGCTATTCGTTCCCGGGCAGGCGCGGCGGCCGCTGAGGGCGGAGGACTTCCCCGACAACAATCTCACCGGCGACAAGCGGCGATTTCTGCGCAGCACGGAGATCCTGGAGAAGGAGCCACGGTTGGGGCTCGGCGGGGCGACCTTCGGCTGGGTCGCGGCCGCGCTCGATGCGCTGCGCGATGTCGGTTCGCTGCGCAAGTCGGGTGCCTTGCGAATTCCGGTCCTCATCGTTTCGGCGGGGCGGGATCGGGTGGTCGATACCGGTGCCGCGCGACAGTTCGCCAATGGCAGCGAACGAATCGCGTTTGTCTCGATCGCCGAGGCCCGGCACGATCTGCTCTCTGAAGTCAGTGAAGTGCGCGAACAGTTCCTTGCGGCATTCGACAGCTTTCTTGAAGCCAGTCCTGGGTCTCAGGCGTGAATCACGGCGAGCGCATCCTCGAGAAGATCCGCGGACGAGGCCGTTATCACATTGCCTCCCAAGGACGGATTTCCGCGGTCCCAGGTGCTGGCCGCGCCGCCGGCGCCGCGTATGATCGGTAAAAGGGGAGCGATATCGTAAGGTTCCATGCGGGCGTCCATGGCGATATCCACCTGTCCCGCTGCCATCACACAGAAGAAATAGGCGTCGCCGCCATAGCGGGTCAGCCGGGTTGCGGCGCTCAGTCTGGCCAGCACGGCCTTCTCATGGTCGGTGCGATAGAGTTCCGGGGCGGTCGTGGTCAGCACGGCATCGGACAGTGGCCGTCGGGGGCGTACTCTCAATCTGCGGGTCGTGCCGCGATAGTCGACCCAGGCGCCTTCGGGGTTGCCGAAAAAAACTTCTCCCACGAAGGGCTGGCTCATGACGCCAAGCATGGGCTCGCCTTCGAAATTGAGCCCGATCAAGGTCGCCCAGGTGGGCATGCCGCAGATGAAGGCGCGGGTGCCGTCCACCGGATCGAGGATCCAGGTAAAACCAGACGTGCCCTTCTTGGCGCCGAATTCTTCGCCCAGGATCCCATGATCCGGAAAATGTGTTTCGATGTGATGGCGCATGACGCGCTCGGCCCCGCGGTCGGCCTCTGTGACCGGATCCCATATGGCGCCGGATTTGACCTCGACGGCCAAATCCTGCCGGAAGTGGGGCATGATGGCTCGCGCGGCCTCCTCCGCCAAATGTTTGGCGAAGCGGGTGAACTCGCTCCAGTCGGTATTGCGTGCCAGATTCAACGAACTTCTCCCACTCTGCAAAAATAGTTTTGCGGTGCAACATTAATATCACAGTCCGGCGGCCATGCGATATGCACAAGGGCGATAGGCGACATATGCATATTCGCGGATACAAATGTAAATGTCATTCTATTTCAATGCCTTATCTGTGAGAGTAAGGGAAATTTCAGGGGCTGAGGATGCGTGACACCGAGAATCCCCGGCTTCGGCCTTGAAAATGCTGCAATGCGGGGGCAAATACCGTTCTGCAAGGCGCCGACGACGTCTGCGTCTTGTAGCCCTTCCTGGGCGTTTCCTCCCTAGACTTGGGCCGGTCGACACGCGTCTGACCGGCTCTTTTTTTGCCCCGGGGGCTCCTCCCTCATTCTGCTGCGTGCCGCAGCGGCTGCAGCAGTCCATCCAATTCTTGAATCAACGATCGTAGCGCCAAGGCGAGGATCCGCTGGAGGACCGCAAAATTTGCCGTCATCTCCAGGGTCTTTTCGGACATGTAAAGCGCCCGGTTGACTTCGATCTGGAGCGCATGCCGCCCGCTCAGCGGGCTGCCATGGCTCTGGGTAATGAATCCGCCGGCATAGGGCTTGTTGCGAACGACCTTGAGCCCCTGAGCGCGCAAGAGTTCTTCGAGTAGCGCGGTGATGGGTTCGCCGCAGGCAGCGCCGTGGCGGTCGCCCAGCACGATGTCGACAATGCTCTCATTGGTGCTGACCAGGCATGCGGCCGAAGAGGGCATGGAGTGGCAATCGACGAGCAGAACGGCGCCGAAGGAGTCGTGGACCTGGGCGGTGAGGCCCGACAGAGTACGGTGGTAAGCCCGGTAGATGCTGTCGATGCGCTGAAGCACCTCGTCGAGCCTCAAGGGCATGCGGTAGATCTCCTCGCCCTCGCAGACGATGCGCGGCACGGTTCCAAGTCCCGCCGCTACCCGGATCGAGCCCGTATTGGCATAGCCGGGCAGGTCCTCGCGGAACATGCGTGGGTCGAGTTCGTAGGGCTCCCGGTTGACGTCGAGGTAGGCGCGGGGGAAATGGGCCTTGAGCAGTGGCGCTCCGAGTTCCACCACGCAATCGAAAAGCCGGTCGATATAGCAATCTTCGGACTTGCGCAGGGCCGTTGCATCGAGGCGCGACAGGGCCAAGAAGGCTTGCGGATAGCAGGCGCCGCTGTGCGGAGAGTTGAAGACCGCGGGCGCCGTCCACTGCCGCGGCGCGACGACTTCGAAAGGCTTGTTCCCGAATTCCTGCTGCCAGATGACGGGCATCTCGGTCCGCTGTCAGATCACCACCTAATTCTTAGGCATGAGTTGCGCGGCTGTCCACCATTTCACCCGGCATTTACAGTTGCCGCCTAATGTGGCGGAATCGTCCGGCGGGCTGCCGTTCCGGGCGGCGGCGGCTTTTATCAGGGTTTTGCTCGGTTATGGCGAAGATCATTCTGGCGGAGGACGATGAGGATATGCGGCGCTTCCTCGCCAGAGCCCTTGAGCGGGCGGGCCATCAGGTGACGTCGTTTGCCGAGGGTGCCAGTGCCTTCGAAGAGATCAAGCAGGCGGATTTCGACCTGCTTCTGACCGATATCGTGATGCCGGAAATGGACGGTATCGAACTTGCTCGCCGGGCGGCCGAACTCGATCCATCCCTCAAGATCATGTTCATTACCGGTTTTGCCGCGGTGGCCCTTCACCCCGACTCGAAGGCGCCGAAGGATGCCAAGATCCTGTCCAAGCCATTCCATCTGCGCGATCTGGTCGCCGAAGTCGATCGGATGATCGCGGCCTAGAGGGGGATGGTTTATGGTTGCCGCAAGTAACCCCTCGCCCTGAGCGCAGCGGCCCTCGAAGGGCGTTCAGGTGCACGATCTCGCCGGTTGGTCATGGTTCGAGGCTTCGCCTACGGCGAAGCACCTCACCATGAGGGTTCTGGTCGGACCGACTGTGTCTGAGTACATCCCGCTCTATGCTGCGCGCCCGGCGTTTCGATCCGAGAGGAGATGGTGGGCGGTACAAGGATCGAACTTGTGACCCCTACGATGTCAACGTAGTGCTCTACCGCTGAGCTAACCGCCCGCCGATTGCCGCAGCCCTATACCGGGTGATGGTGTTGAGCGCAAGCCTCGGCAATGCCGTTGCCTGAGTTGCAAAGCGATGGCGATTTGCGAGGATGCTGCCCTTGGAAACATGGGTATGGGCGCATCATGGCGGACAAGGCACCCCCTGGTTGGATCTACAATGAAACGGTGCGGATGTTCGCAACCCCCGGCGATCCGCCATTCGAGGATGAGGCTGAGCTCCGCGCCCATTGGGGGCGGGCCTGGGGCACAGACAATGATGTCGGACGCATCCGCTCGGTCCTGATGCACCGGCCGGGGCCTGAGATGGCGGTGGTCGATCCCGGCAAGCGGATCGAGGCGATCGGGTCTTTCGGCGACCTCGAATCCGGCTGGTATTTCCAGAGCGATAGTGTGCCGCCGCTATCGGAGATGCAGGCGCAGCATGATGCGCTCGTCGCGGCGCTGAAGTCGCATGGTGTCGCGATCGAATATGTCGATGGCGATCCTGGTCAGCGGCTCAAGTCCTGTTACACCCGCGATCCGCTCATCATGGTCAAGGGCGGCGCCAGGCGAACTCATCATGCCGGAGGGTGCCACCAATCGCACGCTCGATGCACTTGCCAGCCACGGCATCAAATGGACGGTACTGCCCTATGCGAAGATGCAACTTAACGGTGGCGGCATTCACTGCTCGACGACGCCGCTCATTCGCGATTCCGTATAGCAGAGTCGTATTTTACGGAATTGCGGCTACCTTCTGTTAAGCGCCGGCCACTAGATTTCGCGGCTGCGGGATCAGGGTTCGCTCACCTCCATGAACATGGCAGTCGTCAATGCATTGCTTCTGATCGTGGAGGCGCTGGTCTATTTCGGCGTCATGGCGACGCTGTTCCGCGCCCGGCACCGCTATGGAATCGGCCTGTTCATGTGCGCGCTCGGGGTCATGCATTTCCTCGAGACCTATCTCGCCGCCGTCTTCTATATCCCGTTGCCATTCGGCGTCATTTCTCCGGGTTCGACCGTCCTGTTCTCGGGCAAGCTCATCATGCTGCTGCTGCTCTATATCCGCGAGGATGCCAGCACGGTGCGCCAGCCGATCTACGGATTGTTCGTCGGCAATCTGCTGATCGTGAGCCTTGTCGTCATCCTGCGCCAGCATGAGATGCTGTCGCCCGGCGGGCGGGCGGCCGATCTCGCCTTCCTCGACGAGATGGGCCTCCTCATGATCTGGGGCACGACATTGCTTTTGATCGACGGGATTGCGATCATACTTCTCTATGAACGGCTGGGGCAGCTCCTGCGGAGCTGGACGTTCCTGCGGATTTTCTTGAGCGCTGGACTGGTGCTGGCCTTCGACCAGGTCGGGTTCTTCATGGCCTTGCACTATCTCTATGACGCTCCGGTGGAGGTTTTCATCGGCGGGCTGGTGGCGAAAATCGGCGCGGCCTTTTTCTTCAGTGCCCTTGTGACGCTCTATCTCAAATGGTTTGAATGGCGGCCGGAGAGGGGCAATGTCAGACTGGCCGATGTTTTCGACACGCTCACCTATCGCGAGAGATACGAGGCTCTGCTGAAGCGCTCGGCGATCGATCCCTTGACCGGGCTCCTCAATCGCGAACAGTTTGAACGGATTGGGCCGGAAGCCGCCGATGCGGCGAACAGGACCGGCGCGCCCCTCAGCCTGTTGATCATCGATGCCGACCGGTTCAAGTCGATCAACGACCGGTTCGGCCATCCCGCCGGCGACCAGGCCCTGGCGATCATCGGGGCCGAGCTCGCCGCCAATATCAGGCAGGGCGATCTGGCTTTCCGCTATGGCGGCGAAGAGTTCCTGGTTCTGTGCAAGGACACGAAGCATGCGGCGGCAAGCCTTTTGGCCGAGCGGCTGCGGCTCGCGGTCAAGACCCGCAGCGCCCAGGGTGCTGCCGGCATGGTGACGATCAGCGCCGGGGTCGCCACCCTTCCCGAGCATGCGCGGACGCTCGATGAGCTCATCGCCACGGCGGACCGGCGACTCTTCGCGGCCAAGGATCGCGGGCGGGATCAGGTGGTGTGCGATGATGATCCGCAGATGCCCGGTACGAATCAGCAGAGCGCACGGGCCTGATCATCGTCTCCGGTTCGGCAACTCGATCCCGGCCATGGTCGCAATATGGAGCAGGGCAAGAAGGGTTACGATGACGCCGATGAACATCAATGGCGTCGTGGGAATCAATCTTGGGTTGAGGCTTTGGCGGGGGCGTCGCTCGGCGATTGCGGCATAGGCAAGCGTACCGAGGCCGCCGATAAGTGCCAGGACCGTGATGATCGTTTCAGTGGTGAGCTTCATGTCGGGTCGTCTTCCTCGGGCGAGTTCGGTTGACAGTCAAGCCCTGCGTCACTATAGCAGCGGCATTCCGGAAATCGGCGGGTCGAATGCGCCCATGCGCAGGCGCGGCCGACCTTTGTGGTGATCGACATGAAAGTTCGCAATTCGCTCAAATCGCTGGCCAAGCGTCACCGTGACAACCGTCTGGTTCGCCGCAAGGGCCGCATCTACATCATCAACAAGACCAACCCGCGCTTCAAGGCCCGCCAGGGCTGAGCCCGGCGCGCGTTAATTTGCGCGGCGCATCCGGGGCGTGTAAACTGTTTTCATGAAACGGATTGCGCGCCTTCTCGTTTGTCTCATCGCGGCGGGGCTGCTCAGCGCTCCCGTCTTGGCCCAGCAAAACCGGGAACCGGGCGGCCCGCGCGCGCCGACCATCCCGCGAAAACCGCCGGCGGAAGTCCGCTCCGACCTCCTCGACAGCCTGTTCGCCAGATTGCGAAAGGTCGACTCGCCGGTGGAGGCGCAGGTGGTGGAGCGTGCCATCTGGGAACTGTGGATGAAGTCCGACAGTCCGACCGCCGAATTGCTGCTGACCCAGGCGGTCAAGGCCTTGGGCGCCGGCGAAGAGCAGGCCAGCCTTGCAATTCTCGACCGGCTGGTCGAGATCCACCCGGACTTCGCCGAGGCCTGGAACAAACGGGCTACCGTTTATTTCATGCTTGGCCGCTACGGCGACTCGCTCGCCGATATCAAGCATGTGCTCGATCTCGAGCCGCGCCATTTCGGGGCCCTGTCGGGTCTTGGGATGATCAAGCAGCAGCAGGGTGACAATAACGCCGCGCTCGCCGCGTTTCGGGACGCGCTGGCCGTCAATCCACAACTTCAGGGCGCAAAGCAGGCGGTAGAAGAGCTGGCGGCCGACGAAGAAGACATCTGAGCGGCCAGATTGATTCGCCGCTGCCTCAAATTCGCCGCATCCGTCCCCGGATATGTCAATCAAGCGCCAGAGCGGGAAAAGGCGAGCGGGGACATGCCCTTAAGTGCGCGTTAAACTTACTAGTTCAACTTGTAAGGATGCCCGGTAGGTAAGCTATCGCCGCATTCTTGTCTGAAGCATGTAAACGGTGTAACCCGGAATCCAATAAAGCCGGGCGCACCGGAAGCAGGGGAAGTTTATGAGGGGAATCGGGGATCTACCCGGTCAGTGTGTTTGATGAGTTCAGTCGGGATCACCTCCGGACATAAGCTAACTTTGCCTCAACGCTTCCGCAGAACCCTTGCTGCTTCCATGATCGCGGCCGTCCTGGTCGCGAGCCCCTTCTTCATGCCGGCTTCGCCAACCGAGGCGGGTGGCGAGACCCGCACCATCTCGCTCTATCATGTGCACACGAAGGAGAGCCTGACGGTCACCTACAAGGTGAACGGGCGCTACATTCCTTCGGCCATGACCAAGATCAATCACCTGATGCGGGACTGGCGCCGCAATGAAACGATCAAGATGGACCCGGAAACGGTCGATCTGATGTGGGAATTGCATGCCGACCTCGGCTCGACCCGCCCGATTCACATCATTTGTGGCTTCCGCAGCCCCAAGACCAACGCCTTCTTGAAGCGCATCGGGCGGAATGTCGCTCGGAAGAGCCAGCACATGGTCGGCAAGGCGATCGACATGTATTTCCCGGACGTGCCGACGGTCAAAATCCGCAACAGCGCATTGGTCCGTAAGGTCGGTGGCGTCGGTTATTATCGCAGCTCCGGCGGCCCGTCGGGCTTCGTTCACATCGATTCCGGAAACGTCCGCCACTGGGGGCCGGCGATCAGTTCGACGCAGATGGCGCAGATCGAGCGCGACTACAAGAAGACGGTCGGCGCGCGGCTCAATCGCAAGGACATGATCGCGGTTACGACGCCGGAGGAGAAGGTCAAGGAATCGGATACGGACGTTTCCACCGTCTATGAGGGTGTGGACGAGGACGCCGACGAGGCGGCCGAGGCTCCGGCACGGCCCACGCTGAAGCCGGCCTTGCCGAAGAACAAGCCGGCGATTGCCGCGCCGCTCGATCTGGTCGCGCAGGCAGGCGGGGAGATCGCCGAAGGTTATCCGGTTCCGCTGCCGCGGCCGAAGCCGATCGAAGTCCTGATGATCGCCGCCGCGAACATGACGATCGAGCCTGCTTCGGCACCTGTGCCGCGGGTCAATTTCGCCGAGCGCAGCAAGGCCGCAGCTGACAGCCTGGGCGTGGTCGCCGGCGCCGAGTCGCTCGTTGAAGAGCCGCGTAGCCAGTCAACCAATATTGCGGCGAAAGGCAGTTTTGCCGACGAACTGCGTGACGGCACGGCCAAAGACCTGCCTCTTATCAAGCCCTTGGCGGCATCTGCTAGCGGCGAGGATCTGTTCTGGTGGCCCAAGAAGTTGATTTTCAGCCCGGATCAGGCCGTGCGTCGCGACGGCGCTCCGCAGGAATTTGCCGTCTCAGCCGAACCACTGGATGATCCGAAGGCCGCGACGGAAGCCGCGCCCGTGGCGGAGGGGTCGCAAAGCCTGAGCATCGCCTCGCTGCTCGGCCCGGTCTCGACGTCCTCGGGGAAGGCGGACCGGCTGGAAGTCAACCGCACCAGCAAGGGCAGCCTGCTGATGGACAGCCCCGTGGTTCTCCAGAAACGGCAAAAACTCGGTCAGGCCGAGCAGCTGCAGTAACAACCGCGACGAGGCGGCCTCAAGCCGCTTCCGAGGCTTCCGAAACCATTCCAAGCGCGATCATATAGAGGTCTAGCATCGCTTCCTCTTCTTCGCGCTCGTGGCGATCCTTCTTGCGGATCGAAATCACCTTGCGCAGGATTTTGGTGTCGAAGCCATTGGCTTTTGCCTCTGCGTAAACTTCCTTGATGTCGCCGGCGATGGTTTTCTTCTCCTCCTCAAGCCGCTCGATGCGCTCGACGAGGCTCTTGAGCTGTCCCTGGGCGAAGGTGGTTTTCTTATCCGGCATGGCAACCCTCAATGCTTGTGTTTGGCTTCGTGCGGTTGCTTGGGACCGCTCTGGTATTTCGACTTCCAGTCCTCATAAGACATGCCGTAGACCATACGGCGGGCTTCATCGCGGCCGACGGGAACGCCCCGTTGTGCGGCCGCTTCCTCGAACCAGTTGGACAGGCAGTTGCGGCAGAAACCGGCGAGGTTCATCAGGTCGATGTTCTGCACGTCGGTGCGCTCGCGCAGGTGCGCCAGCAATCGCCGGAAGGCGGCCGCCTCGAGTTCAGTCCTGGTCTTTTCATCCAAATTCATGATCAGCCTGCCAAACCGGCCTCACGCCTCAATCCAGGTTCCTTCATAACCGGTTCCAGGATCAGCGCGAGCCTGTCCACCCATTCATCCACACCTGATTGATCGGCAATCAGGTCCTGGCGGATTTCTATCAATGCGTGCGCAAGGCCACGCTTAGTGCCGTGGGTGTTGAGCGTATCGCCCTCCAGCGCGCCGTGATAGGGCTCGTTGTCTCCCACGACGAGCGATGTGTCGCGACGCAGGCCTTCCAGAAGCAGGCGCGGAAGCCGGCCGTCGCGATCCCATAGAATACCCGCATGCCAGGGACGGCGCACGTCCTTCCAGGCCGGCGTAAAACTGTGGATCGAAACCAGGATCGGGCGGATGCGCGCGGCAATCAGCGCCTCTATCTCTTGCGTGATGGCAGTGTGATAGGGGAGATAATAGCGATCGATCCGGCGCTGTCTTTCGGCGTCATCGATGTCGCGATTGCCGGGCACGACGGCACCATCCGACAGCCTCATGATAAGGGTCGGATCGTCGAGACCGCGGTTCGGATCGATCAGCAATCGTGAATAGCCGGCCAGGAGCGCGATGGCTTCAAGTCGCGCGGCGAGTCCGCGGGTTACGGCCTCGGCGCCGATATCATAGGCGATATGGCGCTCAAACTCGCCCGGCGGAAGGCCGAGAGCGCCATATTCAGGCGGCAAGGCATTTCGCGCGTGGTCGCAAAGCAGGATCACCCCGGCCGCTTGATTTCCCGCGATGCGTATGAAACTTTCGAAACGGGAGGACGCCCCCGCAATGGGCTCTGGCAAAATTTAATCCTTCATCGGTAGTCTAAGGGGAACTTCGGCATGCTATAGGCCGCCAGCGCGGGCGCGTCATCATCTTGCCAAACTTGGCCTTCGGAGTTGTTCAGTCTATAGCAAACAGGAATGTTATGACCGATTCGAGTGTTGGGGTGGAGATCCGCGGACCGATGAAACGCTTGCTGGCGTTGGGATTCCTCGCTGCGTTGGGGTTCGGCATGTCGTCAACGGCGGCTCTCGCCGATCTTAAGCTGTGCAACAAGACGGACAGTCGCGTTGGCGTGGCGCTCGGCTACAAGGACAAGGAAGGCTGGGCGTCGGAGGGCTGGTGGAATATCGGCCCCAATAATTGCGAGACCTTGCTCAAGGGCCCGTTGATCGCCCGGTATTATTACATATTCGCTGTCGACTATGACAAAGGCGGCTCATGGGGCGGCAAGTCGATGATGTGTACCCGGGACAAGATCTTCACGATCCGCGGTATCACCGACTGCGATAGCCGCGGCTACCAGAAGACCGGGTTCTTCGAGGTCGATACGGGCGAGGAAACTGACTGGACAATTTCGCTTTCCGGCGAGAAGACCTCGACCGGGGCGCAGACCCAGTGAGGCGCAACAGAAGCGTCAAGATCGTTGCAACCCTAGGCCCGGCCTCATCGGAACGGGAACAGATCGAGCGGCTCTTCGTCGCCGGGGCCGATGTCTTCCGCATCAACATGAGCCATACGCCGCAGCGCTCCCTCGAGGCGCTGCATGCGGCGATCCGCGAGGTCGAAGCGCGACAGGGCAGGCCGATCGGCATTCTCGCCGATCTGCAAGGGCCGAAATTGCGGATCGGAACCTTTGCCGGCAAGGAAGCCCGCCTTGCGGCTGGCGCGACCTTCATTTTCGACACCGATCCGGCGCCGGGAGATGCCAATCGCGTTCATCTCCCGCATCCGGAGATCTTTGCCGCCGCGCAGCCGGGCGACAGCCTGCTTCTCAATGATGGCCGCCTGCGTGTCGAGGCCGTCGAGGTCTCGCCGCAACGGATTGTCACTCGGGTGATTTTCGGCGGGACACTGTCCGATCGCAAGGGCCTGAACCTTCCCGACACGGTCGTGCCGATCCCGGCGCTGACCGAAAAGGACCGTTCCGATCTCGATTGCGCAGCCAATCTCGGGGTCGACTGGATCGCGCTATCCTTCGTACAGCGCCCGGAGGATGTCGCGGAGGCGCGCAAACTCGTGCGCGGCCGTGCCGGTGTCATGGCCAAGATCGAAAAACCTTCGGCCCTGCAGACACTTGGCGAGATACTCGAGCTCTCGGATGCAATCATGGTGGCGCGCGGCGATCTCGGCGTCGAATTGCCGCTTGAAACCGTGCCGGCGCGCCAGAAGCAGATCACCCGGGCGGCGCGCAGGGCCGGCCGGCCGGTGGTCGTCGCGACGCAGATGCTCGAATCGATGATCGTCGAGCCGGTGCCGACGCGCGCCGAGGTCTCCGACGTTGCGACAGCAGTCTATGAGGGAGCCGATGCGATCATGCTCTCGGCCGAGAGCGCCACCGGCAAATGGCCGGACAAGGCGGTCGCAACCATGGACCGGATCGCGCAGTCGGTCGAAAAGGACGCGCTTTACCGCTCCATCATCACCGCACAGCGCAACGAGCCGGAAGCGACAAGCGCGGACGCCATTTCCGCGGCGGCGCGGCAGATTTCCGACACGCTCAAGCTCGCGGCGATCGTCTGTTTCACGGGCTCGGGCTCGACGGGGCTGCGCATGTCGCGCGAGCGCCCGGATGTGCCGATCATTGCTTTGACTCCGATTCCGGCGACCGGCCGACGTCTGGCCTTGGCCTGGGGGCTACATTGCGTGCTCACCGAAGACGCCAAGGATCTCAATGACATGGTGGAGCGCGCCTGCCGGATTGCGCGTAGCGAAGGCTTTGCCGAGCCCGGCCAGCGGGTGATCATCACGGCCGGTCTGCCGCTCGGCACGCCGGGCGCCACCAACATGCTGCGCATCGCC
The DNA here is from genome assembly GCA_016793355.1 of Hyphomicrobiales bacterium. Lineage (GTDB taxonomy): Bacteria > Pseudomonadota > Alphaproteobacteria > Rhizobiales > Aestuariivirgaceae > JAEUMG01. The sequence continues at coordinate 16,923 of JAEUMG010000209.1, forward strand.
TATGTCGGAAGCGACGGATAGGCGCTACTTCGCGGCGACGGCGATCTCGTTATAGGCCTTTTCCATGCGCGCATCGCGGCCATAAATGTCGTTGTAATAAACGATGCGGCCATGCTCATCGGGCCAGGCGGTGAAATAGACGAGATGGACGGGGAGCTTGTGTTTCAGGCGCACTGTCGTGCTCTCGCCTGAATCGATACGCGAATCGACCTCCTTGCGATCCAGACCCAGCACGTGGGTCGCGAATTCGCGCGGGTTTTCAACGCGCACGCAGCCATGGCTGAACGTCCTGACCGGCTTGGCGAACAGCGCCCGCGTCGGCGTGTCATGCATGTAGATGTTGTGCGTGTTGGGGAACAGGAACTTGATTTCGCCCAGGGCGTTGTCGCCGCTCGGCGGCTGCTGGACCGAGAGCGGGATCTTGTTGCCGTAGACGCTCCAGTCGATCGAGCGCGATTTGACGATCTTGCCGTTGGGCAGGATGACGCGATAGCCGTTGCGGTCGAGATAGGAGGGGTCCTTGCGCAGGATCGGCAGCATTTCCTTGGCGATGATCGACTGCGGGACGCCCCAGGACGGGTTGAAAACGACCGTTTCCATTTCATCGTGGAAGGCTACCGTCTGGGTTTGCGGCTTGCCGATGATGACATTGGTGCGCCAGACCTGCCTGCCCTTGTCGATCACGCGCAGCTCGAAGGCCGGCTGATTCATCAGCACATGGCGTTCGCCCATGTTTTTCGGCAGCCAGCGCATGCGATCCATATTGATGGCGAGGCGGTCGAGATTTTCGCGCGGACTGTGCTGGTTGAGGGCGGTGACGGTGGCCGGTTCCAGAGTGCCGGTCGGTTTCAGATTCACTTTTGCCTGGAAGGCCTTGATCGCATTTGCGAGCGATGAATCGAGGACCGTCTCGCGGGCGAGCGCGCGTTCGCGCGCCGCCGGCGGCAGGCCCTCCGTTTCGACGCGGAACTCTGCCTCGTGAAAACCGAGCCCCATCAAGGCCTTGCGCACGGCCGGCAGGCGGCGGTCGGTCTGGCCAAGCTTGACGCGGTTGCCGGCCGGAATCGGGCTTGTGTCGAGGTCACCGGCGCCGCGCAAGGCGAGATAGGCCTCCTTCAGCTTCGCATAGGCCGGATGCTGCGGCTGCTGCTGTTTCAGCCAGGCCGCGACGTAGGGGCTGAAAGCCAGTATTTTCATAGCGTTGGCCGGATCGACGCGCTCCGGCTTGAGGTCGTTGTAAAGGGTGAGACGGTCGGGGATCAGCCTGCCGCCCGAGGCATCGCGGGCGTATTTCAGCGCCATCGCGGTGAGGCCCAGATCGAGGCGGGCCAGGCGCGCGGGGTCGTTGCCGAGGCTTGCGCCATCATCGTCAAAAGAGCCCAGCGCATTCGGCAGGTAATCCGCCGGCTGCATCGCCTCCTCGCCCGATTTGGCAAGAACATCAAGGACTTCGCGAGCGCGCGGGGTGAGCCCCCCGGCCCCCGTCCACAGCGGCTTGAAGCCCCTTGCCTGATAATCGGCAAGAATCGCCTTGCGCTCGGCCGCGGTCACGCGCAGCGCATTGGCGGGCTCGAGCAACTCGGCCTGGATTGCCGCGGCAAGCGGCTCGGCGGGCGCGACACCCTCGAATTTCAGGAGCTTAAGCGTTACGAGCTCCTCGGGCCGGTAGACCACCAGCTCATCGGTCGCTTCCGCCTCGCCGCCGCCGGCCACCGTCTCTTCGGGCTGGGCTGCCGGCTGGGTGCGCTTCTTGACCCGCTGGCTGGTCTGTTTCTGCCTCTTGGACGAGAAATCGATGAAACCCGGGCTGTTGCCCGTATGCATAAGCCTTTTATATCCCTCGCCTTTTTGTGCCGCCTGGGCGGGGATGGCGAGCGGCAGGGCGAACGCAACGACAGACAGACCGGCAAGCAGCCGGGATACGAGGTTCATTGGCGCCTCCGGATCGGAACAAGGTACTGGCAGTCCGGCATGGGTTCAACGCAGGAGCGCAATGGCGGTTCGAAAAACGCCGCGCTGTTACATTTTCGCCTCTTTCGGCTCATCCAGGCCGAGATCGCGCATCTTGCGGTAGAGGGTGGACCGGCCGATCCCCAATTTGCGTGCAACTTCAGACATTTGGCCGCGATAGCGATGGAGCGCGAGGCGGATCATGTCGGCCTCGACTTCCTCGAGCTTGCGGACATGCCCGCCTTCCGTGACAACGGGGATACCCAGCGCCATGCCGTCGGAAACAGCACCGCCGGTTGAGCGGGCGACGCCAGGCGCGCCGATCATGGCGGACGCGCCGACAGCGGCGGCGGGCTTCGGCTGGGTGACCGGGACGGGCGGGATCTTCACCTCGTAGCCTTCGACCAGGGAGGCGATCTGCGGGAAATCCTCGACCGCCAGAATATCCCCTTCGCACAAGACGATAGCGCGAAAAACCGTGTTCTCGAGCTGGCGCACATTGCCGGGCCAGGCGTAGGCCTGGAGCATGGCGAGGGCGGCCGGATCGATGCCGCGGACCTTCCTGCCTTCCTCGGCTGCAAAGCGCGTGATGAAGTGGTCGACCAGCGCCGGGATGTCGTCCTTGCGGTCGCGCAAGGGCGGCACCATGATCGGGAAGACATTGAGTCTGTAGTATAAATCCTCGCGGAAGCGGCCGGCCTTGACCATGTCGATCATGTTGCGATTGGTCGCCGAAATCAGCCTGATATTGACCTTGACCGGCTTTCGCGCACCGACCGGATCGACCTCGCCTTCCTGAATGGCGCGCAGCAGCTTGACCTGGATATCGAGCGGCAATTCGGCGACTTCATCGAGGAACAGCGTGCCGCCATCGGCCTCCTGGAACTTGCCGATATGCTTCGCCGTGGCGCCCGTGAAGGACCCCTTCTCATGGCCGAAAAGGATTGATTCAACAAGGTTTTCCGGAATGGCGCCGCAATTCACCGCAACGAAGGGACGGCCGCGGCGCTCCGATTCGCCCTGGATGGCGCGGGCGATCATCTCCTTGCCGACGCCCGATTCGCCTTCGATCAGGATGGGGATGTTGGACTGGGCCCCCCTCCTTCCGAGTCTCAGCACATTGGCCATGGCGGGGGAGGAGGCGATCAGGTCGTCGAAGGTCAAGGCACCGCCGACCTTCTTGTTGAGGCGCTTCACCTCTTCGGTTAAGGCATTGACTTTCAACAGGTTTTGGATCGAAATCCGCAAGCGCTCGGGGCTGATCGGCTTGACCACGAAATCATCGGCGCCGGCGCGCATCGCCTTGATGACGGTCTCGATCGAGCCCTGCGCGGTCTCGACGATGACCGGCAGGTCGCCCCGGACGGCGGTCATCCGTTCCAGGAATTCGAGCCCGTCCATGCCCGGCATGACCAGGTCGAGGATCACCAGCTCGATCTGGCCGCCCGACTGATTTCCGAGTATTTCCAAGCCCTTGGGCCCTGAGTCCGCGGTCACGGGATCGAGCCCGAAACGCTTCGTCATTTCTTCCAGGATGCGCCTTTGGGCGGGGTCGTCTTCAACGATCAATACGCGCGGGGTCATGCTCGCTTGGGCTTGTCTGGGCTGCATTTTCGATGCCGGGGCTGGTGTTTCGTTAACCTTACGGGGCCCGCCTGCGGCCTGCCACCATCCCGGCTGTCTTATGCGCAGTCTAGGCCGCGAAGGGTAAAGGCGGGCTTAAGAGAGTGTGCCGGGCCCGGCGCAAGGCGGCGTTCGCGGATGCGCCGGCGGCGGCTTTTTAGCGCATTTTGGAGGGTGTTTTTCGCATTTTTAGCGACACGATTCGGGTCGACTCGCGCGCGCGGAAAATATTGAACGGGCGTTCATTTCGTCGTTATGCCAGATGAAAGAATGTTGCTACTTAAGGGTGCCCCTCTAACATTCGCAAGCCTAGATAGCGAGGCTCCCTGTAGTTTGCGAGTTTAGCTGAAACGCGTAACGTCATTTCTGAATCCGAAAACGGCGGCTTCTCATGACAGATCACGAAGCGTATGCCCGATACTTGTTGGCGCTCAGGAGGACGCCGCTCGACGACAAGACCGAGCATACCGATCGGGGTGCGCTTGAGAACCTGCTGCAAGCCGTCGCCGAAAGCTGCAATCCAGGTACGACGGTTCAGAACGAGCCAAAGCGCGTCGCGGCAAAGGGTGCGCCGGATTTCAAGATATCGAGAAAGGGCTTGATTCTCGGATATGTCGAGAACAAAGCGATCGGAGAGAACCTCGACAAGATTCTGAGGTCAACTCAGATCACCAATTACAAGAGCCTTTCGCAAAACATCGTACTCACAGACTATTTGCATTTCATCTGGATCAGCAAAGACGGCATCCAGCGCGAGGTGCTCTGCCATGCGACCGACCTGGAGAATCCGAGGTTCAAACTTCGGGAAGATCGCATCGTTGCAGTTCACAAGCTCCTCCAAGGGTTTTTCTCGACTGCACCCGAAGGCATCGGACGATCCCAGCAGCTCGCCTTGGCGCTCGCTACTCGCAGCAAGCTGTTGCGCGACTATCTTGCCGAGGAGCTGGTAAGACAGGAGCGCGAACACAAGGAAGGCAAGCTCTACGGCCTATTCCAAGTCTTCCGGGACCAAGTCTTCCACGAACTGACCCTTAAGGAGTTCGCCGATGCCTTCGCGCAGATGTTGGCCTACGGACTCTTTCTTGCGCGCCTGAACTCCGGCGCGGAGCCGGTCACGCTGCACAACGCCAGAGAGTATGTGCCGGGCTCATTCCGTTTGATCCGAGAGTTGATAGACTTCCTCACCGAACTTGATCGTAACGAGTATCGCGACATCCGCTGGGTGGTCGAGGAGGTCCTTTCGATCGTTAACGGCCTCGACTTGCCGGCAATTCATGAGGACCTATCTTTCAAGCAGCGCAAGGCGATCAGCCGGAAAGTGCGAGCAAGCGACGAGGACGAACACCGGTTGTTTGAACGCGACCCCTTCATCTATTTCTATGAAGACTATCTCAAGGCTTATGATCCGAAGATGCGAAAGGGACGCGGCGTCTATTACACCCCGCCCCCTATCGTGAACTTCATCATTCGCGCGGTTGACGACATTCTCAAGCGAACATTCGAGATCGCGGACGGGCTCGCCGATCATAAACGGGTAACCCTGCTCGACTTTGCTTGCGGGACCGGCACATTCTTACTCGAGGTTTTTCAACGTATCTTCGACAATATCGGGGGTCCGGAAAGCGGCCGCGCCGACCTCATCGTGCGCGAGCACATGTTGAAGAATCTGTTCGGGTTTGAGTACCTGATCGCGCCCTACACGATTGCGCACCTAAAACTGTCGCAGTACCTCAAGGACAAAGGGCATGTGTTGAAGGACAGAGAGCGCCTTCAAGTATTCCTCACCAACACCCTAGAACCAATTCATCCCGAGCCTAATTTTCTGTTACCTGCTGTGGCGGCCGAGGCGAAGGCGGCCCAAGTAGTTAAGGATCGACCGATTCTAGTCATTACTGGCAATCCCCCTTATTCCGGTCACTCAAAGAACAAGGGCGAGTGGATTACGCGTTCTATTGATGGGTACAAATTTACCACTGAAATTGATGATGCGGGGCGCGAATTCCAAAAGCCACTTGGCGAGCGAAACCCAAAGTGGCTCAATGATGACTATGTGAAGTTTATCCGCTTTGCGCAGCTCAAAATGGATGTAGTCGATGCGGGTATCGTCGGAATTATCACGAATCATTCTTGGCTCGACAATCCGACCTTCCGCGGTATGCGCCAGTCTCTAATGCGTACTTTCGAACAGATATATGTAATCGACTTGCACGGAAGCACAAAACGAAAAGAACGTGCGCCGGACGGTTCCGAAGACGAGAACGTTTTTGACATACAGCAAGGAGTCGCGATCAGCATCTTTATTAAAGGCGGAAATTTGGAACACGGCGTATGGCGAGCCGATATTTGGGGCAAGCGCCTTAGTAAGTATAGGGTAGCTGCCGATGAGGCCCTGCAGACTATCGGAGTTGTACCCATTTCACCCGCCAGCCCATCTTACTTATTCTTGAAGCAGGACGAAGTTGTGCGCGGCGAGTATGAAGCGGGTTGGCGTATCACCGACATAATGCCCACTAACGTATTGGGGTTTCAGACACATAGAGATGCTTTCGCAATTTCCTTCAGCGAAGCCGAGATGTTTTCGAAGCTTTCCCTCTTTTCCGATCCCCATGTGGCAGAGGAAGAACTGCACCAACTATATGGATTGAAGAGCAATCGAGATTGGTCGCTGCCTGATGCCCGGGAGTCAGCCCGAAAGGGCATGCTTAAGCAGCCCCAGGTCATCGCTTATCGGCCGTTTGATGAGCGTTGGAGTGAATTCAGTGCGCTCACCATGGACTACCCCAGACGCGAGTTGCTGGATCATGTTGCAGGCCGCAAGAATCTCTCTCTGTTGGTTCCTCGACAAATTGGCATAGGAAGTTGGCAGCACGCCTTTGTAACAAATCTGCCTGCTGAAAGCTGCCTGATCTCGAGCGATACAAAGTCACAGAATTATGTCTTTCCATTGTATACCTTTGGGAAAGACGGTACCGCGCATGAGAATCTCGGTGAGCAGTTTCGAAACGGCATAGACGCACGCTACGATCGTCTCTACACGCCGCAAGAGGTTATGGCTTATGTCTATGCGGTCCTTCATGCACCGAGCTACCGTCGCCGATACCTGGAGTTCTTACGTGCCGATTTTCCTCGTATCCCACTTCCCGTTACCGCAGAATCTTTCGAAGCATTGTCTCATCTTGGTTGGGCGCTCGTACAAGCGCACTTGCTGCGTGATGTACCGAAAAAGGGACTAGCGACGTATCATGGGAAGGGTGACCATATTGTGGACGCCGTTCGCTATTCACCTGATGACAAAGCAATCTGGATCAATGAATCCCAGATGTTTAAACCCGTTCCCCAGGAGATCTGGGATTTTCACATTGGCGGCTACAGAGTGCTCGACAAATACTTGAAATCCAGAAAGGGGCGTAAGCTTTCGTTGGACGAAATCAATCATATCGGGCGAGTCGCCGATAGTCTTGCCTTTACCATCCAGCAGATGGGCAAGATCGACGAAGCCTACCTCAAGGCATTTCCAGACAGGGGATAAGTTTGCGGCCGCTCTCGCGCTGGCTAGCGGGCTGAGGCAATATGCGCCGATTCGAGTGAACGAATGGCGAGATGACGTCTTCCAATCAAGGCGACCTTTTCGGCGGCACGGCGCAGGGCGATCTCTTCGGAGACGATGCTGCCCCGCCGGCTTATCGGCCCGATCCCGCTAAGGTGCGGGCACGATTGCACGCGCTACTGGCCGAGGCGCGGGCGGCTAAGGCGATGCCGTGGGAATCGACGACCGTCTCGCTCTATCGCACGATTTTTCCGCAGATGAGCCTGTTCCTGCCCGCGGAAGAAGGGGCGCAGTTGCGCTTTGAATTCGAGACCGAATTGGCGAGGCTCGAAGCGGCGTGACCGGCATGCTTCGAGGCCCGGCACTATCGCGCCGGGCACCTCAGCATGGGGCTTTCGAATTGTGCCAGCAACTCGCGATTGGCTTGAACCAAAGCTGACCTTATGGAACGCTGTGCCAATGGATCGCCCGCTTGCCATTGCCCGGCTTTCCGCGCTCGCCGATGAAACGCGCCTGTCGGTGCTGGGCGCCGTCATGCGCGCGGGCGAGGAGGGGATCACCGCAGGCGAGATCGCCGCCGCCGTCGACAGGCCGTCATCGTCGCTCTCCGGGCCACTGCGGCATTTGCGCCTCGCCGGGCTGGTTGAGCGAAGGAAGCACGGCAAGCTTTCCGTCTATCGCGGGACGCGCGGCGCCTTGCGCGAGCTTGCCGATTTCATCGCAGCCCTGGAAAAGCAGGCGGAGGCGGCGAGCGGTCTTGTCTTGCAGCCGGTACATGCGGAGAACGCCGGCTTCATCGGACTGCGCGGGACGCTTCAGAAGAACAACCTGCCGGTCGACGATCTGGGTGGCGAAGGCCAGCGCTATTTCTCATTGCTGGATGAAGGCGGCACGGCCTTCGGCTATGGCGGGCTTGAAGGAGCGGGCGCCGACCAGCTCCTCCGTTCACCGATCATCTATCCGACGGCGCGCGGAAGCGGCATGGGCCGCGCATTGGTGCGTTTGCTGGAGGCCCGGGCGCGCGAGGAGGGTGCGCAGCGGCTGTGGCTTCTGACGAGCGATGCGGAGAAGTACTTCAGGCGGCTCGGCTACAAGATTGTCGATCGCGCGCAGGCGCCGAAGGCGATCGCGCGGACGAAGCAGTTTGCGGGGCTGTGTCCGGCGAGTGCGAAGCTGATGAGAAAGGAGTTGAGGTAGGCGGAGAATCACCCCCACCCCTCCCCACAAGAGGGAGGGGAAATATGAGGCGGCGCGGCTCGGACCGCGCGGGGAGAGGGGAAGTTTGTTTGTAGTTGTCATCCCCGCATTCATTGCGGGGATCCATCGGGCCGATACTCCGCAGGCTGAGTATGTTGCGCGATGGATTGCCGGACCAAGTCCGGCAATGACAGGTTTTGGGAGGGCGGTGCGGGGGAGACGCCCCCTCACCCGGTCGCCGCTACGCGGCTCCCGCCCGGCCCGGCCCTCCGCTCGCGCTCCGGGCGTTCGTCGCTC
>JAEUMG010000282.1 GCA_016793355.1 Hyphomicrobiales bacterium
TACGCGTGGAACGCGGTGGGCCGCGATCCGCCGAAGGGCGTCATAATCCCGCTGTTTTCCCCACCGACCGGCATGGGGCCGGCGGGCGCGCGCTATGTCACCAAGCAGGGTTTCGACGATCGCGGATTTGCTGCCGCGCTGGTCGGTCTTGCGGTCAAGGGCTGGCTCAAGATCTGGGACGAAGAGGACGGTTTTTCCGTCACCAAGCTGACGGAAAAGGGCCAGCCGATGACGCAGGCCGAAGCGGCTCTCTTTCGGGCGATCCCCGCAGGCACGACCGACCTCAAAAAGGAGAACCACGTCAAGGTGCGCGCCATGCGCAACGCGCTCGAGGGAGCCCTCAAGAAAGAGCATGAGGGTGCTGCCTTCATGCGCAATGCCAAGTGGTTCTGGATCGGCATCGCGGTCTCGGCGGTGGCGCTGCTGCTATCGGCACTATTCCTGCCAGGCGAAGCAGCAGGGACGGGCCTCTTCCTCGCGCTGTGGGGCGGCATCTGGTGGTCGGTGCTGATCGCTGTCGGCTGGACGGTGATCAAGGGAGTCATCAACAGCCAGGGCGTTCTCGGCAAGATCGGCTCGCTCTTCGGCGCCCTGTTTCTCGTTCCCTTCGTCTTCGGCGGCGTTGCCGCGCCTGTCGTCGTGATGCTCTCGGGCGAAGCGCCTGGGCTCTACATACTCGGTATCGCAGCCATCCTGCTCGTTTTCATCAACGCGCTTTTCCAGTATCTCCTGCGCGCGCCGACGGTTGCCGGCCGTAAGCTTCTCGACCAGATCGAAGGCTTCCGCATGTATCTTTCGACCGCGGAGGAGGAACGGCTCAAGGTTCTGCATCCGCCCGAAAAGACGCCGCAGCTCTTCGAGAAGTATCTGCCCTATGCGTTGGCTCTCGATTGCGAGAATGAATGGAACGCCAAGTTTGCCACAGTGTTGGCGGCTGCGGCCGCCGCGGGCGCTGCGGCGGCGCCCGCCTGGTACTCCGGCAGTCGTTGGGACGCAACTCGCCCCGGAACGTTCACAAAGAGTCTTGGCTCGAGCCTCGCCTCATCGACCGCGGCGGCTTCCGTTGCACCCGGCAGCCGCTCCTATGGCGGCGGCGGTTCAACCGGCGGCGGTTCGTCCGGCGGTGGTGGTGGCGGCGGCGGAGGCGGAGGCTGGTAGCCCGGCGGATTCACCATGCAGGTCAGATTTCACACGCTGGATGTCTTCACGATGTACCGCTTCGGCGGCAATCCATTGGCTGTGGTGCTTGATGCCGATGAACTCACTGACGAGCAGATGCTCAAGATCGCGCGCGAATTCAACCTGTCCGAGACGATCTTCGCGTGCAGGCCAAAGGACAAGGCAAACAGCGCGTCGGTGCGGATTTTCTTTCCGACGGGCGAAATGCCGTTTGCCGGCCATCCCACAGTCGGCTGTGCGGTACTTCTCGCCGAACTGAAGAACAAGGCGACCTGTTCATTCCAGACTGAGATCAGGCTCGAGGAGGTGGCGGGGCTGGTTCCGGTCACCGTCACGCGCATCGCGGATCGCATCCAGGCGATGTTCACGGCACCCGTCGTGCCGTATCCGGTCGACATCAAGCTTCCACCAAAGCCGAAGGTCGCGCAGGCGCTTGGAATAGAACCGGCTGAGATTGGTTTCGATGGCCATAAACTCGGCGTGTACGAGGGTGGGCCGCGTTTCTTTTACGTGCCGGTCGCTTCGCGGGACATACTGGCAAAATGCCGCGTTATCGAGCCGATGTGGACGGACGTGACGCAGGCTATGGGCGTCGACAATGCCTATGTTTACGCGCGCGGCGGCGACGACCCAAGAACCGCTTTTCGGGGCCGGATGTTCGCGCCGGCGGCGGGCATTCCCGAAGATCCGGCAACCGGTTCGGCCACGGCGCTTCTGGCGGCGCAGTTGCTGCAGGCGGAATCACTCGCCGACGGCAGGCATGTCTGGGAACTGGAGCAGGGCTATGAGATGGGCCGCCCCTCCGAACTTCACCTCGAGGCTGATGTCATTGCCGGCAGGCTTGCGGCCGTGCGCGTTGCGGGCTCGGCAGTGAGGGTCAGTGAGGGTATACTGACCCTCGATTGAGGTCACAGATGGAACGCACCACCCTTGCCCTGCACCTGATGCTCATCGCCATGGGCACCGGTATGAGCTTCTCCAATCTCGTCAATATACGCCTGGCGATGATCAAGGGCGGCGATCT
>JAEUMG010000303.1 GCA_016793355.1 Hyphomicrobiales bacterium
TGGGACGGCCCGGCCTCCATGGCCTTCACCGACGGGCGCGTCATCGGCGCAACCCTCGACCGCAACGGCTTGCGCCCGGCACGCTACATGATTTCGGATGACGGTCACGTGCTGCTCGCTTCCGAGATGGGCTGTCTTCAATTCGAAGAAGAGAAGATCACCCGCAAGTGGCGGCTTCAGCCCGGCAAAATGCTTCTGATCGATCTCGAGCAGCAACGCATCATTTCCGACGAAGAACTGAAGCAGACTCTGAGTACGCAGCATCCCTACAAGGACTGGCTGAAGCGCAGCCAGGTTGTGTTGCGCGAATTGCCGCCCGCGAAGAGCGTTCGCCCCAAGATCACCGTTCCCCTGCTCGATCGCCAGCAAGCCTTCGGCTACACGCAGGAGGATCTGAAGATTCTCATGGCACCGATGGCCCAGACCGGCCAGGAAGCCGTGGGCTCGATGGGCAATGACGCACCGATCTCCGCGCTCTCCAGCCGTCCGAAGCTGCTCGACACCTATTTCAAGCAGAACTTTGCCCAGGTGACCAACCCGCCGATCGATCCGATCCGCGAAGAACTGGTCATGTCACTCGTTTCCTTCATCGGGCCGCGGCCGAATCTCCTCGATCTCAAGGGAACGTCCAGGCATATGCGCCTGGAAGTGGCGCAGCCCATCCTCACCAACGAGGAACTCGAGCGCATCCGCACCATCGGCGTCGTCAAGGAAAACCCGTTCAAGACGGCAACCATCGATATCACCTACGATGTCGCGAACGGCCCCGAATACATGGAAGCCGCCCTCGATGCGATCTGCGCGATGGCCGAGCGCGTGGTGCGCGACGGCTACAACATCATCATCCTGTCCGATCGCGCCACCTCGGCCGAGCGCGTGCCGATCCCGTCATTGCTTGCGACATCGGCAACGCATCATCACCTGATCCGCCAGGGCCTGCGGACCTCGGTCGGCCTCGTCGTCGAATCGGGCGAGCCGCGCGAGGTGCACCAGTTCTGCGTGCTTGCCGGCTATGGTGCCGAGGCCATCAATCCCTATCTCGCCTTCGAAACGCTGGAGCATATGCTGCCGCAGCTCGAAGAGAAGATCAGCGGCTATGAAGCCGCCAAGCGCTACATCAAGGCGATCGACAAGGGCATCCTCAAGGTCATGTCCAAGATGGGCATTTCGACCTACCAGTCCTATTGCGGCGCGCAGATTTTCGATGCCGTCGGCCTGTCCAGCGAATTCGTGGCCAAATACTTCACCGGAACGGCCACCCAGATCGAAGGCGTCGGACTTTCCGAAATCGCATTGGAAGCATTCAGCCGCCATGAAGACGCATTCGGACCCAACCCTGTCCTAAGCAGCGCCCTCGACGTCGGCGGCGACTATGCCTATCGCCTGCGTGGCGAAGCGCATGTCTGGTCGCCCGAAGCCGTTTCAAACTTGCAACATGCCGTGCGCGGCAATCTGCCGGAGAAGTATCGTGCCTTTGCCAGGCATATCAACGAACAGTCCGAAAAGCTGAAGACCATGCGGGGCCTGTTCAAGATCAGAACCGCCGAAGAAATGGGCCGCAAGCCGATTCCGATCGAAGAGGTCGAGCCGGCCGCAAAGATCGTCAAGCGTTTCTCGACGGGCGCCATGTCCTTCGGCTCGATCAGCCGCGAGGCCCATACCACCCTGGCGATTGCCATGAATCGCATCGGCGGAAAGTCGAACACCGGCGAAGGCGGCGAGGAAGCCGATCGATTCACGCCGCTCGCCAATGGCGATTCGATGCGTTCGGCAATCAAGCAGGTGGCATCAGGCCGTTTCGGCGTCACCGCGGAGTATCTCGTCAACTCCGACATGATGCAAATCAAGATGGCGCAGGGTGCCAAGCCCGGCGAAGGCGGTCAATTGCCCGGCCACAAGGTCGACGCGACGATCGCCAAGGTTCGGCACTCGACGCCGGGCGTCGGCCTCATCTCGCCGCCGCCGCATCACGATATCTATTCGATCGAGGATCTGGCACAGCTGATCTTCGATTTGAAGAACGTCAATCCCAAGGGCCAGGTTTCGGTGAAGCTGGTCTCCGAGGTCGGCGTCGGCACGGTCGCCGCCGGCGTCTCCAAGGCGCATGCCGATCACGTTACGATCTCGGGCTATGAAGGCGGCACCGGCGCATCGCCGCTCACCTCGATCAAGCATGCTGGCAGCCCGTGGGAAATCGGCCTCGCCGAGACCCAGCAGACGCTCGTCAACAACCATCTGCGGGGCCGTATCTCGGTCCAGGCCGATGGCGGTATTCGTACCGGACGCGATGTGGTTATTGCCGCCCTTCTCGGCGCCGACGAGATCGGTTTTGCGACCGCACCCCTGATTGCCGCCGGCTGCATCATGATGCGAAAGTGCCATTTGAACACCTGCCCGGTCGGCGTCGCCACGCAAGACCCCGAACTGCGCCGGCGTTTCAAGGGCACGCCCGAACACGTCATCAACTACTTCTTCTTCGTCGCCGAGGAAGTCCGCGAGTATCTGGCGTCGATGGGTCTGTCGTCATTCGACGAACTGATTGGCGCCACCGAATGGCTCGATCAGGTCGAGGCGATCAGTCATTGGAAGGCGAAGGGCCTCGATTTTACCAGGATCTTTGCCAAGCCCGACGTTCAGGGCCCGGTTGCGACAAGGAAGTGCGAGCAGCAGGATCACGGCATCAAGCATGTGCTCGATCGCAAACTGATCGAGGAAGCCTTGCCGGCGCTCGCACACCGCGAGCCAGTGACGATCCACTCCGAAATCAGGAACCGCGACCGCACCACCGGCGCGATGCTCTCCGGCGAAGTCGCTTCGCGCTACGGTCATGCCGGCCTGCCGGAGGACACGATAACCGTGAAACTCACCGGCATTGCCGGCCAGAGTTTCGGCGCCTGGCTTGCGCATGGCGTGACGTTGGACCTAATCGGCGAGGCCAATGATTATGTCGGGAAGGGCCTTTCCGGCGGCAAGCTCATCGTCAGGCCGCATGAGAAGATCGGCTTCGTGCCCGAAGAATCGATCATCATCGGCAACACGGTGCTCTACGGTGCGATTACCGGCGAATGCTATTTCCGCGGCGTCGCCGGTGAGCGCTTTGCGGTCAGGAACTCCGGTGCCGTCGCCGTCGTCGAAGGCGTCGGCGATCACGGTTGCGAATACATGACCGGCGGCTGCGTGCTCGTCATCGGCAAGACGGGCTGCAATTTCGCCGCCGGCATGTCGGGTGGCGTCGCCTATGTTCTCGACGACGAAGGCGATTTCGCCAGACGTTGCAATCTGGCCATGGTCGATCTCGCTCCAATTCCGGCGGAGGATGAGACCATAGAGCGCCTGCATCATCACGGCGGCGATCTCGAGACGCAAGGCTTGGTCGACGTCACCGCGCATATGGATCGCCATGACGCCGAGCGCATCTGGGCCCTGCTGACACGCCATTACAAGTATACGCAGTCGAGCCGCGCCAGACATATCCTCGACAATTGGGGGCAATATCTGCGCAAATTCGTGAAGGTCATGCCGGTTGAGTATCGCCGCGCGCTTCAGGAACTCGAAAAGGCACAGGCGACAAGCGATGGCATGACCATCGGGCTGCAGCGGAGCGCCTGAAGCCGTGCTGATCTACGGGGATATCAGATCGGGCAACTGCCAGAAGGTGAAGATTACCGCCGACTGGCTGGGTCTGAGCTATGACTGGCATCCCGTCGATGTGGTCGCCGGACAGACGCGAGCGCCCGCATACCTCGCCATCAACCCCATGGGACAGGTGCCGGCGGTAATTCTCGATGACGGCCGCGTCCTCGCGCAGTCAAACGCGATCATCCGCTACCTGGCGCATGGCAGCGCCCTGCTGCCCGAAGACCCCTATCTTCAGGCAAAGATCGATGAGTGGATGTTCTGGGAGCAATACAGCCACGAGCCCTACATTGCGGTCTGCCGCTACCAGATGAAATTTCTCGGCAAACGCCGGGAAGAACTCGAAGCGTGGCGCCTTACGCGTGGCGAAGCCGCGTTGGACCTCATGGACCAGGAGCTGGGACGCCGGCCATGGCTTGGCGGCGACCGGATAAGCGTGGCCGACATCGCGCTGCTTGCCTATACGCGGCTTGCCGGCGAAGGCGGCTTCGATATTGCGCCCCGGCGCAATATTGCCAATTGGATTTCCCGCTGCGAAGCCGAACTCGGCGTCGAGTCGCGGCACTGAGAAGTAGAAGGAAGGGCGACAGAATGGGAAAGGTTACGGGCTTTCTCGAGATCGAACGGCAGGACCGCAAGTACAAGCCGGCGGCCGATCGCATCCGTCATTGGGGCGAGTTCGTCATTCCGCTCACCGAGGAAGCGACGCGCAGTCAGGCGGCCCGCTGCATGAATTGCGGCATCCCCTACTGTCACAATGGCTGCCCGGTGAATAACCAGATCCCGGACTGGAACGATCTCGTCTACACCGGCGACTGGCAGGAAGCCTCGCGCAATCTGCATTCGACCAACAATTTCCCGGAATTCACCGGCCGCATCTGCCCAGCGCCCTGCGAAGCTTCCTGCACACTCAACATCGAAGACACGCCGGTCACGATCAAGACGATCGAATGTGCGATCGTCGACCGCGCCTGGCGCGAAGGATGGATCAAGCCCCTGCCTCCGGAGGAGAAGACCGGCAAGAAGGTTGCGATCATCGGCGCAGGGCCGGCCGGGCTCGCCGCCGCACAGCAATTGGCGCGCGCCGGCCACAGCGTTCATATCTTTGAGAAGCACGCCAAGGCAGGCGGCTTGCTGCGCTACGGCATTCCCGATTTCAAGATGGAAAAGCATCTCATCGATCGCCGCATCGCGCAGATGGAAGCGGAAGGCGTCACCTTCCACTATGGTACGCATATCGGCGTGACCCAGGATGCGAGCCAACTGGTCGACAGCTTCGATGCCGTGCTCCTCACCGGTGGTGCCGAGAAGCCGCGTGATCTGCCAATCCCCGGTCGCGACCTTAGCGGGGTGCATTTCGCGATGCAGTTCCTGCCGCAGCAGAATCGCCGCGTTTCGAAAGAGCCGCCGCTCGACAACCACCCGATCCTGGCGGGCGGCAAGCATGTCGTGGTGATCGGCGGCGGCGATACCGGCTCCGACTGCATCGGCACATCGATCCGCCAGGGTGCCCTGTCTGTCACCCAACTCGAAATCATGCCGCGCCCGCCCGACAAGGAGAACAAGGCTCTGACCTGGCCGGACTGGCCCCTGAAGCTCAGAACTTCATCCAGTCACCAGGAAGGAGCCGAACGCGACTTTTCGGTCCTGACCAGGTCCTTCTCGGGTGAGAACGGCGAGGTGAAGACGCTTCACTGCGTGCGCGTCGATGCCAGGATGCAGCCCATTCCGGGCAGCGAATTCGACCTCAAGGCCGATCTCGTCCTGCTTGCCATGGGCTTCGTCCACCCTGTGCACGAAGGCATGCTGGCCAGCCTCGGCGTCAAGCTTGATCAGCGCGGCAATGTCGAGGCCAACGTGAAGGATTATCGCTCGAGCATCGACAAGGTGTTTGCCGCTGGCGACATGCGCCGCGGCCAGTCCCTCGTCGTCTGGGCCATACGCGAAGGCCGCCAGGCGGCACGCGCAGTTGACGAGTACCTGATGGGGGAGAGTCTCCTGCCGCGCTAGGCCGAGCTCCAGACAACGGGGAACCAATCCTCGCGCAATCGCTCGCCTTCCTTCATGTTGTGCCCGGGAAAGGGCGGCGACGTGCGGCCGGGGCGCTTTACATAGCGCGCATCTTCGCCGACCCAGCGCATCGAGAAGGCCCGCCGCCGGCGATCCGACATGTTGCCGCGCGCGCCGTGCACGGTCTTGTAATGAAACGCGACGGCATCTCCCGGCTGCATCTCCCATTCGACAACCCTGAATTTATCGGGCTCGGCATCAGGGTCGGGTACCGGCAGATAGTCGTTTTCGCCGGCATAGAAATTCTGTTCCGACAGCCAGCGCACCGGCAGCACCATCTTCGGCCAGCGATGCGAGCCGGCGATACAGCGGAGCGTCGCTTCCTTCACCGGCTCGACGGGGATCCAGAAGCTCACCGTCTGCTCGCCATCGACGAAGTAATAAGGTGCGTCTTGATGCCAGGGCGTCGGCTTCGACGTCCCCGGCTCCTTCACCAGCACATGGTCATGAAACATCTGTGCCGAACGCGATGCCATGAGCTCGGCTGCCGCCCCGGCGGCAGGCGATTTTCGGATGACCTCGACAAATTCGGGAATCCGGGGCCAGTTGCAGTAATCGTCAAAAAAGCGTCCGCCCTCGCCCGGCTTGAGATTCTCAGCCGCATAGGGACCCGGCTCGCGCATGTTGCGCTCGATTCCGGCGCTGATCTTGCCGACCCAGTCCTTGAACAGCCCCGGCAGGAATACCGCGCCGTCACGATTATAGGCCGCCACCTGCTGGGCCGTCACATGCGCCATGAATGGCTACTCCGTATAGCTGAAATCGTCGAAACGGCCAGGGACCGGCGGCGGCGACTCGCCGGTCCTGAAAAACCGTGCGGTAGGATGTTCGGGTGGGGGTTCGGTGATCGCGCCCCTCAGGGCGAGATCGGTCTTGCCGTTCGGTGCGGCATCCGACTTACCGGTTGTAATTGCACCCTCCGCGGACAACGGTTCGGGCGACAGCCAATCCGCCTCTGCCTTGCCGGTCGCGTCCTC
Organism: Hyphomicrobiales bacterium; assembly: GCA_016793355.1. Lineage (GTDB taxonomy): Bacteria > Pseudomonadota > Alphaproteobacteria > Rhizobiales > Aestuariivirgaceae > JAEUMG01. The sequence continues at coordinate 6,684 of JAEUMG010000303.1, forward strand.
GACGATCGGTGCCGCGACATTTTCGCTGACCGGCGTCGTCGACCGCGCATTGGCGATATCCGCTTCGATCACGTCGAGGATCATCCTGGCAAGCTTGTTGTTGCCAACCTTCATGAAACGTATGCCGTCATTGTCGCGAATCTTGCGCAGTTCGCCAGTGTCGTCGGGGCCCCTGACCATCATCCCTCCGTCGGCATCGGTGAGCTGCGGACGCACGTCGATGTATTTGACCGCTGCCGCTTCAGCCTGACGCTTCTGGATCGCGGCGATTTCGGTGATCGAGGCATTGTAGGACAGCGCCTGCATTGGCGGCAGCGATACCCAGTAGACCGCCGCGCCACCCTGTCTCGCCGTATTGATCAGACGATCGACCTCGCGCGCATAAAGCGCTGCCCATTGCGGCGTCCCGAATTCGATCCGCTCGTCGCCAACGGTCATCGGCTGTGCGTCATTGGTGCCGATGAGAATGACCGCTATGTCGACCTTGTTGCTTTCGAGGATCTTCGGAATCGCGGCATTCCAGTCGTAGAATTCAGGTCGCGCGATACCTGAATCCTCCTTGAAGCGCCCATCGACCTTGAGTTCCTTGTTGCCGATGGTGAGGCGTTCCATGCCCGCATAGAGGCCGCCGGCAAGCGAATCGCCGAGTACGAATACGTCATAACTTTCCTGCGCCGGAAGATAGGTATTGCGCTTTTCCGGAGTCTGTTCGTCTGTGGCTGACGGCTGCTCGTCAGGCCCAATCCTCTCCTGCACGGTGGTGGTTGCCGGCTGCCGAAGTGGGCCTATGGGATCCTGGGTGGGTGTCGGTTGTTCCTGGGCGACTGCCCATGATGAGCCCGCAAGAAAGAGCGCCACAGCGATGTAGACCTTTAGTCGCATAGCTATCAACCGCCTGACTTCAGCCTCTCAAGAAGGGCAACCGACGGCACGCCGTCAAGCGGCAATCCGGCGCGCTTCTGATAGGCGATGATCGCCTCATAGGTTCTCGCCCCGAACCGTCCGTCATCGCCGCCGGTGTCGAACCCCTTGGCATTGAGGCGCTTCTGCAACTCGACGCGTTGTTTGGCGCTGAGATCATAGCTGATCTCGGGCCAGCTGGCGAGGAATGGCCCGCCACCGCGGATCCGGTCGGCAAGATGGCCGACTGCCAGCGCGTAGGAATGCGAGAAATTGTAATCCATGATGGCCAGGAAGTTCTGTGTGACCAGGAAGCGCGGCCCCGAAACGCCCTGCGGCACCATCACGAAGGCGTCCACATTGGGATTGGGAAATTTGTTGCCGTCGGCACGGACTATGCCGAGCCTCACCCACTCGCCGACCTTCTTCCAGTGATCGCGTCCGATCAAAGATCTGTCGAAGTCTTTCGGAAGCTTGATCTCCCAGCCCCAGGGCCTGTCGCTTTTCCAGCCCGCCTTGGCGAGATAGTTGGCGGTCGAGGCGAGCGCGTCCGAACTTGAATTCCAGATGTCCTTCTTGCCGTCTCCGGTCCAGTCGACGGCCGAGGCCAGATAGGACGTCGGAATGAACTGGGTATGGCCCATGGCCCCAGCCCATGAGCCGGTAAAATTCTCGAGGGAGATGACGCCCATTTGCAGCATCTTGAGCGCGGCAATAATCTGCTCGCGGGCATAATCCTTCCGGTTGCCGGAATAGGCGAGGGTCGCGAGCGACCGCATGACGCTCATCGAGCCCTTGTCCTTGCCGAAATTGCTCTCCATGCCCCAGATCGCGAGCAGGATATGGCGGTCGACCTGATAACGGTCCTCGAAGGCCTTGAGCTTGTCGCCCATACTCGCTTTCATTTCCTTCGCGGCGTCGATCCGGGCTTGGGTGACGGCCTTCGACAGATAGGCAGAGGTGGTGGCGGTCAGTTCCGGCTGGTTGTTGGCTAGTTTGAGCGCTACGGGATCCGGCTCGGTTACCCCTGCAAAGGCGCGATCGAAGGTCTTGCGGGTAATGCCGGCGGCCTTGGCGCCGGGCCACAGGGTTTGGATGAAGGCGACGAAATTTTCATCGGCATGGGCCGGCATCGCCGCCAGGGGCAGCAATGCAAGCGCGGCGACGAATTGTCGTCGTTTCATGAGGGCGTCCCTCCCTAGCCTGGCAAGTCGCTAGGATTACTCTAGCGGGGCGGGAGAAAACCGTGCAAATGCGGCCTCAATCAGGCCGCTTCGTTGCGCCGGATCAGATGCTTTTCCCAGGCAAGCGCGCTCGCGACGATCCCGTCCAGATCGTCGTGCTGCGGCTTCCAGCCGAGGATCGTCCGGGCGCGATCGGCCCCCGCGACGATCGCTGCCGGATCGCCCGCGCGCCGCTCGGTAAGCCTCAGATCGAGCTTGTGGCCGGAGGCGCGTTCAACCGCGCGCGCAACCTCAAGCACAGAGAAACCGCGTCCATAGCCGCAGTTGAAAATGCCGCTCTCACCGCCTGCCCGCAGATGGCGCAAGGCATCGAGATGCGCCGCGACCAGGTCGCTCACATGGATGTAGTCCCGAATGCAGGTGCCGTCTGGCGTCGGATAGTCTGTTCCGTACACATCGAGATGATCGCGCTGGCCAAGTGCCGTTTGGCAGGCGACCTTGATGAGATGCGTGGCGCGCGGAGTCGATTGCCCAGTGCGCCCCTTAGGATCGGCACCCGCGACATTGAAATAGCGCAGCGCGGCGAACTGCAACCCATGCGCAGCATGCGTGTCGCGCAACATCCACTCGCTCATCAGCTTGGAGCGGCCATAGGGCGACATCGGATCAAGGAGGGCGTCCTCGAAAACCGGGTTGACCGATGGGTTACCGTAAACCGCAGCCGTCGAAGAAAAAACGAAACGCGGGATTCCCGCTGCGACCGCGGCGGCAATGAGGCAGCGCGTCTTCACGGTATTGTTGAGATAATAGCCCAAGGGATCGGCAACCGATTCCGGAACGACGATCGATCCGGCGAAATGAATGACTGCGTCGAAAGCCTCCTCGCGCATGACCCGCGCCAGCAGGACTTCATTTCCGACATCCCCCTCGACAAGCCGCGCCTGCGGCGATATCGCCCACCAGAAACCGGTCGAGAGATTATCGAGCACCACCACATCCTCGCCTGCATCGACCAGGGCATAGACCATGTGGCTGCCGATGTACCCGGCTCCGCCGGTGACCAAGATCGTCATGTCATCAACTCCCGGGAACCAGGCCCCGTCTCAATCGCTTTTCACGCCGCGGTTTTCGGGCATACTGCCGAAGATCTTGTTTATCGCGTGTCGCCAGTCCCCGGCGACCTTAATGTGAGGTTAATTCATGCGTCGCATCCGCAAGGCCGTGTTCCCCGTGGCCGGACTTGGGACACGTTTTCTTCCGGCTACAAAAGCCATGCCAAAAGAAATGCTGACCATTGTCGATCGCCCGGTGATCCAACTGGCCGTGGACGAAGCCCGTGAGGCCGGCATCGAGCATATGATCTTCGTGACGGGACGCAACAAGGCAATCATCGAGGACCATTTCGACAAGCAGTACGAACTGGAAGAAACGCTCCGGAAGCGCGGCAAGAAGGCCGATCTCGCCCTGCTCGAGCGTGATCTGCCGATGGCCGGTCAGACGAGTTTTACGCGCCAGCAGGAGCCTCTGGGTTTGGGGCATGCGGTCTGGTGCGCCCGCGAGCTCGTCGGCGACGAGCCCTTCGCGCTGGTTCTGCCCGACATGCTCATTCACGCCCAGCCCGGCTGCTTGCGGCAAATGATCGACGTCTATGAGACGCAAGGCGGTAACGTCATCGCGGTCGAGCAAGTGCCGTGGGAACATGTCAGCCGCTATGGCGTGATCGGGGTTTCGGAAACGAAGGGCAAGGCCATGCGCATCGATCGCATGGTGGAAAAGCCACCACGCGACAAGGCGCCGTCCAATTTCATCATATCGGGCCGCTACATCCTTCAGCCGCAAATCTTCGCCAAGATCGAAAATCAATCGCCCGGCGCGGGCGGTGAAATCCAGATCACCGACGCGATGATAAGACTGCTTGGCGAGCAGGATTTCTGGGCGCTCAAATTTGACGGCACGACCTACGACTGTGGCGACAAGGTCGGCTTCCTTGCCGCCAATATTGCCTATGGTCTAGACCGCTCCGACCTTGCCCCGACCCTACGGCAGGCGCTTAAGACAATTCTCGAAAAAACTGGCGGGCTCTAAGGAAGCGGTCAGCCCACGGATGGCGGTTCGATCAGATCGTAAGGTCCGCAGACTGTCACATTGAGGTCGTTCACCAACCCGTCTGAAAGCGAATAAACCCAGCCATGCACGCAGATTTCCTGGCCGCGCGCCCAGGCCTCCTGCAGGAACACGTCCGACGCGACGTTGCGCACCTGGCGAATTACGTTGAGTTCGCAGAGCCGGTTGAGCCGCGACCGCTCATCGGGGTAGCGTTCAAGCTCCTCGCGGTAATCGTGATGGACCTCGCGGATCGGATGAAGCCAATGATCGACGAGTCCGCGGCGGCGCCCGTCGACCGCGGCCGCAACGCCGCCGCATCCGTAATGGCCAACCACCATGATATGCTTCACCTTTAGCACGTCGACTGCGAATTGCAGGACGGAGAGGTAATTCGCATCCTGGGGCGGTGCGAGATTGGCGACATTGCGATGAACGAACAGTTCCCCAGGATCGAGACCGACTATCTCATTGGCCGGAACGCGGCTGTCGGCACAGCCGATCCATAGATATTCCGGCGCCTGTTGACGCTCGAGCCGCTTGAAGAAATCGCTGTCGATGGCGGTTTTTCGAGCCGCCCAGGCCTTGTTGTTTGCTTTGAGGTGATCGAGCATGGGATGGCCTTAGCGCGTGTCTGCGTCCGCGACAAGCCACAGGGCCAGACCGGCCCGCTAGTTCCTGATTTCGAGGCCGACCGATACCTGGTTCTCCGTGTAGTCCGAATTTTCCAGGTTGCTGTTGAACCAGGTGAAGTCGTAGTCGGCCTTCCAGGCAAGCCACCGGGTGATCTGCCATGTCAGGCCGAGATTGGCGTCGAGCGTAACGTCGGTGACATCGATGCCCTGGGTATCCTGATAGGTGACACCGACACCCGCCAGAAGCTTGAGATTCTCGCGCAGGGCATGCACGAGATCGAGATCGGCAGCCCAGTTGCGGGTCCCGCTGGAGTTCGGATCCGTGGCCTCGTCGAGATAGGTTGCCGCGCTGAGCGTCAGATCCGTAAGCGCAGTCGGCCGCCAGGTAACCCGGCCGATCGGGCCGAAGGTCGCGAGCGGATCGAGCGCCGGATCGTCATAATCGCGCAACATATAGATCAGGCCGAACTCACCCGACCATATCGGCGAGGGGTCGAAGCCCACGCCCAGCGTCGCGGCGTAGCCATCCGAACTGCGGCTGAGCCCGTTGCGATCCTCCTTCTTGTCGCGATGGCGCGGCAGATAGGCGAGTTCGACGAATGGCCGGAGATTGGGCGTGGGGGCATAGGTTGTCCGCCACGAGAAACCAAGCTCGTAGTAATTCTGATCGGTGTTGGAATCGACGGTATTATTGGGCAGAGTGACATCGCCGTAATACTCACGTGACACGCCGGTCTTGAGACGCGTCGTAAAGTCGCCCGTGATCTGCTCGAGTGCAATCGAGGCGCCGTAGAACGACTCGTTGCGCGTGCCGATTGCGTCGTCCGGAACGTCGATTGCCGACGCCGTGTCCTGGGTCAGGATGTAGAAGCCCGCAAGATCGATGGCAGTCGTCCGCAGGACTTCGAGGCGAAGTTCGGCGCGCGCCTCGGCTTCCTCGGTGTCGTAATCGCTCTCATCCCTGTAGCGGACGAATTGGCCATTTCCCTGGGCCGTGAATTTGTGCCGCGACCAGTCGCTCTCGATGTTGAATTTCGGCGCCAGCAGGAGGCCGATATCCGATTTGCGGCCGGTATTGGATTGCTGGACGTTGTCGGTGAAATTGGCACCGGTTTCGAGTGCGAAGAAGGCCGTCATATTGCCAATGCGCCAGCCCAGCGGCGCATAAGCATCGTCCTCGGCGATACGACGCCGCGGCAAGGGTGGCAGAGGCTCGGCCGGTGAAACCTCGAGCAGAGTCTGCCGGATGTCGGCACCGGGCGGCGGGACCGGCTCAGTGCCGCTTTCAGCCGTAGATGCCGCCGTCTCGCCACCGGCAATCTCGTCTTCGGCGTCCCAGATCGTCGGGCGAAGCTCGTCCGCCGATTGGGCATGGGCCTGCCCGGCCGCGAGCATGATCGCCGTGGCTGCGGAAATGACGATGAGCCGCGGACATAGCATGCGACGGAACGCTCCACTTCGCCCGCCAAGCTACCCAAAACATGGTTAATTCCTGGTTCATGACCTGTGCCGGAGCGCGCCTTCGGCCTTCCTTTTGCCGGTCAAACGGCCTAGTTCTTGCCCCCATGCAGGTTCAGCGCACCGAACAGAATATCGCCGGATACGCTCAATGGATTGCTTCGGTCAGGCGTGCCGTCGCGATCGAGAGCGAAGGCGTCAGGCAGCTCCTTGCCGCCCTGGATGGGCCTCTGGGTGCCGCCATCTGCACTGCCATAGACACGATCAAGCGCGCCCGCGGCCGCGTCATCCTCGCCGGGATCGGCAAGAGCGGCTATATCGCCCGCAAGATCGCCGCAACACTTGCTTCGACCGGGACGCCGGCCCTCTTCGTGCATCCCGCGGAAGCGAGCCATGGCGATCTCGGCATGATCACCACTGACGACGTCGTGATCATGGTCTCCAATTCCGGCGAGTCGCTCGAACTCAAGGACATCCTCGCCTACTCCCGCCGCTTTGCCGTGCCGCTGATTGCCATCACCGCCAATCCCGCTGGAACCCTTGCCGCCGAGGCCGACATCGTCCTGCTTATGCCGCAGGCCCCCGAAGCCTGCCCGATCGGGCTCGCGCCGACCACTTCCACCCTGCTTCAGCTTGCTCTTGGCGACGCCATTGCCGTCGCGCTGCTCGAAGACAAGGGCTTCAATGCCAGGCAGTTTCGCACCTTCCACCCCGGCGGCCGGCTTGGCGCGGCGCTGACCCACCTTCACGCCATCATGCACAAGGATGCCCGCCTGCCGCTGGTCCCGCCGGCCACGCGCATGGCCGAAGCTTTGCTGGTCATGACGGAGAAGAGCTTCGGCTGTCTCGGCGTGACGGACGAGGCGGGGCGCCTTGTCGGCATCATCACTGATGGCGACCTGCGCCGTCACATGTCCAAGAACCTGATCGATCTGCCCGCCGGCGACGTGATGACCCGTTCGCCTAAGACCATGCCGCCGGACGCGCTCGCTTCCGAAGCCCTCGAAGTCCTGAACAGCGCCAAGATCACCAGCCTCTTCATCGTCGATCCCGAGGGCCGCCCGGTGGGCCTGGTCCACATCCACGATCTCCTGCGGCTTGGCGTGACCTAGGCTTTGTCGATGGGTTCGACGATGAAGCGAAGACCGTCCACGCGTGTGAGCCTGACCCAGGCGCCCTTGGGCGCGTCCGGCCCGGACACCTGCCACAGCGTATCCTCGATCTTCACCCGCCCCTGCCCGTTCACGATCGGCTCGTCGAGCACATAGCTGCGGCCGACATAATTCAGCATGCGCCGGTTGAGATTGGGCTGATCGCTTTCAAGCTCGTTGCGCCGCTTGAGCCATGACTTGGACAGCATAACGAAGATGACGGACAAGACCGCCCACAGCGCGATCTGCGCCTGCCAGCCCATATCGACAAAGAAGACGATGACGCCGAGCGCAGCCGCAGCGATACCAAGCCACAGGAAATAGATACCCGGCGAGCTCAGTTCGGCCAGCAGAAGTAACCCAGCGACAATCCACCAGGTCCATCCACCAAGCGCCTCGAGAATGCTGCTCATGGCGGGCTCAGGTCCGCGGCATAGGAGGGACGCTGTAGCCCGGGCGTCGCGGCGAACCGTCGGGCGGATTGCCGCCGAAGGCTTCGCGGGCAATCTCGGCGATGCCGCCGATCGAGCCGATGACCGAGGCAGCCTCTACAGGCAGCATCAGGACTTTCTGGTTGGGCGAC
>JAEUMG010000349.1 GCA_016793355.1 Hyphomicrobiales bacterium
ATGACATGGCCGCCATAAATGAGCCTCCGCCCGAAACGGCCTTGCGCTTCGGCAAACTGGTTGAAATGTACCCGCGCCGTATTCTGGTAGAGTCGCGTCGCCAGCATGTGCTCGGCCTCTTCGACCGTGATGCCGTCGCCATGATCGATCCTCTCGCCCACCGCGTAGTCCGACAGGCGCAGGCTCGATCCGGAAAGCGTACTGTCCCAGCTTGACATGTCGAGAGTTGGCAGAGCGCCGCCAACTTCGCCGGCCGCGAGCGATTCTTGCAGCTGCGGAACGACGGCGGGCCGCGCCGGCGCCGCTTCATCGCGTTTCCGCACCATGACCCAGCGAACATAACTCAGCACGCTATCCCCATGCTGGTTCTCGCCGCGCGTGCGCACATAGACCGTGCCGGTCTTGCCGTTTGAGTTCTCCTTGAGCCCGATGATGTCCGAGGTTGCCGACAAGGTATCGCCGGCATAGACCGGCTTCAGGAACCGGCATTCGGCGTAGCCGAGATTGGCCACCGCATTGAGCGAAATGTCAGGCACCGTCTTGCCGAAGACGATATGAAAGACGAGCAGATCGTCAATCGGTGCCGAAGGATAACCGATGGCTTTCGCGAATGTATCGGCCGATTGGACGGCGAAGCGCGAACCGTAGAGTGCCGCATAGAGTGCCCGGTCGCCATCGCCGACGGTGCGCGGCGTCGCATGGCGGACCACTTGGCCAATGCTGAAGTCTTCAAAGCAATTGCCGGGAGTGTCCTTGCTCATTCTGTGATCGCTTTGGCGATGGCCATGACGCGGTCCGCCATGGCAAGATGAAGTCTTTCCACCATGCGGCCCTTGACCCTGATCACGCCCTTCTTTGCATTCTCCGGGAGACTGAAGGCCGCGATGATATTCCGCGCCCAGGCGACTTCATCGGCCGTAGGCGAAAAGACTCCATTGCACGGCGCCACCTGGTCGGGATGGATCAGTGTCTTGCCGTCCATGCCGAGTGCCCGGCCCTGCTCGCATTCGGCACGAAACCCCACCTCGTCATTGATATCATTATAGACCCCGTCAATGACATCGAGCCCGTAGGCACGCGCTGCAAGCACCGCCATCGACAAGGCCGGCACCAGCGCGAACCGCCCGGCCGCTGGCTGACCGCGCATTTCTTTCACGAGATCATTGGTGCCAAGCACGAAACATTGCAGGCCATGGGCTTCATGCGCGGCTGCAATCGCGCGCAGATTGAATACGGCAAGCGGTGTCTCCACCATCGCCCAGATGCGGGTCTTTCCGCCGCCGCCAGATCCCGGCAAGGCTCGCGCGGCCTGGGCGAGGTCAGTGACATCATTGAGTTTCGGCACCAGCACGGCATCGGGACCGACCCTCGCTATCATCTCCATGTCGGCGGCACCCCACGGCGTGGACAGAGCATTGATGCGAATGATAAGCTCGCGCTTGCCGTAGCCACCTGCCGCAACGGCCGCCGCCACGCGATTCCGTGCCTCCACCTTCTCTTCAGGTGCCACCGAGTCCTCGAGATCGAAAATCAGGCAATCGGCGGCGATCATCTTGGCCTTCTCCAGGGCCCGCGCATTGGCGCCCGGCATATAGAGAACGCTGCGGCGGGGACGGAAGGGCATGTCAAACTCCAGTGCGGCGCGGGCGAACCTAACCGGATGCAAAGCGCCTGTCATGCCCGAGTTTCTGCGAGGTCTTGCCGCGCCGTGGCCGCTGCGGCTAAGTCGAGACCATGCAGCATTTCGATATCGTCATTGTCGGCGGGGGCGTGGTCGGCAGCGCCACGGCCTATTACCTCAAGAAACAGGGTTTCAGGGGCTCGGTTGCCATTATCGAGCGTGACACGACCTATGGCTATTCCTGCACGGCGCGCTCGGCCGGTGGCCTGCGTCAGCAATTCTCGACGCCGGAAAACATCGCGCTGTCGCTTTTCGGTCTGAGCCTCATCCGCAATCTCGAAAAGGAATTCGGCGCCGGCGCCGATGTCGGATTTCGCGAGCAGGGCTATCTCATTCTTGCCTCGGGCGAGGGCGTCAGGGTGCTGGAGCAAAACCATCGCATCCAGACGGCGAATGGTGCCGACAATATCCTGCTCGATGCGAAAGGCCTGAAGGAGACATTTCCATGGATGGAAACCGACGGCCTGGTGCTTGGCTGTTTTGGCCGTAGCGGCGAAGGCTGGCTCGATCCTTATTCGCTCATGACATTATTGCGCAAAGGCGCGGTGGCTCTTGGCGCAACTGTCATAGCCGGTGAAGTCAGCGGCATTTCGATTGCCGGGGAGCGCGTAGAATCGGTGACGCTCGCAACCGGCGAGAGCATCTCCTGTGGCATCCTCGTCAATGCGGCCGGCGCGGGTGCCGGCGCGCTTGCCAGACTGGCCGGCATCGAGCTGCCGGTTGGCCCGCGCAAGCGCTATGTCTATGTGCTGGATTGTCCCGCGGCCACCGAAGAACTCCACAAGGCGCCCCTGTCGGTCGATCCCTCCGGCATCTGGTTCAGGCCCGAAGGCAGCCATTTCATCACCGGCCTGTCGCCCGAAGAGCATGACGAGCCGCCCGACCTGGATTGGGAGGTTGACTACAACTGGTTCGAGGAGCGCATCTGGCCGGGGCTCGCCCAGCGCGTACCCCAGTTCGAGGCGATCAAGGTGATCAATGCCTGGGTCGGACATTACGACTATAACGCGCTCGACCAGAATGCGGTGATCGGCGCGCATCCGCGGATCAGGAATTTCTGTTTCGGCAATGGCTTTTCCGGTCACGGCCTGCAGCAGGGCCCTGGAGTCGGAAATGCGCTCGCCGAACTCATCATCCATGGCGGCTTCAAGACCAATGATTTCACCTGCTTCGGCTATGAGCGGATTGCGGAGGGCAGGCCGCTCTTCGAGCAGAATGTCATCTGAATGGCGCCGGCACCCGCTGTTCTGGTAATTTCCTCGCAGGTCGCGGCGGGTCCCGTGGGTGCATCGGCGGCGGCGCCGGCGCTTCTTTCGCTCGGCGTCGTGCCAATCGTGGTGCCGACCATCATTCTCAGCAATCATCCGGGTCACGGTCGTCCCGCGGGAATCTCGATCGAGGCCCCAATCATAGGCGCCATGTTGCACCGGCTCTCGGAACTTGGATTTCTTGACGAATGCCGTTGCATTCTCAGCGGCTTTTTTGCCGGCCCAGAACAGGTCGAGACTGCCGCCGAATTTATCGCCGCGCACCGGGCAGGAAATCCGGGTCTCTATTATCTCTGCGATCCCATCGTCGGTGACGACGGCGAACTCTACGTTAACCATGACGTGGCCGAGGCGATCCGTGATCGGCTGGTGCCATTGGCGCAAGGCCTGGCTCCCAACGCTTTCGAGGCCGGCTGGCTATGCGGCAGAACAGTCCGAACGATCGATGACGCCAGAAACACCGCGCGCAATTGGCCCGGCAAGGACATCATCGTGACATCGGTGCCCGAAGGCGACAGTCGGCTCGCGACGGCCGTCTTCAGTGGCGACGAAGAATGTATCGTCGACCGCGAGCGTCTTGCGCATGTCCCGCATGGCACCGGCGATCTTTTGAGCGGCCTGGCTTCCGGTCACATCGCGAAGGGTGAAAAGATCGCGAATGCTCTGCCCGATATCATCGCGACGCTCGATCGCGTCATCGCCGCGAGTGAGGGCAGCGATAGTCTAGACCTTGCGCGAGGCCTTGAATCGTGACCGTTATCGGCGTCGATGGCTGCAAGGGTGGCTGGATGGCGGTTGCCTGGAGCGGCGAAGCATCGGCAGCGCCGCAGGCATCTGTCGTGCCGCGCTTCGGCGATGTCATCGCCATGGATGCTGAGGTCATCGCAGTCGATATTCCGATCGGCCTGCCCGACATCGCCCGCAATGGTCGGGGCTGCGACAGGGAAGCGCGCCGCCGGCTCAAGGGCAAGGCATCGAGCGTCTTCCCTGCCCCCGCCCGATCGACACTTCTAGCCAGCGATCATGCCGAGGCCTCCGCCATCAACCGGAAGTTTTCCGATCCAAGCCACGGCATCTCGGCACAAGCCTACAATATTCTTGCCAAGATCGCCGAAGTTGACGGACTGGTCTCGCCTTCCCTGCAGAGCCGCGTCCATGAGGTCCATCCGGAGCTCTGCTTCTATGCGATGAATGGCAACAGAAGCGTCATTGAGAAGAAACGTGAACCGGGTGGCCAGGAGAAGCGCATTGCGCTGTTGCGCGAGAATGGCTTTCCCTTCGATCGGATGCAGCCTCCCGCGTCGCCGCGTCGCCATTGGGGGCTCGACGATCTGATTGATGCCTGCGCCTGCGCCTGGTCGGCGCGCCGCATTCGCGATGGACTGAATTTGAGGCTATTGGCCGACCCACCGCTGGACGGCAGGGGCCTCAGAATGGAGATCAATGCATGATCAGCCGCACCGATATCGAGCATACCGCCACCCGCATCGGCCGGCATATCCGCCGCACGCCGGTGATAGATATAGCGCTTCCGGGCATATCCCGACCCGTTACATTGAAGCTTGAGCTCTTCCAGCACACGGCGTCGTTCAAGGCACGCGGCGCCTTTGCCAATCTCGCCGGCCGCCAAATTCCCGAGCCCGGAATCGCCGCGGCATCAGGCGGCAATCACGGCGCGGCGGCGGCCTTCGCGGCACGCGAATTCGGCGTACCGGCACGCATCTTCGTGCCGATGCTGGCATCGCCCGCAAAGGTCGCGCGCATCCGCTCCTATGGTGCCGAGATCGACCAGGACGGTCCGACCTACTACGAGGCGTTGGACAAATGCATGTCCTATGTGGCGCAGTCGGGCGCGCTCAATGTCCATGCCTATGATGAAGAGCCGACTTTGCTCGGCCAGGGCACGATCGGGCTTGAGATCGAAGAACAGGTCCCGGGGCTTGACACTTTGCTGGTGGCGGTCGGCGGCGGCGGCCTGATCGGCGGCATCGCCGCCTGGTTTCACGGCAAGGTGAAGATCGTCGCGGTCGAGCCCGAAACCTGCAATGCATTGCATGCGGCCATGGCGGCAGGCGAGCCGGTTCGCGTGGCGCCATCTGGCATTGCCGCGGATTCGCTCGGCGCAAGCCTCGCCGGCAAGCTCATGTTTCCGATTGCCAAGGCCTATGTCGACAGCGTCGTCCTGGTCAGCGATACCGATATTCGCGCAGCCCAGCGCCATTTGTGGGAGAGCCTGCGGCTCGTTACCGAGCCTGGCGGTGCGACCGCTTTCGCAGCGCTACTCTCGGCCAGCTACCGCCCGTCCAACGGCGAGCGCGTCGCCGTGCTCATTTGCGGCGGCAATACTGAGCCCGAAACTTTCGCGAAGGTGATTGCTGGAGAGGCATGATGCCCCTCCAGCGCAGTGATTACATCACCTTGAGGCGGCTCACCATCGACATGTGCGCACGCTTCATTTCGAGCTCGAGCTTGAAGCGCTCGATCTCGGCATAGTCATACGCCACCGGCGATGGACGCCGGCGCCGTGCGAGCAACTTCAGTATCTTGAAGCTCAGAAAATGTCTGGCGGCGCGGCTGGCCGGCCGGGCATTCATATCGAGTATATGCATGACTTTCCCGTTCGCGGCCTCAGTATTCCCAAGGCGCGTCCTTAAAATGAGGTTGAAGTTGAGTGCGGCATGCGCCGCCAACGGCTTGGCGCGAATGGCGCAAAGCCGCAGCGGGACAACCGCGTGTGTCCCGTTCAGACTGGTATTAAGGCTGTGAGCGGAGGCTCAAAGGCGAAAACCATCCCGGGACCCGAACCCGGGGGTTCGGAGATCAGCTGACGAGCTCCTTGCGATACATCATGGCGAATCTCCTTTCGCAGTTTGAGGGAAGCGGCTCATACCACATCAAAGTGCGATGTGTAAGTCCTGTTTTTCTTATAGTTGAGATAGGGAGAATCTGTGGCAGCGCGATCACACTGCCACATACTCGAAGTATCAAGCCGCGCGCTGCAGCAGGCCGCGATTGATCAGCGCCTCGGCAATCTGCACCGTATTAAGCGCTGCACCCTTCCTGAGATTGTCGGAAACGACCCACAGATTGAGCCCGTTATCGATGGTCGAATCCTCGCGAATCCGCGAAATATAGGTCGCATAGTCGCCGACCGCCTCGACCGGCGTCACATAACCGCCATTCTCGCGCTTGTCGACGACCAGACAGCCCGGTGCCTCGCGCAGGATCTCGCGCGCTTCATCGGCCGAAATCGGCTGTTCGAACTCGATATTGACCGCTTCCGAATGGCCGACAAACACGGGAACGCGCACGCACGTCGCGGTGAGCTTGATCTTGGGGTCGAGAATCTTCTTGGTCTCGACCGTCATCTTCCATTCTTCCTTGGTTTCGCCGCCATCGAGGAAGACGTCGATATGCGGGATCACGTTGAAGGCGATCTGCTTGGTGAACTTCTTGGGCTCCGGCGCGTCGGTAACGAAGATGCCCTTGGTCTGGTTCCACAATTCGTCCATCGCGTCCTTGCCGGCGCCCGAGACCGACTGGTATGTCGAAACCACCACGCGCTTGATCCTGGCGACGTCATGCAGGGGCTTCAGCACGACGACGAGCTGGGCCGTCGAGCAGTTCGGATTGGCGATGATGTTCCGCCGCGTATTGCGGCTCATATATTCGACGAGGGCGCCAGGATTGACCTCGGGCACAACCAGGGGAACTTCCGGGTCGTAGCGCCAGCAGGAGGAGTTATCGATCACCAGGCAGCCCTGGGCTCCGATCCTGGGCGACCATTCCTTGGAAACCGCCGAACCGGCCGACATAAGGCAGAAATCGGTGCCGCGGAAATCATATTGCTCAAGGTCCTGGCACTGCAGCGTGCGGTCACCAAAGGAGACCTCCACCCCCATCGAGCGGCGCGAGGCGAGTGCCACGCATTCGTCGACGGGAAATTCGCGCTCGGCGAGAATATTCAGCATTTCCCGGCCGACATTGCCTGTCGCGCCGACAACCGCCACCTTGTAACCCATGGGTTCTGATCCTTGTCCTTTTCCCCCTCTCCCGCGGGCGTCTTGGGCCCGGCCTGGGGCAATTACTGCCGGCCACTCCCCCGCGGGAGGCCGGGGGAGAGGTCAGGCGGTTTTCGCCGTTTTCGTCGAGGGGTTTACCGGGCGCGCCAGCTCGGCCGCCGGAAGGGCGGTCGCAAAATCTGGGCTGTAGAGCAAAAGAGACATCTCTCGTCGCGTCCGGTGATTGACCGCACGGGGTTCTAGCAGCCTATTTTCCCATGTCAATCGATCTTGCACCGGCTGGGGCAAGCTCCTATGTCCCAGCGGAACTGGCGGGAAGGGACCTTATGTTCGACTGGATTTTTTCGGTGCAAGGCTGGCTCAGCCTCGCGACGCTTACCATTCTCGAAATCGTCCTGGGCATCGACAATCTCGTCTTTCTGTCCATCGCCTCGCAAAGGCTGCCGCCCGAACAGCGCAAGATCGCGCAGAGAATCGGACTCATGGGGGCGCTTGTGCTGCGCATCCTCATGCTGTTCCTGCTGGTCTGGCTGACCAAGCTGACCTATCCGGTGGTATCCATCGCCGGACTCGACTTCTCCTGGCGCGACATGATCCTGATCGCCGGCGGCCTCTTTCTTCTCTACAAGGGCACCATGGAGATCCACCACGACGTGGAGGGCGGCGAGGACACGGGCTCGAAACGTTCCTTCGGCGCAAGCTTCATGGGCGTCATTGCGATGATCATGGTGATCGATTTCGTATTTGCGCTCGATTCGATCATTACCGCCGTCGGCATGACCGATGTGTTGATGATCATGATCCTCGCCAATGTCATCGCCATCCTGATCATGCTGGCATCGGCGACTTCGGTCAGTGGTTTCATTGCAAGGCACCCGACGGTCAAGATGCTGGCGCTTGCCTTTATCCTGCTGATTGGCGTTGCGCTCATTGCCGACGGACTCGGCATGCACATCCCGCGCGAATATATCTATTTTGCGATTGCCTTCTCGCTTGGTGTCGAGACGCTCAATATCCTTGCGAAGTCGCGCCGCGCGCGCAAGACCGACAAGCATGGCGTACCGCAGGCTTAGCCATGTCGCCATCGGCGGGAATCGCCAGGCTCCCGCTGCGTTATAGGCCGGTCATGCGCGCTTCCTGGAAGGGCCATTTGTGATTGTCCCTGTTGACTATTGCCGGGGAATTGCACGCGACGGCGGCCCGTCATGAGCCCTGTAGCCGAAACTGTTGCCGGCGTTTCCCTCACCAACCCCGATCGCGTGCTCTATCCCGAAGGCGGCCCCAATAAGCGCGAGCTCGCTCTCTATCTCGAAGCCGTCGCCGGGCACATGCTGCCCTTCGTCAAGCGCCGCCCCTTGAGCCTTGTGCGCTGTCCCGATGGCATCGCCAGGCCATGCTTCTTCCAGAAACATCTCACCGCCGGGATGCCGCAAGGTTTCCATGAAGTGACAGTCACCGAACGTGACGGCGATCGCGCTCCCTATCTCTATATCGAGGATGTGGCGGGTCTCATCGGTGCGGCACAGATCTCCGCGCTCGAGCTTCATGTCTGGGGCGCCACCATCGACGACCTGGAGCATCCCGACCGTCTGGTTTTCGATCTCGATCCTGCCGAGGATGTTGCCTTCGCCGATGTCCGCAGCACAGCGCGCGACATTCGCGATCTCCTCGCCGCGGCAAACCTCCAGAGCTATCCCCTGCTCACCGGCGGCAAGGGCATTCATGTGGTCGTGCCACTCTCAGGCGCCAATGACTGGCCCGAGGTCAAAGGCTTCGCCGAAGCGGTCGCCCGCACTCTCGAGAAACGGGAACCCGGCCGCTTCATTGCCAGCGCGGCCAAGGCCAAGCGCGGCGGCCGCATCTTCATCGACTGGCTGCGCAATGAGCGCGGCGCCACCGCGATCGCGCCTTATTCGCCGCGCGCCCGAAAGGGTGCGGCGGTTGCCATGCCGGTCAACTGGACGGAACTCGGCAGCGTCAAGTCGGCCAATGCCTATGACACAAGAACGGCGCTACGCCGCATTGCCGGGCTCAAGGCCGATCCGTGGACGGGCTATGCCAAGGGCGCGCGCATCGCGAAGCGGACTCTCGCGGCAGCGTTGAAGGCGAGCGAAAGTTGATACGTCCTCTCCCGCCTGCGGGAGAGGACGTTACGCCTTCTTCAGTTCACCGAGAATCGCACGGCCCATTTCGCCCGTCGAAATCGCAGCCTCTCCGCCGGCTGCGATGTCCTTCGTCCGCAAGCCCTGCGCCAGCACATTGGCGATCGCGGTCTCGATCTTGGTCGCCCAGTCGCCGAGCCCGAAGGAATAGCGCATGGCCATGGCAAAGCTTGCAATCATCGCGATCGGATTGGCAATGCCCTTGCCGGCAATGTCCGGCGCCGAACCGTGAACGGGCTCGTAAAGCGCCTTGCGCCGGTGGGTCTTGGGATCCGGCGCGCCGAGCGAGGCCGAGGGCAGCATGCCGAGCGAACCGGTCAGCATGGCCGCGACATCGGAGAGGACGTCGCCAAAGAGATTGTCGGTGACGATGACGTCATACTGCTTCGGCCAGCGCACCAACTGCATCGCGCAATTGTCGGCCAGCACATGTTCGAGCGTCACATCGGGATAGGACTCCGCATGCACGCGGGTCACCACCTCGTTCCACAAGACGCCGGTCTTCATGACATTGCGCTTCTCGGCGGATGACACCTTGTTGCGCCGCGTTCTCGCCAGATCGAAAGCGACGCGCGCGATGCGGTCGATCTCGTAAGTGTCATAGACCTGCGTATCGATGCCGCGCTTCTGACCATTGCCGAGATCGGTAATGGTCTTGGGCTCGCCGAAATAGACCCCGCCCGTCAACTCGCGTACGATGAGGATATCGAGGCCTTCGACCGCGTCGCGCTTGAGCGATGAGGCATCGGCCAGCGCCGGATAGCAGATCGCCGGACGCAGATTGGCGAACAAGCCCAGATCCTTACGCAGCCGCAGAAGCCCCGCTTCCGGGCGCACGTCATAGGGCACCTTGTCCCATTTGGGTCCGCCCACCGCGCCGAAAATGACGGCGTCGGCGGCTTGCGCGCGCGCCATGTCCTCTTCCGAGATTGCCTTGCCATGCGTGTCATAGGCTGAGCCGCCGACCAGACCGCGCTCGATCTCGAAGCGCGCAATGCCTTGCATGTTGAACCAGTCGATGATGCGTTCGACTTCGCCCGCGACTTCAGGGCCGATGCCGTCGCCGGGCAAAAGAAAGAGCTTGAAGGAAGCCATGAAAGTGATCTCGCATGATTATGTTGAACTCTCACCCCTCCATGGCCGCCCTTGCTTGTCCTCGGGCTCGACCCGGGGAAGGCGGCCATCCAGCGGAACGCGCCGCTTCTGGATGGCCGGGTCGGGGCCCGGCCATGGAGGAAAACCGTTACGCCCAGGGCCGGGCTTCCGCCGCCTTGCTCTCGAATTTGTCGATATGCGCCGCCTTTTCCATGGTCAGGCCGATATCGTCGAGCCCGTTGAGGAGGCAATGCTTGCGGAAGGGGTCGAGGTCGAAGGTGATGCGGCCGCCATCAGGCCCGCGGATTTCCTGATTGACCAGATCGATGGTGAGCGTCGCGTTGGAGCCGCGATCGGCATCGTCGAGCAGCTTCTTGAGGTCTTCCGGCGAAACCGTGATCGGCAGGATGCCGTTCTTGAAGCAGTTATTGTAGAAAATATCGGCGAAGGACGTCGAGATCACGCAGCGGATGCCGAAATCGAGCAGCGCCCAGGGCGCATGCTCGCGCGACGAGCCGCAGCCGAAATTATCGCCGGCCACCAGGATCTGCGCCTTGCGATAGGCGGGCTTGTTGAGCACGAAGTCCGGCAATTCCTTGCCGTCCTGGTCATAGCGCATCTCGTAGAACAGCGACTTGCCGAGCCCCGTCCGCTTGATCGTCTTCAGGAACTGCTTCGGGATGATCATGTCGGTATCGACATTGACGATATTGAGCGGAGCCGCGACGCCGGTCAGGGTTTCGAATTTCTGCATGGGGATTGGCCTTTCTGGGCGCCTTATTGATCCCGAAGCCGGCGCCGGTCAAGCGGCCCGGTCGGATCCGGGGGGTCGGGCCTGTTTTGGCCATTTCAATCATGGTTATCGGCAGATTATCATGGGCGAACTCCCGCACCGGTTCCCAGCCATGCCGCGCGTAGAAAGCCTGCGCTCTTTCATTGCTGGCGACCACGCGAAGCTTCGCGGTGGCATATTCCCGTTCGGTGATCTCGGCTTCCGCGCGCCAGAGTAGCAAGGCCCCGATGCCAACCCCGCGGAATGGCTCGTCTACCCAGAGGTCGCTAAGCCAGTCTTCATGCGTCAGCATCACGCCCGCAATTTTGTCGCCGAAGACGGCAATCCAGCCTTGCGACCAGTCTTCGACATCGACCTGCAGCGGCGGCTTGGCCCAAAGGCCGCCATAGGTTTCATCGACGACTTTTTGCACGAGGTTTTGCACCGCTCCCTGTTCGGAAGCTTTGGCCCTTCGGAGAGCAACGTTCAACCTCATCGGACGTGTTCCAAGCACTCAGGCAATGGCGGCGGCTGGCCTTCGAACCGCACGCAATCGGGGTCGATCTTCACCCATTTCGGCGCATGGGCAGCCCAGATCACCGTCGTCGGCGCGACGAGGCTTGGGTCATCGAGAGTCCCGGCACGCACGAAGATGAGATGCGGGCGCTCCTCCGCCTCGCTGAACATGTGAACGCCGCAGGTCGGGCAGAATCGCCGGTGCATGTGGCTGCCGCTATCGGCCAAGGTCGCATAATCGCTCATGGTCCCGGTAATCGTGACGGAGGCCCGCGGGAAAGCCAGTCCGATCGCGGCATTGCCGGCGGCGATATACTGGCAGAAGCGGCACCAGCAGGCGCGCACGGTCAGGGGCGCGGCCCCCGCGCGGTAACGCACTCCTTTGCACAGGCAGCCGCCCTCGATCATCGCCAATGCTCCAGTTCCCAGCCCACTCCGCCTGTGGCAGCTTATCCGGGGTCATCGCCGGGGGAAAGTTCATGACCGCACCGCATGCGCTCTTTGCGCCGAAACATGACGATCTGGGGCCGGTCACGATTTTCGGTCCTGACTTCCCGTTCCCGTATGACGACTGGCTGAAACATCCTTCCGGCCTTGGCTACGTGCCTGCCCATCGCCATGGCGAGGAGGTGGCGATCATCGGCGCCGGTATGGCCGGTATGACCGCGGCTTACGAGTTGATGCGCATGGGTTTGAAGCCGGTCATTTACGAGGCGGCGCGCATCGGCGGCCGCCTGCGCTCGCAGGCTTTCGAGGGTGCGGAAGGCATCATCGCCGAACTGGGCGGCATGCGCTTTCCGGTCTCCTCCACCGGCTTCTACCACTACGCCGATCTCACCAGGGTCGAATCGAAGCCCTTTCCCAATCCATTGTCGCCGGCGACGCCTTCGACCGTCATCGATCTTGAAGGCAAGACCATCTATGTCGAAAAGCTCGACGACCTTCCGCCCATGTATCGCGAGATCGGCGGGGCCTGGGCCAAGGCGCTCGAGGAGGGCGCTGGCTTTGCAGCCCTCCAGGATGCGATTCGCGCCCGCGATGTCGCGACCTTGAAGGGCATCTGGGACCGCCTCATTCCAATCTGGGACGATCGCAGCTTCTATGACTTCGTCGCGACCTCCTACGCCTTTGCCAGCCAGCCCTTCCAGTATCGCGAGGTCTTCGGCCAGGTCGGTTTCGGCACCGGCGGCTGGGATTCGGACTATCCCAATTCCATGCTGGAAATCCTCCGCGTCTGCGTAACCGATTGCGACGAGAACCAGCGCTATATCGTGGGCGGTGTCGAGCAGGTGCCGCGCCGCATGTGGCGCATGCGCCCTGAGAAGATGGCGCATTGGCCGGCCGGGACGTCGCTCGAAAAACTGCATGACGGCGCGCCGCGCCCCGGCGTCACGAAACTGGCGCGCAGTCCCGATGGAAAGATTGCCGTCACCGATCGCTGGGGCTCGACGCGCTGGTACGATGCCGTGCTCGTCACCTGCCAGAGCTGGCTCCTCACCACCTACATGCAATGCGACGAGAGCCTGTTCTCGCCGAAATTGTGGATGGCGCTCGACCGTACCCGCTACATGCAGTCGTCCAAGACCTTCGTGATGACCGACCGGCCCTTCTGGAAGGAGCGGGACAGGCAGACCGGCCAGCACCTGATGAGCATGACGCTCACCGACCGGCTGACCCGCGGCACATATCTCTTCGACAATGGCGACGACCGGCCGGGCGTCATCTGCCTCACCTATTCCTGGATGAGCGATGCGCTTAAAATGCTGCCGCTTCCCGTCGACAAGCGGGTAAGGCTGGCGCTGGATGCGCTTAGGAAAATCTATCCAGATCTCGACATCGAAAAACACATCATCGGCGATCCGATCACGGTGTCCTGGGAGGCCGACCCCAATTTCCTCGGCGCCTTCAAGGGGGCCCTGCCGGGGCACTACCGGTATAACCACCGCATGTATTGCCATTTCATGCAGGAGCGCATGCCCTTGGCCGAAAAGGGCATTTTCCTCGCCGGTGACGATGTGTCGTGGACGCCGGGCTGGGTCGAAGGCGCGGTACAGACCGCACTCAACGCCGTATGGGGTATCATGAATCATCTGGGCGGCGAATGCGCGCCCGACAATCCCGGGCCGGGCGATCGC
Organism: Hyphomicrobiales bacterium; assembly: GCA_016793355.1. Lineage (GTDB taxonomy): Bacteria > Pseudomonadota > Alphaproteobacteria > Rhizobiales > Aestuariivirgaceae > JAEUMG01. The sequence continues at coordinate 13,652 of JAEUMG010000349.1, forward strand.
TACGAGGCGCTCAAACCGCTCGAACTCGCGGAGTGACGATGATCCTGTTGGGCTCCTGCGGTCCTTTCTTGAACCACTTTGTCCGCGGATCGTAGAAGTAGTATTTGCACGCGCCTGATTCCTCGCACAGTAGCGTACCGCCATTGGCGAGATTCTCGCAACCATACTTGCCGCTCGTCGCCTCGAGACCGATGCCCCGGCCGTCTGCGCCAAGAGACTTGCAGACCTCGGCAACTCTCTCGCGGCTCACATGCATTTTCTTCGGCGCGATGCCGGCCTGAGCGGCGCCGGCAAGGACGACAAGCGAGAGCGTGATAGCGGCACACGCTTTGAGCGTGGAAGCGAGAGGCAAGTGAAGTGGCATTGAGGGTCCCTTGCAGGAATGCGATGACCAAAAACCTGTCATTGCCGGGCTTGTCCCGGCAATCCATCGGCCAACCACACTGTATGCGAACGATCGGCACGATGGATCCCCGGAACAAGTCCGGGGATGACAATGTGAAGGTATATAACTAGCCGTCCGCGCCTGAACGCGCGTCCTTGCCCCGCTTCATCGCGCGTTCATGGCGCGATATAGGTCCGGTAGAGATAGATGACGAGCACGATGAGCAGGATGTAGCTGATCGTGCGGCCGATGCGCCGCCCCCAGACTTCGATCCGGTCGGGCTTCTCCGGCGGCTCGTCCGTCATCCGGCTTCATCCTCGAGCCGGTACATGTCCTCGTCCGAAAGGCCGAAGTGATGGCCGATCTCATGGACGAGAACGTGGGTAACGATCTTGCCCAGGCTCTCCTCATGTTCGGCCCAGTAATCGAGGATCGGCCGGCGATAGAGGAACACCATGTTGGGCATTTGCCCGGACATCGGGGTCTCGCCGCCATGGGCAAGACCTACGCCCTGGAACAGGCCCATGAGCTCGAATTCGCTTTGCGCCCCGAGCGAGCGCATGACGTCCTCGGTCGGGAAGTCTTCGATGCGGATGATGAGATCGGCACAAAGCCGGCGGAACTCCGCCGGCAGGGCGCGCCATGCGGCATCGGCCAGAAGTTCGAAATCGGAAAGTGACGGAGCGGTAAGCGCGCTTAGCTCGCGCAGAGAATTCCGGTTGCCTGGCAGAGGTCGACTCCCTCGGCGGCCATTGCATTGACGGTGGCGAGGCCGGCCATGGCACCGGTCAGGATCGTCAGCATGACCATGCCGATGAAGATGCGGCGCAGAAAACGTGCATCGGCCTGTTGAACGGTATTCACGGAAGCCCCCCTGAGAGCTGCGGTTGATGTTGGTGCCACCATACCGCCGCGCTGGTGACATAAAGCTTAATGGCCCGTTCATCAACCGTTTAGTTCGCAACTACGGTTACGCAATCGCAAATTTCAAACGGCGGCGGTGGCCTCACTTGGTATGACGATCTAAATCCTTGCTGTCACAAGGGGATTACGCGTGAAGCGGCAAGCGGTTTCAATTGTTTCAAGCTTGGCAGGAAGACGGTAGGGCCGCGGACCGAAGCTCGCTGCCTTAAAGGCAGTTCGTAACGATTTGGCGAATCACGGCCGGTCCGCCTGCCACAATTTGATCGATCGGTCGTACTGACGCCTCAGGCGAATTTCCGGACGTCGACGAAATGCCCGGCCAAGGCCGCCGCGGCCGCCATTTGCGGCGAAACCAGATGGGTGCGGCCGCGATAGCCTTGCCGGCCCTCGAAATTGCGATTGGACGTCGAGGCGCAGCGCTCGCCCGGTTTGAGCTGGTCCGGGTTCATCCCGAGGCACATGGAACAGCCCGGTTCGCGCCATTCGAAGCCTGCGGCGAGGAAGATCTTGTCGAGGCCTTCGGCCTCGGCCTGCGCTTTGACGAGGCCGGAGCCCGGAACCACCATGCCTTTGAGGCGCGGATGGATCTTGCGACCCTTGACGATTTCGGCCACCGCGCGCAGGTCCTCGATGCGGCCATTGGTGCACGACCCGATCCAGATCATGTCGAGTTCGATATCGGTGATCCTGGTCCCGGGCTTCAGGCCCATATAGTCGAGCGCGCGCCATTTCGACTGCCGCTTGCCTTCATCCTCGATGAGGTCGGGATTGGGAACGCTGCCCTCGATCGAAACGACATCCTCCGGGCTCGTTCCCCAGGACACGATCGGCGGCAAGGCCGCGGCGTCGAGCCTGATGATGTGGTCGAAATGGGCACCGTCGTCGGTCCTGAGCGTCTCCCAGTAGCGCCGCGCCTGGTCCCAGGCGGCACCTTTCGGCGATTTCGGCCGGTCTTTCAGATAGGCATAGGCCGTCTCGTCGGGTGCGATCATGCCGGCCCGCGCGCCGCCCTCGATCGACATGTTGCACACCGTCATGCGCCCTTCCATGGAAAGGCTGCGAATGGCATCGCCGGCATATTCGATGACCGAGCCCGTGCCGCCGGCGGTCCCGATCTGGCCGATAATGGCAAGGATGATGTCCTTGGCGGTGGCGCCGGGTGCCAGCTTGCCGTCCACCTGGACGAGCATGTTCTTGGCCTTCTTCTGGATCAGGGTCTGGGTGGCGAGCACATGCTCGACCTCGGACGTGCCGATGCCATGCGCGAGCGCGCCGAAGGCGCCATGGGTCGAGGTATGGCTGTCGCCGCAGACGATGGTGGTACCCGGCAGGGTAAAGCCCTGCTCCGGCCCGATCACATGCACGATGCCCTGGCGGCGGTCATGCTCGTCATAATATTCGATGCCGAAATCCTTGGCATTCTGCGCCAGCGTTTCGACCTGGGTGCGGCTTTCGGGCTCGGCAATGCCCTTGGAGCGATCGGTGGTCGGCACATTGTGGTCGACGACGGCCAGCGTCTTTTCAGGGTGGCGCACCTTGCGGCCCGCCATGCGCAGGCCCTCGAAGGCCTGCGGACTCGTTACCTCGTGGACGAGATGGCGGTCGATATAGAGGAGGCAGGTGCCGTCCTCTGCTTCGTGCACCAGGTGATCGTCCCAGATTTTGTCGTAAAGCGTACGCGGTTTGGCCATGCCGGTCGATCCAATGCGGATTTTGCGCCCCATTTAGCGTCATGAACCTGAAACGCAAAGGCCTTTTGCCCCAGCGCAATCCTGCCATGAAGCTATGGTGAAGTTTCCTTCATGGTCACCCGTCGCACGCTTCTCATCGCAGGCTTGGGCTTGGGCACGCTCGCCGCCGGCCTCGCGCTTGCAACTCCCGGTCATCGCTTGCGGGCCTTGGCACAACTTGCTTTCGATCCTGAAGCGAGTCCGCCGCGCGCCATGCCGGTGTTCAGCGAGCCGGAACCATGGGCGATCCGGCTTGTGGCGGGCGGCGAAGGCCAGATCGGCCGGACCTTGCGTTACGATCCCGCTTATGAGCGCATTGCCTATCCCGGCGGCGACGTACCGTTCGAGCGCGGGGTTTGCACCGATGTCATCATTCGCGCCTATCGATCAGGGCTGGGTGTCGATCTCCAGAAGCTGGTGCATGAGGACATGCGCCGCAATTTTGCAGCCTATCCGGCGTTGTGGGGCTTGAAGCAGCCCGATCCCAATATCGATCACCGCCGCGTTCCCAATCTCCAGGCTTTCTTCAGGCGCGCCAAAGCCTCGCTGCCGGTCAGCGATGATCCGCGCGACTACCAGCCGGGCGATGTGGTGAGCCAGAAGCTCTCCAACGGCTTGGCCCATATCGTGCTCGTCACCCATCGCGCCAGCACCGACGGCAAGCGGCCGATGGTCATCCACAATATCGGCGCCGGCGCCAGGCTCGAAGACGTGCTCTTCGCCTTCACCATCACCGGGCATTACCGCTACCGGCCGCACATCTGACCGCATGCGGGCCATGCATTTCTGCATGACGCACCCAGCGGAAGAATGGCAAGTCGCAATTTCGCGCGGCGCGCAGGGAGAATTGCTTCCAGCCTTTCTGCATCGGGCCATTCCCGAACTGAAACGTAACGCAGGCGGCGATTCCGATCGTTAATTTCAGCACCTCTATTCCCATTGGTGATTCCATCGATTCAGATCTGGTTATCGCTCGCAATCACCTTGATTTGCGCTGCGCTCATCGCCGGTCCATGTGAGCCTCAGCAACCCCGAGCCAGATCCGGAAAGTCAAGCCCGATGCCTTCTTTTCAGCATCTCCGCCTCAGCCTCGGCCAGTTCCGCAGACGCACTGAGGGCAACATCTCGATCGTCACAGCCCTTGCCATTCTTCCCCTGATGATGGCGGCAGGCGCGGCCCTCGATTATTCGCAAGCGCTCGCCGCCCGCACCTCGCTGCAGGCGGTGCTCGATTCAGCCGTGCTCGCCGGTGCGCTCGCAAGCGATGACAAGACGCGCGACACGCAGGCCGGCACCTATCTGAAACACGGCACCGCCTCTGAGAACATCAAGCTCGCCTCGTCGAGCTTCAAGGCCTATGACGATGGTTCCTATGAGGGCGAGGCTACAGCGAAAGTCGATACGTCCTTCCTGCGCATCGTCGGTGTCGACCAGCAGACGATTTCGGCGAAAACCGTCGTGGCCGTACCGAAAGTCTCCAAGAAGGTCTGCATCCTGGTGCTCGACCCTTCGGCGAACCAGTCTCTCCTCGTCAACAGCGGTGCCAATATCAAGGGTCCCGACTGCGAAATTCATGTCGCATCGACCGCCAGCCCGGCGATGATCATGAATTCGGGATCGACGCTCGACGTCGCCCGCGTCTGCGTGAAGGGCAGCAAGATCATCCAGAATGGCGGCACCATCTCCAAGCTCGAACTCAATTGCGCGACTTCGGCCAATCCTTTTGCCGGCACGCTGCCCAAGCCCAGCACCTCGACCTGCACGGTAAGCAACGTCAACTACAGCGGCACCAACACGCTGTCGCCCGGCGTCTATTGCGGCAATTTCAACTTCAACGGTTCGGGCACGCTCAATCTCAAGCCCGGCACCTATGTGTTCAAGAACACCAAGTGGAATCTTAACAGCGGCTGGAAAGTGAACGGCACCGGCGTTACCTTCTATTTCGCCGATGCCAATTCCTACATCCAGGTGAACAGCGGCGTTGAGATCAATGTGACCGCGCCGACCTCCGGCGACTATGCCGATATCCTTTTCTTCGAGCCCGACGGATTGTCGAAGTCGCAATTCTCGATCAACGGATCGGCCGGCCACACATTCGAAGGCCTGATCTATCTGCCGAGCCGCAACGTGACCTTCAACTCCATGTCGTCGGTCGCCAGCGAAGCGATCACCATCGTCGTCAACCAGATGATCCTGAACTCCGCCAATTGGAACATCGCGCCGGGAAAGAAATCGATCAACGCCGGCGGCGGCAGCAACGGGCTTGTCTATATCAAGCAGTAGGCCGGAAACCCTTTATCGTCGCCATTTACTGTCCATGGCCGGCCCCGGGGCGCCGGCCGCACGGTCTGGCTTTGCGGACGCCCAAAGTAAGTCTCCCTCCCCGTCTTCGGGGAGGGTGGCGCGAAGCGCCGGGTGGGGTGACTGTCTGTAGCACCCCCACCCGTCGCGCCAAGGCGCGACACCCTCCCCCGCTTCGCGGGTGAGGGAAAGAGGTGCGGCAATTCCCAATTCCCCTCCCCATATGATATGGCACCGCCATGACCTTAACCCCGACCGATATGCGCCGCGACCTGATCGGCCTGACCCGCGAAGAGCTCACCGAAACACTCGGTGCCGCCGGCGTGCCCGAGCGCCAGCGCCGCATGCGGATGCGCCAGCTGTGGAGCTGGATCTATCACCGCGGCGCCACAACCTTCGACGCGATGACCGACATCTCGAAGGATTTGAGGCAGGCTCTCGACCGGCATTTCCGCATCGGCCGGCTCGAAATCGTCACCGAGCAAGTGTCCTCCGACGGCACCCGCAAATGGCTGCTCCGCCTAGATCCCGATGCGCGCGGTGCCAGACAAGAGATCGAGACCGTCTATATTCCGGAGGAAGACCGCGGAACCTTGTGCATTTCGAGCCAGGTCGGCTGCACGCTCACCTGCAGCTTCTGCCATACCGGAACCCAGAAGCTGGTCCGCAACCTGACAGCCGGCGAAATCGTCGGCCAGATCATGCTGGCCCGCGACCGCCTCGGGGAATGGCCGCATCAACTGGCCGCCAATCCCAGCCCGCCGATCGGTGGGCGCTACATCACCAATGTCGTGCTGATGGGCATGGGCGAACCCCTCTATAATTTCGACAATGTCAAAGCCGCGATGGAGATCGCCTCCGACGGCGAGGGCATTTCCTTGTCGAAGCGCCGCATCACGCTGTCGACCTCGGGTGTCGTTCCGGAGATCGGCCGCGCCGGCGATGAGATCGGCACCATGCTGGCGATTTCGTTGCACGGCACGACGGATGACATTCGCGACAAGCTCGTGCCGCTCAACAAGAAATACCCCATCGCCGAACTGCTCGATGCCTGCCGCGCCTATCCGGGCCTGTCGAATGCGCGCCGCATCACCTTCGAATATGTGATGCTCAAGGGCGTCAACGATACATTGGCGGATGCCAAGCGTCTGGTGAAACTCCTCGAAGGAATTCCGGCCAAGGTCAATCTCATTCCCTTCAATCCCTGGCCGGGCACCAAGTATGAATGTTCCGACTGGGACACGATCGAGCGATTTGCCGAAGTCCTGAACCGCGCCGGCTATGCGAGCCCGGTGAGGACGCCGCGCGGCCGCGACATCATGGCGGCCTGCGGCCAGCTCAAATCCGAAAGCCAGAAATTGCGGGCCCGCGAAAGGCTCGCCCTCGACGCGGCCATTGCCGGCGCCTGATGGTTTTCCGGTTCCTCCATACGGCGGACTGGCAGATCGGCAAGCGCTTCGGCGCGTTTACGGCGGAAAAGGCGGCACTCCTGCGCGATGCCCGTTTCGAAGCCGTGGCGACTTTGGCGAAGCTTGCGATAAGCCGCGACATCCGCCACGTCCTCGTCGCCGGCGACATTTTCGAGACCGAGACCAGCGAACCGGCGACGCGCCGCAAGCTTCTGGCCATTCTGCGCCAGCATGAAACGCTCCGCTGGCATCTGCTCCCCGGCAATCACGATCCGGGCCGCCCCGGCGGCCTGTGGGACGCCTGCCGCAAGGACGGGCTTCCCGCCAATGTGATGCTGCATCTGGAGGCGAAGCCGGCCGAGATCGAGCCCGGCGTCTTTCTCCTGCCCTGCCCGATCGCCACCCGTCATGTCCATGCCGATCCGGCTGCATGGATTGAAGCCGCAGCACTCCCCGACAGTGCCTATCGCATCGGCCTCGCCCATGGCAGCGTCGAAGGCTTCGCCGGCGACAGCAACCGGCCGCTCGACTACACGGTCGCGGAAAAACATCTTTCCTACTTTGCACTGGGCGATTGGCATGGCGCCAAAAAAGTCGGCGAGCGGACCTGGTACAGCGGCACGCCCGAGCCCGACCGCTTCAAGGCCAACGACCCGGGTCACGTTCTCCTCGTCACGCTGGCAGCGCCGCATGCGCTGCCGCAGGTCGAGCCCGTCCCTGTCGGCCAGTATCTTTGGACCGAAGCCTCCTTCCATATGACCGGCGATGACGATCTCGCGCGTCTGCAATCCGATGTCGCCGGCCATCATCCCGAATCGCGCAAATTGCTCCTGAAGCTCAGCATCGATGGACTGGTGCCGCTGGCAACGCGTCTGCGCTTGCAGTCCGAGCTCGATCGCCTTGGCGATGAACTGTTTCATCTCGAATCCGACCTTGAGCATCTGCATCTGCATGCCGAGGCAAGCGATCTCGACCTGATCGACAGGAGCGGCGAATTGCGCCATGCCGCCGAGCGCCTGCTCGAGCTGGCGCAATCGGATTCACCGGACCGCGACATAGCCGAAGGCGCATTGGCCCGCCTTCATGCCTGGTCGGCCAGAGCATGAAGATCAGGGCCATCCGTCTGCGCGAAGTCGGCTGCTTCAGCGAGCCTGTCGTGGTCGAGGGCCTGTCGGGCGGCCTCGATGTGCTGGCCGACAATAACGAGGCCGGCAAATCCACCTTGTTCCGCGCCGTGCGCACCGTGCTTCTCGAGAAGCATTCAACCGCGAAGCAGGACGTCGAAGCGCTCAGGCCCTATCGCGGCGGTGCGCCCCTGATCGAAATCGATTTCGAGATCGGCAAGACGGCCTATCGCCTGCGCAAGCAGTTCCTCTCTGCGAAATCCGCGCTCCTGACCGATCTGGCGACGGGAGCGGTGAAGCGCAATGCCGATGCCGATGAGGAGGTCTTCCGCCTGATCGGCGCCGATGGCGGCCGCCATCCTTACGGGCTTTTCTGGGTGGCGCAGGAGGAATCCTTCGAACCGGCCGCTCCCGACGAGCGCGAAAGGGCGGCGCTCGCCGGTATCATCCAGCGCGAAGTCGCCTCCATCACCGGCGGCCGCCGGGCGCAGGCCATTCGCAATCGCGCGCAGGAGAGTCTCGACAGGCTCGTCACCCGCCAGCAGTTGAAGCCCAGAGGCGATTACGCGCAGGCACTTAAGGAGCGCGATGATCTCTTGGAGGCTATCGCCCGAGGCGAAGGCGATAACAGGAAGGCCGAAAGTCACTTTCAGGCCCTAGCTCAGGCGCGCCAGAAACTCGCCGCACTGGAAGACCCACAAGCCGAAGCAGAACGGCAACAGGCGATCGACGCGGCATCCAAAGCGCTCGAAACCGCGGAGAGAGCCCGGCAGCAAGCCGACAAGGCGCATATTGTACTCCAGCTTGCCGAAGAGTCCTTCAAGAATGCGGAGCGCAAGGCGAAAGACTTACGCGACCGCCTCGAACTCGAACAGCGCCTTGCAGGAGACATCGCGCGCGCCCAGGAGAAACTCACCGAAGCCGAGGCGGAAGCGAAACGGTCAGGCCAAGTTTTCGACGAGGCCCAGCTTCGCCTGGACGAGGCACGCCGCGAACAGCAGGAGGCCGAGAAGCTGCTGGAGCAGATACGCGTCTGCGAGGCAAGGCAGCGTCTCGATTCCGAACTTGGGACATTGCGAGATCGACTCGGCCAGGCGCGGCAGGCGCAGGACAAACTTATCGCGGCGCGAGGCGCGCTATCACGCAACAAGCTGACCCCCGCCGCCATCAAGGCGCTTGAGACTGAAGATCGCAATATCGCAATTCTTCGAGCAGGCCTTGCAGCCGCAGCTCCGTCGGTACGCGTCGCCTATGAGGCCGGCCAGGAGGGAAAGGTTGCGGCCAACTCCGTTCCTCTGATGGAAAACACGCCCGTCATCATCCATCAGCCTACGGAGTTTCATATTGCGGGCATCGGCCGCATGACCGTGTCCCCCGGCGAAGCCGCCAACATGCGCGAGCAGTCGACAAAGCTACAGGACATGCTCGATGCTCACCAGCGAAACTTGCGCACGCTGGGTGCGGCCACGCTGGAGGATGCGCGGCATCTCGCGCGAGAGCGAAGCGATGCCGAAGAAGCCGAACGCAGCGCGCAGGATCAATTGAAGATACTGGCCGAGAAGGGCCTTGACCACTTACAGAATGCCGTTATGGCGCTCGAATTGCAGGTTGCGGAACCATTGCCGCAGATCGCCATGACGCTCGCGGACGGCATGGAGCGCTTCAACGCCGCGAAACAGGCCCTCGATCGGGCCACCCATGATCGCGACGCGGCGCAGGCCGCCAAAGCCGAGGCCGACAAGGCAAGGGTGGCGGCGGAGGTGCGCAGTATCGATTTGCACAAGCGCATGCTGGAAGTCGCCGGCGGCTTGCCCCCGGGCGGCGAGCGTGCCGGAGTGCTTGCCGCATTGGACGGTGAAGCAACAAAGACGCGCGATGCAATGACGGCGGCGCAAACCGATTTCGAGTCCAAGACCGGACTTGTTCCATCCGTAGACGAGATGAAGGCCTTGGTCGTGCGCAAGACGCGCGCCATCGAGGCCGAGCGAAATGCGCGCGGCGAGAAGGAACAGCTCGGCAAGGCGATCGCCAATGCGCAAGGCCAGCTCACCCAGATTTTCGATTCGGGCGCCGGCGAGAAGCTCGACGAGAACAAGGAACATCTCGTCGCGGTGACCGCGCGCATTCAGCGCCTTGAGCGCGAGGTCGCCGAATTGAAGCTTCTGATCGAAACTTTGGATGCCTGCGCCGCCGAAGCCCGCACCGCCTTCTTCGAGCCGGTGGTCAAGGGATTGAAACCCTTGCTCTCGCTGGTACTGCCGGGCGCGGAGGTGGTCTTCGGCGAGAAGTTCACCCCCGAAAGCCTGAGCCGCGATGGCCGCCAGGAGGAATTCGAGCGCCTGAGCGGCGGCACCCGCGAGCAGATCGCCATATTGGTGCGCCTTGCCTTTGCCCGGCTCGCCGCAGAGGCAGGCCGCCCGGCGCCGGTATTTCTCGACGATGCGCTCGTCTATGCCGACGACACCCGCATCGAGAAGCTCTTCGACGCCTTGCAGATCGCCGCACAGGCGCACCAGATCATCCTGCTCACCTGCCGCACTAAAGTCTTCGGGCCCTTGGGCGGCAATGCGCTGAGGATCGAAAGACGGGACTTCGCATGATCGCCGCCATCGCCACGCGCATTGCCTTCGTCGTGCTCGGCTATTTCGCCGGCATCGCCGCGGGCTCGGCGGCTTTTCCTTGTGTGCTCGCCATCATCAGCCTTTTCGTCCCCGACAGCGCCTTGTGGGACTGGCTGGGGCTCGGGCCGATAGCGATGGTCGCGGCCCCCGTCCTGTTCTTCTTCGTGATGTGGATCACGGTCGTCATGACCTTCATCCCGGCGGCGATCGCCAATCTCGTGACCGAGGCCTTCGCCATGCGCAATGTCTATGTCCATATCCTCATCGCCATCGGGCTGGCGGTCAGCGCCGCCCTCATCATCGACCCGACCTGGTTCGCCATGATGGGCACCGACCGCATGCTGATCACC
>JAEUMG010000363.1 GCA_016793355.1 Hyphomicrobiales bacterium
AGCGTCCAATGCAATCGGTTCTCGATGCCCCAGTGCTCGCGCACCATGGCGAGCAGTTGAGAGGGGGGATAATGACGGCTGAGAAGGTAATAGCGCTCGATCGTTTTGTCCTTGCCGCGCCGGCTCCTGATCATGGCAAAGGCTTGAAGACCGGGGAACTCCAATTCCGCCGCGACCGCCTTGGCCGAGGTCACGAAGGCTATGCGGCTCTCCTTGCGGCCGTGGGCGAGTTCGTGGCATTTTTTCGATCGCTTGCCGGTCTTGCGGCGGGCGGCACCAATCGCGGTTTTGGCTGCCTGAAGGAGCTTGGGCTGGTTGTCTTTGACCGCCAGAACATAGTTTCCCTTGCGCGCGATGATCGCTTGCGCCGTGTCGCGCCGGCAATGCAGCGCGTCGGCCGTCACGACGCAGTCCCTGAGGGCCAAGATCTCGATGAGAGAAAGGGCGGCGGCAGCTTCGCCGCCTTCCTGTGCCAGCACATTGGCAAGAGCCATGCGGGCGCGAGCGCCCCAAGCCGTCACCATCAGCGCCGGCATGTGGCTCTTGCCGCGCTCGTAGGCGCAGCGCAACGCCTTGCCGTCGATGGCGATCACGCCTTTGCTTCGCCGCAGCTTCAGGTGTGCCGCGAACGCCTTCATGAAGCGCTGAAAAGCCTTCTCGAAGGCCTTGGGATCGAGCATCCGGAAGATCCGGCTGAACGTGTCGTGGCGCGGCGGCCCGAAGTCGAGATCCAAGACCGAGCGCAGCAATCCTTCCTTGGTTCGCGCAAAAAGCGCCATATCCGAGCAGTTCGTCGCCCCGCACAGCGTCGCCAGAAGGGCGATGAACAACACCTCGGTCAGATCGTGCAGCACATTCGGCCCGCGCGGGTCCTCCACCTCCGAAAAGCAATCCGCAAACCGTTCCATCCGTGCCTCCTGGCGAATCACAAGAAGACACCTTCAGAATCCTTATCCCCAGGCTTGACAACACCTTACCGTCCCGAACATGCGATTCCCCTGCGTGCGGGGGCGTGGATCGAAACGGTTGTCCGGATCGTCCCTGCCGCTTCGGTGGGAGTTCCGGTCATGGCCGAGCCTGCTCGGAAGATCAACCAGGAGCTGAAGCGACGCGAGAAACAGCGCGGTTCGCTCACACGGATGTGCCGCAAGCGTGACCCGCCGCGGCCAGACACCCAGGCGGGGAAGCTTTTGCTCGCGCCCTCGAAGGCCGGGACCTTCCGGCTCCGCAGGGTCATGGTCGGCACCCACGCGTTTCGCTACTACCCCGGATTCCAACGTGTCGAGGTCCCAGAAGCCCATGCCGTGACTGAGGACATTGATGTCGCGGCGTTTCATTCGGTTCGGTTGCCCTGGACGACCGCCTCGACCCGGCGTCGGCCGACGCCATGAAACTGATCGGGCCTTTCATCGGCTGGCCTGACCTCCAACAACTGCCGCGTGCACGGCGGTATCACGAGAGCGGCGAGCTCGTGGAACTGCTCACCCCGATGAGGAGCCGGAGCGTGACGAGCCATTGATATTGCCGGTGCTGGGTGCCTATGCCCTCGCGCTTCGGTTCCTCGGCTATCTGATCCATCAGCCGACCCAGGTCGTGCCGCTATACCGGCCGGGCATCCTCATCAACGTGCATCAACCGGCGCGCTACGCAATCCGCAAGCCATCGTCGCGACCCAACGGGCTTCATCGGCAGCGGCCAAGGTAAGGAAAGATGTCGAACTGGCGGCCGCCTTGACCCGGGTGCTGGCGGAGGATCGTCCCGATCAGCTCGTGGACGTTTTCACGGAGGCACGCGGCCGCGCAGCCACATGGTGATAGGCTATCGACCGGGGCGCTCGACGCCGGCGCTCGAATGCAAGCTCGGCACTCCGCAATGCAGTTGGAGAGTCCGCTGGAGGATGACCAGGATGTGCGCCCATGCTCGGTTTTTCCCTTAAGCACGCAGTTCCACACGGAAGAGGTTGATTCCCGGCTTCTCTCCCTCCCCGCCAGAATGAAGGCGCTTGATCGGCTACATCGTCCAGCGCGGCCACATACGCGCGCGCCTCTAAAATTGCGGTGTGGCCCACCCCCGACTGGCGCCCGACTCGAGCATCGCGTCGACTATTGCGCCGATCCGCGCTGCCTCGGCCAGATCCGGGCCGGGACTTGCTTCGCCAAGCGCCAGTTCCACGAGATCGCGAATTTCGATCGTCTTAAGATCGTTAAATGAGATGCCATGTGCCGGCCCGGGCAACAGCGCGCCGCCGGGAAGGTGGCTCGGCGCGGCATAGATCGTCCTGAAACCCGACCGCGCGCCATCGGCATCGCGCGTGTAAAGCTGCAACTCACCCAATCGTTCCCCGTCAAATCGCAAGGCCCCCCTGGTGCCGACAAGATCGAAGCCAACCCGCATCTTGGCTCCGGTCGCGATCCGGCTCGAAGAGACAGTGCCGTGCGCACCGGACGCGAAGCGGATCAGCGCGCTCGCCTCATCCTCGTTTTCGACGTCTCGCAGCCGGCCATCGGCCAGTTTCCGTTGCCGATACACGGTGCGCAGATCGCAATTGACCTCGACGATCTCTCCGGCCAGCACCCGGGCGATTGAGATGATGTGGCAACCAAGATCGCCAAGCGCACCGGCCTTTCCGGCAACGCTCGCATCGCACCGCCAGGAAAAAGGTGCGTCCGGATCGCTCATGTAATCTTCATTGTGGATACCGGCAAAGCTGACGATTTCGCCGATCGTGCCATCGGCAACGATCTCGCTGGCAAGCCGCAGCAATGGATTGCGCAGATAGGTAAAGCCCACGATGCTCTTGATCTTGGCTTTCACTGCGGCGAGCGCCATGTCCTTGGCTTGCGCACTCGACAATCCGACCGGCTTCTCGCAATAGACTGTCTTGCCCGCGGCGATTGCCGCCAATGCAATCTCGCGGTGCAGTTGGCTTGGCACGCAGATATCGATGATATCAACTTTCGGATCGGAAACGACCTTGCGCCAGTCGGAGGTCGACCGCGCAAATCCGAATTGGCTCGCAGCGCGGTCGGCCAAATCCGTTGTGACGTCGCTGACGATCTCAAGGCGCGGCACACCCTTAACGGCGGGAAATGCAACAGGCATTTGGCGATAGCCGAAGACATGGCAGCGCGCGATGAAGCCCGAGCCGATTAGACCGATCCCGAACGACTTCCTGGCCATTCTGCCATTACTCCGCGATCTTCAGTCCAACGGATGCGCACAGCTTTCGAATGGCCGCGTTGCCAAGCTCGGCGAAGATTTCCGGATCGGCACAGCGGGGATCCTGCTCGGCCTCCTGGACAATCCAGCCCTTGTAGCCACCCTTGGCAAGAACCCCGAAAAACCTCGCGTAATCGACAATGCCGTCGCCAGGCACAGTAAAAATTCCGCTTAACACGGCTTGCGAGAAGCTGACATCGCGCCGGCGGCAGGCTTCCAGCGTATAACCGCGGATATCCTTGCAGTGAACGTGATTGATGCGACCGATATGTTTGCGCGCCACCTGAACCGGATCGCCGGCCGCAAATGTCAGATGCCCGGTGTCAAGCAAAAGCCCCACCGTATCGCGCGTGCCTCCCATCAGCCGGTCGATGTCTTCGGCACTCTCGATCGCCGTGCCCATATGATGATGGACCGCCATGCGGAGACCCTTCTCGGCCATCGCATCGGCAAGCGCGGATATTTCCCCGCAATAGCGTTTCCAGTTCTGACTGCCTTCGATGCGTGGGCGCGTCGAGACACCGGCACCAACATCGTTGATGATATTGCCGGCCGCTTCAGCATAGACGAGAACATCGCATCCGAGTCCCTTGAGAAGATCGAAATGCGGCTTCATGGCCTTCATTTCGGTTTTCCAGTCGCGCGTTAGTATTTCTCCCGAGTACCAGCCCGAAACGAGAGCCAGGCCGTGCTTGCGAAGGATCGGACGCAGGGCAGAAACACTGCGGGGAAACTTCCGTCCCAATTCAACGCCCGAGAAGCCCGCCGCCTTGGCTTGTGACAGGCACGTGTCGAGGGGTATGTTGCCGCCCAGCCAATGCATGCAGTCATTGGTCCAGCCGATTGGGTTGATGCCGAGTCTTACCGCCATTGTGGTGCGTTCCTGCTTTGAGAGATGGTTATGCCGCCGAAGCGGGCCCCAATGCCGCCAATTCCTTTTCGAGATCGACCAGTTCCTTGCCGCCCGCCATGAGATTGAGAAGTTCGTTGCGGGTTATGCCGCCCTTCGGATAGGTGCCGATGCTTCGCCCACGCTTGAGGATTGTAAAGCGATCGCCGACGGCATATGCGTGATGCACGTTGTGCGAAATAAAGATCACGCCGATCCCGCGGGCGCGCGCTTGCGCGATGAGCTTCAATACGACTGATGCCTGATGAACGCCCAAGGCAGAAGTCGGCTCATCGAGGATCAGCACTTTGGCGCCAAAATGAATGGCCCGCGCAATGGCAAGGCACTGGCGTTCGCCGCCCGACAGTGTCCCTACGGGCTGCTCGGCGTCACGCAACTGGATGCCCATGCCGTTGAGTTCGCGATAGGCCGTTGCATTGGCATAGTCGAGGTCGAACTGCGTGAACGGCCCCCATCGTTTCAGAGGTTCGCGGCCGAGAAAGAAATTCCGTGCCACGCTCATCAGCGGTACGAGCGCCAGATCCTGATAGACGGTGGCAATGCCGCGATCGAGAGTTTCCTTGGGCGAACCGAAATGCACCACCCGGCCTTCGAGAAGAATTTCGCCCGAATCCGGCACGTGCACGCCGGAGAGAATCTTGATCAGGGTCGATTTGCCGGCACCATTGTCGCCCAACAGGCAATGCACCTCGCCCTTGCGCAAATCGAAAGTAACATTGTTCAGGGCAATGACCTTGCCGAAATACTTGCTAACATCCTTGAGTTCGACGGCAGGAGGCGGCATCAGCGGCTCTTCATCGCGTGGTTGCGGACGTAGCTGTTGAACAGAACGGCAATCACCATCATCGCCCCCATGAACAGCTTGAACCAGTCGGTATCGATACCGGTATAGAAAATGCCCATCTGGACAAAGCCGAAGATGAAAGCGCCCAGCATGGCGCCCACCGCGGATCCATAGCCGCCAGTCAGCAATGTTCCGCCGATCACCACCGCAATGATCGCCTCGAATTCCTTCAGATTGCCGCGCAAGGTATCGGCGGAGCCGGTCACCAGCACCTGGATGGTGGCGAAGAGTGCGGCGGAGGCGGCGGTCATCATGAAAAGGATGATTTTGGTCCGCGCTACCGGCACGCCGACATTGCGCGCCGCATTGGCGTCGCCCCCGCTTGCAAAAATCCAGTTGCCGAAGCGGGTGCGCATGAGAATCCAGGTGAAGACAATCGTTAGCCCGATCCACCAGAGGATCGAAACGGGTATGCCCTGAATGATGGGCAATCCATCGCTCGGACGCTTGTCGATCCATCCCATCTCGGCGAGCCAGCGTATGGGCCCCTGGAAAACCTGGCCCGCGAAGATGGGCGCGATCCAGTCGTGGGCGGAGTATTCATGGATGCCGGACGCCTGCGTACGGCCGGTGATGACGCGGGTGATGCCCAATGTAAGGCCGCGCAGCATGAAAAGGCTGCCAAGCGTCACGATGAAAGAGGGCAAGCCGGTCTTTAC
The DNA here is from genome assembly GCA_016793355.1 of Hyphomicrobiales bacterium. Classification (GTDB taxonomy): domain Bacteria; phylum Pseudomonadota; class Alphaproteobacteria; order Rhizobiales; family Aestuariivirgaceae; genus JAEUMG01. The sequence goes on from JAEUMG010000363.1 coordinate 5,633, forward strand.
GACGATCAGACCATTGAGGTACCCGACCAGCATCGAGACGGCGAAGGCGAGAAGGATCGACACCCAGATCGGCCAACCCCAGGCAATCGTCGGAATTGCGATGAGGATTCCGGCAAATCCGATCATCGACCCGATCGACAGGTCGAACTCGCCGGCGATCATCAGCATCGAGACGGCGGCCGCGAGAATCCCCAATTGTGCCGAAACTTCAAGAAAATTGACGATGCCCTTCGCACTGAAGAGCCCGCTGCCGCCGGCAACCAGCGCGAAAAAAACAACAACCAGCAGCGCACCGGCAGCAGCGCCGAGTTCCGGCCGGCCGAGCAAGCGGGAGAGAACCGAGACCGATCTCACCCGTTCGTCATGAGTGCCAACAGACATCCGGCCCCGATCGCGCTGGATTGATGGAATGATGATATTGGGCGGCCGGCGCACTTACCGGCCGCCCGCAACGTCAGCGCTTGCCCTGCTTGGCGAGGTCGATAACGGCGGCCGCCTCATTCTTGGTGACGAAGCCGGGACCGGTCGGGTAATCCGCGATCGGAGCGAGCTTGTACTTGGCCATGAGGTCGAACATCACAACCGGAATATAGCCCATCAGATATTGTTGAGCATCGATGCCCCATTCCATCTTGCCGTCGGCGGTTGCCTGCAGGATGGTCGGCGACAGATCGAAAGTGCCGATCCTGACCTTTCCGGTGAGACCGAGTTCATCGATCGCCATTAAGCCCGGTTCGGCGCCACCGATGCCGACGGTCAAAAGGAACTGCGTATCCGGATTGGTGGTGAGATAGGCGATGATCCGGTTCTTCATCTCGGTCGGGTCCATCACGCCGTTGATGACCGGCACGTCGACGCCCAATCCCTTGGCGAAGCCGGCACAACGGTCGTCCAGGCTGATATTGCCGACCTCGTGATTGGCGCAGACGGCTTTGGTGATGCCTTCCTTCTTCATGCGCTCACCCGCCATCATGCCGGCTTCGAATTCATTCTGGCCGAAATAAAGCAGCCCGCCCAGTTCGCGGGTGAGTTCGGAGCCGCCTGAATCGATCACGATCACCGGAATGCCGGCCGCCACCGCGTTCTTCACCGGGCCGGAGAGGGCAGCGGGATCGGCGATCGAAACAACAAGACCGTCGGGTTTGGATGCCGCTGCGGCATCGATCATTTGGGCCATTTTCGCCATGTCGAAGCTTTCGGGCGCGAGGTATTCGGCCTTCACGCCAAGCGTCTTTGCGGCATCGTCCATGCCATTCTTGACGACCGACCAATAGGGGTCGCCGCCCTGGCCATGGGTCACGAAGACCACCCGTGTTTCGGCCGAAGTCATGGCCGTTAACCCCGCTAACACTATAAAACTTAACAGGAATTTCTGAATCACGCGCATGTTTCTCTCCCTGGGTGCGTGCTATTGTCGACCCTTCGCCGTACTCGGCCAGGCGGACTGGCATTTTTATTTCAAACGCACGATGGTTAGAATATCTGTTTCAATCGGCGAGTCAAACAGCTTGGGTACGAGCAAAGGGGCCCCATGTCGCGTCTCAGGATCGGTGTCATCGGAGCGGGGATGATCGCCCAGATCGAGCACATCCCCAACCTCCTGCGTCTGCGCGACAAGTTCGACATCAGGGCCGTGTGCGATCCTTCCGCTACCGCGCGTAAGTTCGTGCATGAATACTTCATGGTGCCTGTCCTCGAGCGACCCGATCAGCTCCTCGCTACGCCGCTCGACGCCGTGCTCATCGCTTCGCCCGATCCGCTCCATCACGAGCAGGTGATGGCCGCACTCGATCGCGGCCTCCATGTCTTCTGCGAAAAGCCCTTGTGCTATGCCCCGGCCGACATCGACCAGATCATCGCGGCACGCGATCGCGCAGAACGTGTCGTGCAAGTCGGCTACATGAAACGCTTCGACCCGCATTATGAGGCGGCGCTTAAGCTCATGCCCGGAACCGCCGGGGAGCTACGCTACATTTCGGTTGAAGTGAACGATCCCGATGCCTGGCCCTTCGTGCGCCACCACGCATTCCGCCGCGAGGCGGATGTCGCGCAGAGCATCGTTGAGGACGGTCGTCGCAAGCAGGCAGAGCAGGTTGCACGCGCGGTGCCGGGCCGGCTCGACGACTTGGCCTTCCGCGGATTCTGCACGGCTTATTGCTCAAGTCTTGTCCATGACGTCAATGCGGTCCACGGCCTGCTTGACAGGCTCGGCCTCCGCGATGGGGAAATCGTCGGTGCGGAGATTTTCGCCAACGGGGATGGCGGGCTCGGAACGGTGAGACTGCCCGGTGGAAAGGCCTTATGGAACATGGTTCATCTCGCCGTGCCGGCGCTTGCGGACTACCGCGAGACGATCAGCCTCTATTTCGACGATGCGATTTTGCGTCTCGTATT
>JAEUMG010000388.1 GCA_016793355.1 Hyphomicrobiales bacterium
AGCGATTATGCCGTCAACTTGCTGAGTGCTGACGATGGCGATTGGTCGATCGCGGCCCTCGATCCCGATGGCGCGGATCTGGAAAAAGACGGGGCTCTCAGGCGTCTGGAGTTCGAAAAGCCATGCTTCGAAGCGGTTGCACTGCGCCTCGAACTCGTTCATCTCGCCGAAAAAGCGCGCTAGGCCGGCTCGTAGCCGACACAGATCCGGTGCAGTTCCGATGGTGCCATACCGGCATCGAAAAGCATGCATGAATGCGGTTCGGAAGGGTCATTCGGACGCCCTTTTTCGCGGAAAAAACGGCAGTCCGGACAGCTCCCGAAGCGCCGCAGGCCGCCCTTCCGCAGGGCGCCGTTGAGCACTTCCTGGAGGCCCTTGGCGAGCCTCCGGCGCGTTTTTCCGCCCAGTTCTTCGGCGATCGTGGCAAGGCTGTTCCATGGATCGCCGGCCAGGGCCTTTTCACCCTTGGCGGTCAAGGTGAGAATGATCGAGCGCTGCACGCCGGGACGCGCGGATTTTGCAATAAAACCTTTGCGTTCCAGAGCCTTAAGTGTTTGCGAAACCGTGCCTTTGGTGGCTCCGAGGTAGCGCGTCAGGGCGCCCGGCGAATTGGAAAAGCGGTTTGCCCGGCCGAGATAGCGCAAGCCTTCCCATTGCGCCGGGTTAAGCCCGCCATCATGCTCAGCGGCCCGCATGATGCGGCCCAGACGCTCAAGACTGCGTGCTATGTCGGGCCCGGGATCGCCGCCAATCTCATCGGACTTCGCCACGATCACCCCCGGTTGCCGCGCTTTCGCGGCCCAAAATCAGGTTGTTTCGGGCCGTTTTCCCGCATTGCCGCCACGCAGCCGCACAATCACGTCAATGCGGTCGATTTCGGTTCCGTCCGGTGCCTGCGGCAGGCCGATCACCTGAATATCGTCGCCTTCGATGTCGAGCAGCCGGCCTTCGCTTTCCAGGTAATAATGGAAGTGATTCGACGTGTTGGTGTCGAAATAGCTCCGGTCGCCCTCGATCGCCACTTCGCGCAGGAGGCCGGCTTCGGTGAACTGATTGAGGGTGTTGTAGACGGTTGCCAGCGATACGTCGGCCTTGGCGGCCTGTGCCTCGGCATGGAGCTCTTCCGCCGTGATGTGACGATTGCCCTGGCCGAAGAGAATCTGGGTCAGGGACAGGCGCTGGCGCGTCGGCCGCAGCCCGGCCGTGCGCAATTTGTCGAGAGCATCGCAGAATGGCAACATCGATAATTCCAGATTATCCTATTAGTAGCGAAATATAGCGCAGCGACGCCAATGAGGGCAACCATCGCCGATGCGGCCACGCGCCGCGATTGTCAGACCCGCTTTGAAGGACAAAAACGTTGTGTTAGGAAGCGGGAGGCGGGGCGGCCCTGATTGGTTCTGACCGTTCCATGAGATGAAATCGTCGCGAGGCGATCCCGGAGAGCGGCATTGCAGCAGCCTATGGCGGAACGGAAATCGAGGTTTTTCTACGAGGACTTGCTGGCCTGCGCCCGCGGCGAACTGTTCGGTCCCGGCAACGCGCAACTGCCCTTGCCGCCCATGCTCATGTTCGACCGCATCACCCATATTTCCGATAGCGGCGGAGAAAACGGCAAGGGCGAGATCGTCGCCGAGCTCGATGTGAAGCCCGATCTGTGGTTCTTTGCCTGCCATTTCCAGGGCGATCCGGTCATGCCGGGCTGCCTGGGGCTCGACGCGCTCTGGCAGCTTGTCGGCTTCTTCCTCGGCTGGCTCGGCGCCCCGGGCAGGGGCCGCGCCCTGGGGGTCGGCGAGGTCAAGTTTTCCGGCATGGTCATACCAACCGTCAAGAAAGTCGAATATGTGGTGACGCTGAAGCGCGTCATTCTGCGCAAGCTCAATCTGGCGATCGCCGATGGCTTGCTGAAAGCCGACGGCGCACCGATCTATCAGGCGACCGACCTGAGGGTCGGCTTGTTCACGCCCACCGCGGCTTGAAGAGGAGCTGGGCATGCGCCGTGTCGTCGTCACCGGTCTTGGTATTGTCTCAAGCATTGGCAACAATGCGCAGGAAGTGCTCGCGTCACTGCGCGAAGCCAAATCCGGCATCGTCCGTGCCGAGGACTACGCGAAACTGGGCTTCCGCTGCCAGGTTCACGGTGCTCCCACCTACGATCTTGCGACCGTCGATCGCCGCGTGCGCCGCTTCATGGGTGACGGCGCGGCGTGGAACTACGTCGCCATGCAACAGGCGATCACCGATTCCGGCCTCGAGGAAAACGAGGTCAAGAACGATCGCACCGGCATCATCATGGGTTCGGGCGGACCTTCCACCCGCACCATCGTGGCGGCTGCCGACGCAACGCGCGACAAGGGCCCGCGGAAAGTCGGCCCCTTTGCCGTGCCCGCCGCCATGTCGAGCACCAATTCGGCAACGCTTGCCACGCCCTTTGGCATCAGGGGCGTGAACTATTCGATATCCTCGGCTTGCGCGACCTCTTCGCATTGCATCGGCAATGCGGTCGAGATGATCCAGTGGGGCAAGCAGGATGTGATGTTTGCCGGCGGCGGCGAGGAACTCGACTGGACGCTCTCGGTTCTCTTCGATGCCATGGGGGCGATGTCGACGAAGTATAACGAGACGCCGGAACGCGCATCGCGCGCCTATGACAGGAACCGCGACGGCTTCGTGATCGCCGGCGGCGCCGGCGTGCTGGTGCTCGAAGAGCTTGAACACGCCAAGGCGCGCGGCGCCAAGATCTATGCCGAAATTGTCGGCTATGGTGCGACGTCGGATGGCTACGACATGGTTCAGCCGTCGGGCGAAGGCGCTGCGCGCTGCATGCGCATGGCGCTCGAAGGCATCAAGGACAAGGTCGATTATATCAACCCGCACGCGACCTCGACGCCGATCGGCGACAAGAAGGAGATCGAGGCGATCAGGGAGGTCTTCGGCAAGGATATCCCCGCGATTTCCGCCACCAAGTCGCTGACCGGCCATTCGCTCGGTGCGACCGGTGCCCAGGAGGCGATCTACTGCATTCTCATGATGAAGAACGGCTTCATCGCCGAGAGTGCCCATATCGACGAACTCGATCCGGAATTCGCCGATATTCCGATCATTCGCCAACGCCAGGACAATGCCGATCTCAATCTGGTGATCTCCAACAGCTTCGGTTTTGGTGGGACCAATGCGACACTTGCTTTCCGGCGCTATCACGGCTGATCTCAAGTCGTCGGGTCTGATGCAGGGCCGCCGCGGCCTCATCATGGGCGTGGCGAATGACCACTCGATTGCCTGGGGCATTGCGGAGCGCCTGCATGCCCATGGCGCGGAGCTCGCCTTCACCTATCAAGGCGAGGCTTTCGGCAAGCGCGTCAAGCCGCTGGCCACCGCGGTCGGGTCGAAAATTCTCATGCCCTGCGATGTCGAGGATATTTCAACCGTCGATGCGGTCTTTGCCGGGCTCAAATCCGAATGGGGCACCATCGACTTCGTCGTCCATGCGCTCGCCTTTTCCGACAAGAATGAGCTCAAGGGCCGGTATGCCGATACCACGCGCGACAATTTCGTGCGCACCATGGTGATCTCCTGCTTCTCCTTCACCGAGATTGCGCGGCGTGCCGCCGATCTCATGCCGGATGGCGGCTCTTTGCTCACCCTCACCTATGGCGGCTCGATGCGGGTCATGCCGAATTACAATGTCATGGGCGTCGCCAAGGCGGCGCTCGAATCCTCCGTGCGCTATCTCGCCGCCGATTACGGCGTGAAAGGCATTCGTGTGAATGCGATCTCGGCGGGGCCGATGCGCACCATTGCCGGTGCCGCGATCGGCGATGCCCGCGCCATGTATAATTTCCAGAAGCGGCATTCGCCTTTGCGCCGCACCGTCACGCTCGAGGAAATCGGCGGCGCGGCGGTCTACCTGCTGTCGCCGCTGTCGGGCGGCGTCACCGGCGAAATACATTTTGTCGATTCGGGCTACAACATCATCTCCGCCCCGCGCCCCGAAGATCTGAAGAAGGGTATGGAAGAGGGGGATTAGACACCTCTTTCGCAAAGCAAACACTCTCCATGGGCGGGCTTGACCCGCCCATCCAGTCTTCTGACCGCCAATCCGCAACTTGATGCACTGGATGGCCGCCTCAAGGGCGGCCATGGAGTATCAAGTAAAATGCGACAGATCCTTGATCGTCGCGTTGCGGCCGTTGAGCGGGTTGTCGGGATTCCATTGCATTTTCGTTGAATAGAACCGTGCCGCGAGCGCGTCATACATCAACAGCCGCCCCGCGAGGCTTTCGCCAATGCCGAGAATCTCCTTGAGTACTTCCATCGCCTGGAGCGAGCCCATGACGCCGGGCAGGGCGCCAAGAATGCCTGCCTCTTCGCAGGCCGGCAGGAGGTCGCGCGGCGGGATTTCGGGATGCAGACAGCGATAGCTCGGATAGGGCGTACCGTCCTCCGCCTTGAGATGCGGCTTGAAGGTGGAAATCTGCCCGTCGAACTGTCCGACCGCCGCCGAGACGAGCGTTTTCTTCGCCAGATAACAGGCATCGCTCACCAGGAAGCGCGCCGGGAAATTGTCGAAGCCGTCTGCGACAATGTCGTAGCCTGAGATAATCTGAAGTGCATTCGCCGCATTGAGCCTTTCGGCGTGTTCGATTACCTTCACATTGGGGTTGATGGCGGCAACCGTCTCGGCCGCGCTCTTGGTCTTGAGAACGCCGACGCGCTCCGTTGTGTGAACGACCTGGCGCTGCAGGTTCGACAGGGAGACGGTGTCATTGTCGACAATGCCGATCGTGCCGACGCCGGCCGCCGCAAGATAGAGGATCGCCGGCGCGCCGAGACCGCCCGCGCCGCCGACCAGCACCTTCGCATTCTTGAGCTTGCTCTGGCCCGGCCCGCCCACTTCATGCAGCACGATGTGGCGGGCATAGCGTTCGAGTTCTTCATCCGTGAGTACCATCAGCGAACTCCCGATGAGCCGAAACCGCCCTCGCCACGCGCCGTTCCATCGAGGCTTTCGGCCTCGGCGATTTCGATGCGCGTTACCGGTGCCACAACCAATTGGGCGATGCGGTCGCCGCGCGCGATGCGGAACGGCTGATCGCCGAAATTGACGAGAATGACTTTCACTTCGCCGCGATAGTCGGAATCGATCGTACCCGGCGCATTGAGCACGGTGACGCCGTGCTTCGCCGCAAGGCCTGAGCGCGGCCGGACCTGGCCTTCGAATCCG
>JAEUMG010000392.1 GCA_016793355.1 Hyphomicrobiales bacterium
TCAAGCCTTACACACAGCAGGACGACCAGATCATTTTCGATTTGCCGGTGCTGATTGTCACCGCCAGCAAGGCATAAGTTATCCGCAAGGTCGCCTCGATCCGTGTTTGGCTGCGCGCTGATAAGTCCGCTGCCCTGTTCAACCCGCTATGGCAGCGTCGGCGACAAGCTTGAGCGAGATCAGAAACAGCGCAATCAATACCAGCCGATAGAACAAGACTTGCGGGATGATCCGCACCAGCCAGACACCGGCGAAGGTCGCGGCGATCGCGCCTGGCAGCAGCCACGCGGCAAGTTCGAGATTGTCCAGCGACAGTTGTCCGAGTGCCCAATAAGGCACGAGCTTCACCGCATTTACGGCGGCAAAGAGAATAGTGGTGGTGCCCGAATAGACCATCTTCTCCAGCCGCTGCGGGATGACATACATCTGGTATGGCGGCGCACCGGCATGGCTGACGAAACTTGTGAAGCCGGACACCGTTCCCCAGAAGAGGCCGCGCGGGAGATCGGCGGGGCGCGGTGCATTGTTGCGGCGGCTCGCCAGCCAGTAATTGAGGCAGAAAGAAAGGCCGATGATGCCGACGATAAGCGTGACCAGCCTTTCGGATACGATGAAGGCTGTCGCCCAGCCGATGCCGACACCGACGGTTGCCGCCGGAATGAGGATCGCCAGATTGCGGCGATCGAACTCCCGACGGTAAGCCCAAAGGCCGAACATATCGGTGACGACATAGATCGGCAGCAAGAGCGCGGCTGCACGCACAGGCGAGGTGACGAGCGAAAGGACGGGCACGCCAAGCATGCCGACCACCGGCAGGCCTCCCTTGGAGAAACCCACCAGCATCGCGGCCGGGATGGCGACCAGAAAAAACAGCCAGCCGGCGTCACTCATCTCTGGAGGAGTGCGATCAGGCTCGACGTATCCCAGCGACTGCCGCCCATGGACTGGACCTGGCCGTAGAACTGATCGACCAGCGCGGTTACCGGAAGATGCGCACCGGTCTGCTTTGCCTGGTCCAGGCAAATGCCCAGATCCTTGCGCATCCAGTCTACGGCAAAACCGAAATTGAACTCGTTGCGGATCATGGTCTTGTGGCGGTTCTCCATCTGCCAGGAGCCGGCCGCACCCTTGGAGATCACATCAACGACAGCTTCCATGTCGAGACCGGCCTTCATGCCGAAGTGAACGGCTTCGGCGAGCCCCTGCACGAGGCCGGCGATGGCGATCTGGTTGCACATCTTGGCGAGCTGACCCGATCCGGCGGGTCCCAGCAGTTTGCGCATGCGCGAGAAATGGACGATGGCCGGTTCGGCCTTGGCATAGTCAAGCTCATCGCCGCCGCACATGACGGTCAGCACACCATTCTCGGCGCCGGCCTGCCCGCCGGATACGGGCGCATCGATGAAGCCCAGGCCTTGAGCTTTAGCAATGCCGTGCAATTCGCGCGCGACCTTTGCGGATGCGGTGGTATGGTCGACGAAGACGGCGCCTTTTTTCATGGCGGCGAAGGCCCCGTCGGCGCCGGTGGTCACTTGCCGCACATCGTCGTCATTGCCGACGCAGGCAAAGACGAGGTCGGCATCCCTGGCGGCCGCTGCCGGCGTCGGGGCCGATTTTCCCGGAAAGCGCTCGGTCCAGCGCGAGGCCTTTTCGGGGTTACGGTTATAGACAGTAACCGCGAGACCGCCGCGAGTCGCCAAATGGCCCGCCATCGGAAACCCCATGACGCCCAAGCCGATCCAGGCCGCGCGAAGTGTCATGCCGCTACTCCCTTGCTGTGAGGCCGAACCATGTCGCGGGAAGGCGCTGGAACGGCGATTTGTGCGTTTGCCGAAGACCTGTAACTATTAGAAAGCGGGATCGAAGACAAACCGCTTGAGGACATGGCTCACATGCCAATCGCCTACAAGGATATCGAAACCGCGCGGAGCCGGCTGGCGGGGAATGTGGTGCGCACGCCCCTGCTCCATTCCCATAAGCTTTCCGAAATCACCGGCGCGGACGTCTATGTCAAGTTCGAGAACCTGCAGGTCACCAATTCGTTCAAGGACCGCGGCGCCTTCAATAAGATGTCCTACCTGACCGAGGCGGAACGCACGCGCGGCGTGATCGCCATGTCGGCCGGAAATCACGCACAGGCGGTCGCCTATCACGCGCGCAAGCTCGGCATCCCGGCGGTCATCGTCATGCCGGAGACGACACCGTCGACCAAGGTCGAGCGGACCCGCTCGCATGGCGCGCAAGTCGTGCTGTCGGGCGAGACATTGGCCGATAGCCAGGTGACCGCCGAGGCCATGGTGAAGGAAAAGGGCTACATCCTGATCCATCCCTATGACGACGACCGCATCATCGCCGGGCAAGGCACCATCGGCATCGAGATGCTGGAAGACGAGCCGGGCCTCGACTGCATTGTCGTGCCGATCGGCGGCGGCGGGGTCATTTCCGGCATTGCGATCGCGGCCAAGCACATCAGACCGCAGATCGAGATGATGGGGGTCGAGGTCAAACTCTACCCCTCCATGTATCATGCCTTGCGCGGACAGCCGGCGCGCTGCGGCGGCAGCACGCTTGCCGAGGGCATCGCGGTCAAGAACGTCACCGAGCGGACGATCGCCATCTGCAAGCAATATGTCGACGACGTTCGGCTGGTCGGCGAGTCCGATATCGAGCGCGCGGTGATGGCTTATCTGAGCCACCAGAAAACGCTTGCCGAAGGCGCGGGCGCGGCGGGGCTCGCTGCCGTCCTTGCCGACCCTGCACATTTCCGCGGGCGCAAAGTCGGTCTCGTGTTGTGCGGCGGCAACATCGATCCGCGCATACTTGCCTCGGTGATCTATCGCGAACTGGAACGCGAGCACCGGATCGTCAACCTGCGCATCCAGATCGATGACCGTCCGGGCGTGCTCGGACGCATCGCGAGCCGCCTCGGCCAACTCGGTGCCAACATCCTCGAGGTTTCACACCGGCGCATGTTCCTCGATGTGCCGGCCAAGGGCGCCGAGCTTGAAATCATGATCGAAACGCGCGACGGCCGCCACGCCGAAGAAATCGTGGAATCAATCGAAAGTGACGGGTTTACGGCGCGCGTGCTGGATGCGCCGGGCGGCAAAGAAACACTGGGAAGCCGCTGACAAGGGGGTTGAACAGCGGCTCCGCAGGCGCAATTATCGTTGCGGCGGCGTGAATCCGGAGCAGCCCGAACCTTGAGTATCGAACGGCGAAATTTCCCGCAATTCTTCATCACGGCGCCGGCACCCTGCCCCTATTTGCCCGGCCGGGTGGAGCGCAAGATCTTCACCCATCTGATCGGCCATGATGCCGCACAGCTCAACAGCCAATTGTCACAGGGCGGCTTCCGGCGCAGCCAGAACATCGCCTACCGGCCGGCTTGCGACGGCTGCACGTCTTGCGTGTCGGTGCGGGTGCGGGTCGATTCCTTCATCTGGACCCGCGCCTTCAAACGCACCCTCCTGCGCAATCGCGATATCACCGGCGAATCGATCCGGGCCAAGGCGACCGCGGAGCAGTATTCGCTGTTCCGGGCCTATATTGATTCGCGCCATGGCGACGGCGGGATGGTCGACATGACGGTGCTCGATTTCTCGGCGATGGTCGACGACAGCTTCGTCAACAGCCGCATCGTCGAGTATCGCCTGGCCTCGCCCACCGGCGGGCGCGGACCATTGGTCGCAGCGGTGCTGACAGACCGTCTCGATGACGGACTTTCGATGATCTACAGCTTCTACGAGCCAGAACTTGCCTCGCGCGGGCTAGGGACATTCATGATTCTCGACCACATCCAGAGGGCGCAGCGTTTCGGGCTACCCTATCTTTATTTGGGCTATTGGGTCGATGGGTCGCCGAAGATGAGCTACAAAGCCAAGTTCCGCCCGCAGGAACGACTCACGCCAGACGGCTGGACAGTCACAACATCCTGACGCCAATCAGAATTCGTCCTATGATCCAATGGTTTGCGCGTCGCCGGCGGGAGTTGACTTTATGTCAAGAGGGTGCTTATTCGCGGCGCGCGGACGGCAGTTCTAGTCACCTTCCCCAATTCACACATGGCAGAGCGAATGACTGATGCGACGGTGAACATGACCGCTTCGGACCATCGCAAAGGCCTTATCCTGACCGCAATCGGCGGGACGCTCTTCACCTTCGACGTCCCCCTCGCCCGCCTGGCGATGACCGACCAGTGGACGCTCATCTTCGTGCGCGGCATTTTTCTGGCGCTGGCCATCGTTATCTTCTGGCTCGCTTTCAGGCGCATCAACGGCGCCCGTCTTCCCTTCATTAACGGTTGGGCCGGAATCATCGTTGCGATCACCAATACGCTTGCGAACATCATGTTCCTGAGCGCCGTCACCAAAACAACGGCCGCCAATCTCGTCTTCATCCTCGCGCTCAACCCCATCTTCTGCGCGATCCTGGCGTGGATTTTCCTGTCGGAGAGGGTGCATCGCTGGACCTGGGTCGCCGTGGTCACATCCGTCTTCGGCGTGTGCATCATCGTGTGGGGCGGCCTCTCGACCGGCACTTATGTCGGAGACCTCCTGGCGGTGGGCGTCGCGCTGTGCACGGCGATCGCGCTCACCGTCATCCGCAAGACGGGGAAAAATGTCGTTACCAGCCTGGCCGTGGGCAGCCTCGTCTCCGCCGGCATTGCGCTGTTCTGGGGCGCGCAGCCTAGCGGCCTAGCACCCGAGGGGTGGGGGTGGCTGGCGCTCAACGGATTGCTGGTCATTCCACTCGCCTCAGGGTTGATCGCCTTGGGCCCGCGCTACCTGCCGGCTCCCGAGGTCGCCATGTTCTTTCTGCTGGACGTGGTCCTGACACCCGTCTGGGTCTGGCTTATCTTCGACGAGATTCCGACCACCCAGGCACTGATCGGCGGCGCCATCGTATTCACAACGCTCTTCGTCCACGGCGTGTGGCGATATCTCAGCAGCAAGCAGGTTTCGGAGGAAGAACTGTTCGTTTCGGGGGTGCGATAACTCCTCAAATCTGTTAACTACAATGGGCTAATGTGCAGCGGACGGCGACACACAAAACTGCGGCACCAGCATGAACAAGGTTCCTGTCCCGACTGCCTTTGCCGATATACCAAACATCAAGCCGGCGCTTGCTCCCCGGCGAAAGGTGCGTTTCGCTCCGTCCCACCGGGGGGAAACACACATGCCACACGCACTTGCGGACCCGTTATCCGCAGTCAAAGCGATTGCGCATCTGCTCGAGCAGGCAAAGGAGAATGGGCTCGAATTCGAGATCTCGTCCGATTTCGAGGAACTCAGGCATGTGAGGCATGAAACGCGCGGCGACCAGGTGTCGCCCATGTTCGATCCCGAGATCAGTCTTCTCGACGACGATCGCGCGTTCTGGCATTCGGCCCGGCTTGCCTCGGGCCGCATCGTTGCGCTTCAGGCGTTCCGGCTCGATATCGTCCATCCCAATCTTGCCGAATGGGCATTGGGCTGGATGGCGGGACTTTATCTGAAGCGCAAGGAGTTGGTTCTGCCGCGCCGGGTCGATCCGCCGTTCAATACGCGCGCGCACATGATGAGCGGCAAGCTTGTCTATCACGGTGAATTGTGGATCGATCGCCACCACCGGAACCGGCACTGTTTCGACATCTTCCCGCGCGCCGGGATGCTGCTCGCCTATCTCAAATGGCTGCCGAGCGGCCTCTGGTCGCTGGTCAGCGAGAGCATGGCGACCCGCGGCCATATGGTGCGCATGGGCTATGGGCATCTCGAGCGCGGTTTCTTCAGCTGGGAATGGGAACCCAACGGCGCAGAAACTGTCGAATGGGTCGGGCTCGCCGATCAAGGTCAGCTCGAACACCTGATTGCCGACATGACCGCTACAGAAGCGCTATATCAACCTTCGTCTGTTCCGTGACGACTGAAACGCCGCGCTTGCCGTGCGCGAAGCGCTTGGGCAGGACCACGCGCTGGTAGGGAATCCAGACGACATTACCGTCGGGAGCCGTCATCGCCGCGTAGACATGGTCATAATGGGCTTGGCCTGTCTTGAGTACCTTGGGGTAGGCGCGGCTCACCATCTGGTCGTAGGAATGCCCCGTCAGGCAGGGATATGAGACGGGGCTCATTCCCCAAAGGCGCGCGATTGTTGATTTGGAGCCAACGCGCTCGACCTGGAACTTGCCCGTCGTCGAGTCGTAGATGCAGTCGACAGCATAGTCGGGTTCAATCACCCGGTCGACGAGCGCATGTTTCAGCATCGGCGGAATATCGTCACGCTTCGGATCCGCTTCCTGGACGAAGGTGCGGCGTGAGAGGCGAAGATCGCTCTTCCCCAAAATGACATCCATCCGTTCACGGGCAAGATGCGCGGTGTCGTAGACTTCCTCGAACCATCCCGCGAGAAAGTAGAGTAACCGATAGGGCCCGGTCAGGGTGCTGATCCAGTCCAGGGCGAAGTACATCGACGCCCAGTTCGACGCGAAAAGGTCCCACTTGATGGTGGTGCCATCAGCATTGTGCGTGACTTTGATGAAGCCCTGGCGATGGATCAGCTCCTTCTCCAGAGCAGACGCCGACAGGCTGGACTCGGGCGGAGAGGTCAACTCGCCACGGGCAATCCAGTAGACCTTGTCTTCCACTAAGCGCTCTCCGGTGGATGCCTGTCCCTGCATCATCAAGGTCCGTCGCCGCGCCCTGCATTACGTAAAGAAAGGATGCAATTGAGGGCTCCGAATGCGTAACAATTCACCCCGAGGGCGGAAATTTTCCGTTAACTCTCGCAAGGCGGTGGCCAGGATCCCCTGGACTATCAGCCAAAGCGATTGTTGCGCGGGAACCCCTTGGGCGGCAGGCGCCCCGCCTGGGCACGTTCGCCGAGCCAGTCCTTCAAGGCGTCCACCGTCCAGGTTCTACCCGATGAATCGACCCACGAAAGCCCGTCTTTCAAGGTGAAGGCCCGGGCATCCGAAAGACCGCCATCCTTGAACTTCTGCAGGCGAACACCCTTACCCCGGGTCATCTCGGGAAGTTCCGACAGCTTGAAGATCAACATCTTCCGGTTGTCGCCGACCGTCGCGATATGGTCGGCACCCGACGGAACGGCAACACAAAGCTGAGCTTCGGCGGGCGGCTTGACGTTCAGCACCAGCTTTCCCTTGCGGGTGTTGGCCAGGCACTCGTCCTCGGCAACAATGAAGCCGTAGCCATCGCTTGAGGCCACCAGGAGCTTCCGGCCGGCAACATGGGTAAAGACAGCGACGATCGCGTCCGACGCCTCCATATCGGCCATCAAGCGCACCGGCTCGCCGTGACCGCGGCCGCCCGGCAGCTTTCCGGCTTCGAGCGTGAAGAAACGGCCCGAAGACGCGAAGACCATAATGCGATCGGTCGTCTCCGCCCTCAGGACGAACTTGCCCTGGTCGCCGTCCTTGTAGGTCAGCGCCGAGGCATCCTCGAGATGGCCTTTCAGAGCCCTGATCCAACCCTTCTCGGAACAGACGATCGTGATCGGCTCGCGCTCGACAGTTGCCTGTTCGAGTTCGACGTCCAGCTCCGGCGCTTCCGCAAAATCGGTCCGCCGGCGACCAAGTTCGGTCTTCTTGCCAAACTTCTCCTTCAGCTCACGAATTTCGCCGGAGATCTTCTCCCACTGCTGGGTATCCGACGCCAAGAGCTGGGTCAGGCCGCCCTGCTCCTTCTTGAGCGCGTCGTTCTCGCTGCGAATTTCGAATTCCTCGAGCTTGCGCAGCGAGCGCAAACGCATGTTGAGAATCGCCTCGGCCTGTGTGTCGGTGAGCTTGAAGCGCTTCATCAAAGCAGGCTTGGGCTCGTCCTGCTCGCGGATGATTTTGATCACCTCGTCGATATTGAGATAGGCGATGAGATAACCGCCCAAGATTTCGAGGCGCCGTGCGATCTCGCCAAGCCTGAAATTACTGCGGCGAACCAGGACTTCCTTGCGGTGGTCGAGCCATTCGCGCAGTGCGTCGCGCAAGGAAAGGACCACCGGTACCTTGCCGTGCGACAGGACATTCATGTTCAATGGAATGCGCGTCTCGAGTTCGCAGACACGAAACAGAGATTCCATCATCAAGGCCGGTTCGAGATTCCGCGTCTTCGGCTCGATGACGAGGCGGACGTCTTCAGCCGATTCATCGCGCAGGTCGCCGATCAGCGGCAGTTTCTTGGCGGCAATGAGGTCGCCCAATCTTTCGAGCAAACGTCCCTTCTGAACCAGGTATGGAATTTCGGTGACGACGACCTGCCAGGCGCCGCGCGGCAATTCCTCGACAGACCAGCGGGCGCGTACCCGGAAAGTGCCCTTCCCCGTCTTATATGCGGCAAGTACATCCGCCCGGCTGTCCACGATGACACCCCCCGTCGGGAAATCGGGACCGGGGACGAACTGGACGATCTTCTCGATCGTCGCGTTCGGTGCCTTGATGAGGTGAAGCGCCGCGTCGCAGAGTTCGGCGACATTGTGCGGCGGAATGGACGTGGCCATGCCCACCGCAATGCCCGAGGCGCCATTGGCCAACAGATTCGGGAACGCCGCCGGGAGGACTACGGGTTCCTGCAGCGTACCGTCGTAATTGGCGCGAAAATCGACGGTATCCTCATTGAGACCATCGAGGAGCAAGCGCGCGACTTCGGTCAGGCGCGCTTCGGTGTAGCGATAGGCCGCCGGCGAGTCGCCGTCGATATTGCCGAAATTGCCCTGACCTTCGACCAGCGGGTAGCGCGACGAGAAATCCTGTGCGAGGCGCACCAAAGCATCGTAGATCGCCTGATCGCCATGCGGGTGATAGGAGCCCATGACGTCGCCGACGATCTTTGCCGACTTCTTGAAGGCGGCGCCGGGATCGAGCCGCAATTGCGACATCACATAGAGGAGCCGGCGATGGACAGGCTTCAGGCCATCGCGCACATCGGGCAGTGCCCGGTGCATGATTGTCGACAGCGCATAGGCCAGATAGCGCTCTTCGAGCGCCTCCTTGAGGTTGATCGGCTCGACGTCCCTGGGGGATTGCGGCGGCGGGGAATGCTTGCTCATGATTCGCTAGATTATAGCATGGAGAAACCGGCCGACCGGCTAGAGCCGGTGGACCATCACGTGGCAGATCGGTTTCTTGCCCCAGGCCGCGTCGGCGGCGCGCCGGACGGCCGTGCGCAGTGCTTCCTTGACGTTGTCGTCGTCCTTACGGCGCGGGCGCGGGATGGACTCAAACGCGTCCTCCACCGCCTCCAGGATCAATTCCGCCATCGGGGTCCCGTCACGGGTTTCGCCGGGAAGGCCATCGAGAACGATCAGCGGGTCGCGGACCAGTTGATGCTTGCCGTCAAGAACGACCGAAACGCCGACAAGGCCCACAAAGGACAGCTTGCGGCGGCGCTTGGCCGGACCGTCATCGACCGGAACGATAAGCCGGCCATCGACATGCAAACGACCCGCTGGAGCTTCGTCGACAGCTTGCGCGGGACCCGGGGCGAGCCGCACCATTGCGCCATTCTCGACGATGACGACTTCGGAGATACCGCAGGACCTCGCAAAGGCGGCATGGGCGTGAAGATGGCGGGCTTCGCCATGCATCGGCACGAGTGCGCGCGGTTTCAACCATTGATAAAGCGCGCGCAACTCCTCCTGACGCGGATGACCCGAAGAATGAACAAGCGCCTCGTCGGACGTGACAACAGACACGCCAAGTCGTGCCAGATTGTTCTGAACGGCAGCGACCGCCTTCTCATTGCCGGGGATCGTCTTTGACGAGAAAATGACCAAGTCTCCATCGTCGAGGCTGATCGTGGGATGCTGATCCTCACCGATGCGGGCAATCGCGGCACGCGGCTCGCCCTGGCTGCCGGTACAGATGAGCATGACCTTCTCGGGCGGCAGATAACCGAAAGCTTCTTCTTCGAGAAACGTGCCGGCGTGGCGCAGGTAGCCGCATTCGCGCGCAACCTCGATCGTGTTGCGCATGGCGCGACCGGCAATCACGATCTCGCGGCCGGCCTTGCGCGCCGCCGCGATGGCGGAAGCGATACGCCCGACATGCGAGGCGAAGGTGGTGATCGCAACGCGGCGCGTAGCGACGGCGACGAGCCTGTCGAGCGTCAGGGCGACATCTGCCTCCGACGGTGAATGCCCGGCGCGCAACACATTCGTCGAGTCGCAGACGAAGGCGTCGACCCCCTCCGCGCCGATCTCGCGCAAGCGCTTCTCATCGATATCGGGCGGAATAGTCGGCGTGCGGTCGATCTTCCAGTCGCCGGAATGGAGAACGGTGCCCTCCGGGGTTCTGATGGCCAGCGCGCCGGGTTCGGGTATAGAGTGGGTTACGGCGATGAACTCGACATCGAAATTGCCGACCGAGAAGCGGCTGCCCAATGGCTTGACGATAATGGGCACTTCTTCGTCGAGACCGAATTCCGCAAGCTTCCGTTTGAGAAGGCCCGCACTGAAGGGCGTGCAATAGACCGGCACGCGCAGTCTCGGCCAGAGCCAGGCCACGGCGCCCAAATGGTCCTCATGCGCATGGGTGAGAACAATGCCCACGAGATTGCGCCGCTCGGACTCGGCGAACACCAGATCGGGGAGGACGACATCGATGCCCGGTTCGCTCTCCTCGCCGAACTTCACGCCAAGATCGACCATCAGCCATTCGCGATGATCGAGATGGCCCAGGCCGTAGAGATAGCAATTCATGCCGATCTCGCCGGC
This sequence comes from Hyphomicrobiales bacterium, assembly GCA_016793355.1. Taxonomy (GTDB): domain Bacteria; phylum Pseudomonadota; class Alphaproteobacteria; order Rhizobiales; family Aestuariivirgaceae; genus JAEUMG01. The sequence goes on from JAEUMG010000392.1 coordinate 10,705, forward strand.
TCCGCCCAAAGGCAGGAGCACGAGATCGCGACCGGGGCTTTGTCTCTTCTTCGCCATCATGCCGCCGATCCAGCACCGGGCGCGAAGCGTATCTCGCCCGAATGCAGGACGCGCTCCTCGCCGGATGCGAGCGTAACGATCATGGCGCCGTTCGCGGCGAGGCCGGTGAAGCTGCCTTCAACGCCATTCTCGCCACGAACGGGACTGCCAAGACCCATTGCATGCGAAAGCCAGGCGGCGCGGATCCTGTCGAAGCGTGCGCCATTGTCCCAGACTTCGAACCATTGCTGGAAAGAACCTGCGAAACTCTCAAGCGCGGCAGCCGGCTCAATCTCGGCTCCAAGGCGCGACAGGGCCGTCACCGGATAGGGGGTTTCCGCAGGCGCATCGACCAGATTGATGCCGCAGCCAAGCAGGATGGTCAGTGTGCCGGAGGTTGTCGCCGTCGCCGTCTCTGCCAGGATACCGGAGAATTTCGCTCCGTCGATCAGGACATCGTTCGGCCATTTGAGAGCAATCGAATCGGAAAATTTCTCGCCGAGCGCGGCCAGCGCGAAATCACGCACCGCCAAAGCCGCGACAAAGCCGACCTGCGCCGCGACCGCGGGCGGTGCAGCGAGGGGAAACATATGCGTCACGTAGAGATTGCCGGGCGGGGAAACCCAGAATCGGCCATGACGGCCCCTGCCCCGCTCCTGGCTGAGCGCCCAGATCCACAAGGGGCCATGCTCGCCGGTCGCGGCAAGCCGCTGCGCCTCGTCATTGGTCGAGTCGACCGCGTCGAGCGCGAGGAGCCTGTGGCCTGGAGGAAGCGCCGGCAGCACGCGACGATCAGAAGAGCGAAGCCGCGGCAGCCCCGGCAAGGTTGACCAACGGCTGGGCAATCAGAACGAAGACAAGCGAGAAAGCGCCGGCGAGCACGGCGATCAAGCGCACTTCGCCGTGCATCGGATCGAAGCCCGGCGCCGGCTCGTCGAAATACATGATCTTGACGATCCGAAGGTAGTAATAGGCGCCGACGACGCTTGCGACCACGCCAATGACGGCGAGCGTCACCAGGTTCGCCTGGATGGCGGCGAGGAAGACGAAGTACTTGGCAAAGAAGCCGGCGAGCGGCGGAATACCGGCCAGCGAGAACATCAGCATGGCAAGCACAAAGGCGAGCATTTTGTCGGTGCGCGCGAGGCCGGCGAGATCGGAAATCTCCTCGACCTGGCGGCCCTTCCTCGCCATGGCGATGACGCAGGCGAAGCTGCCCAGCGTCATGATCATGTAGATCATCATGTAGATGATGACGCCGCGCACGCCCTCCTGGGTGCCGGCCGCCAGTCCGACGAGCGCGTAGCCCATATTGCCGATCGAGGAATAGGCGAGCAGCCGCTTGATATTGGTCTGGCCGATCGCGGCAAAGGCGCCGAGCACCATCGATGCGATCGAGACGAAGACCAGGATCTGCTGCCAATCGGGGACCAGCCCCGAAAACGGCGCGAACACGGTGCGCACCAAGAGCGCCATGGCGGCAACCTTGGGCGCGGCGGAGAAGAAGGCGGTGACCGGCGTGGGCGAGCCTTCATAGACATCCGGCGTCCACATGTGGAAGGGAACGGCCGAAACCTTGAAGGCAAGACCGGCGATGACGAAGACGATGCCGAACAGAACGCCAAGACCTCCGGCGCCGGCCGCGGTCGCCGCGGCGATCTCGGGAAAGCCGGTTGCTCCGGTGAAGCCGTAGATCAGCGAGGCGCCGTAAAGCAGCATGCCGGACGACAGCGCGCCGAGGACGAAATATTTGAGACCGGCTTCGGATGAACGCGCATTGTCGCGATCGATGGCGGCGACGACATAAAGCGCCAGGGACTGCAGTTCGAGGCCCATATAGAGCGAGATGAGGTCGTTGGCTGAAACCATCATCATCATGCCGACGGTCGCCAGCAGGATAAGGATGGGATACTCGAACTTCTCGATCTTCTGCTCCTTCATGAAGTGAACGGAGAGCGTGATCGCGGCGGCCGAGCCGAACAGGATCAGGACCTTCATCACCCGCGCGAAAGTATCGACGACGAAGGCACCGCCGAAGGCTGTCATCCTGCCGCTGCCGCCGAATATGACAAGCAGGGCCACCACTGCGAGACCGAAAAGCGAGGCAAGGTTGACGAAATTGGCCGTTTCTCCCTTGCGGAAGACGCCGACCATGAGCAGTACCATGGCGATCACCGCGAGGATGATCTCGGGTAGAACCGCAGCGGCGTCGGCTTGCTCAAGCAGCCACATCATCTCTCTCCTACAATGCCGCGGCTTTGACCGCGGCAGCGGCATCGAGTGCCGCCTGCACGGTCTTCATGAGGCCTTCGACGCTCGGCCCGAAGACATCGAGGATCGGCGCCGGATAGACACCGAAATAAATGGTCAGCACGATGAGCGGCGCGAGCGTCGTCAATTCGCGCGGAGTCATGTCCTGGATGGCGCGCAAGGCATGCTTGTGCAGATCTCCGAACACGACGCGGCGATAGAGATAGAGCGCGTAGGCCGCCGAGAGGATGACGCCGGTCGTCGCCAGGAAAGCGACCCAGCTATTGCTCTGGAAGGCACCGAGCAGCGTCAGGAATTCGCCGACGAAGCCGCTGGTGCCGGGCAAGCCGACATTGGCCATGGTGAAGACCATGAAGGTGAAGGCATAGAGCGGCATGCGATTGACGAGGCCGCCATAGGCAGCGATCTCGCGGGTATGCATGCGGTCATAGACGACGCCGACACAGAGGAAGAGCGCGCCGGAGACAAGGCCGTGCGAGATCATCTGGAAAAGCGCCCCGTCGATGCCCTGGCGCGTAAAGGTGAAGATGCCCATGGTCACGAAGCCCATATGGGCGACGGAAGAATAGGCGATCAGCTTCTTCATGTCCTCCTGCACCAGCGCCACCAATGAGGTGTAGATGATCGCGACGATCGACAGCGCGAAGACCAAGGGCGCGAACAGGTCGGAGGCGTTGGGGAACATCGGCAGCGAGAAGCGCAGGAAGCCGTAACCGCCCATTTTCAGGAGGATCGCCGCCAGGATGACCGAGCCTGCCGTCGGGGCCTCCACATGCGCGTCCGGCAGCCAGGTATGGACCGGCCACATCGGCATCTTGACCGCGAAGGAGGCGAAGAAGGCGAGCCATAGCCAGGTCTGCATCTCCGCGGGGAAAGCCGATGTCTTGAGCAGCACCGCGATATCGGTCGTGCCGGCCTGCCAATACATGGCGATGATCGCCAACAGCATCAGCACGCTGCCGAGGAGCGTGTAGAGGAAGAACTTGAAGCTCGCATAGACGCGGCGCGGCCCGCCCCACACGCCGATGATGAGGAACATCGGGATGAGGCCGCCCTCGAAGAAGAGATAGAAGAGCACCAGATCGAGCGAGACGAAGACACCAATCATCAGGGTCTCGAGCACCAGGAAGGCAAGCATGTATTCGCGCAGGCGCGTGGAGACATGCCAGCTTGCCAGAATGCAGATCGGCATCAGGAAGGTGGTCAGGATGACGAACAGCATCGAGATGCCGTCGACGCCCAGATGATAGGACGCAACGCCCGAGAGCCA
>JAEUMG010000400.1 GCA_016793355.1 Hyphomicrobiales bacterium
TCGGCTGACCTGGTCGGGCGTGGCGCTGCATGCCGGGCAATTGCCGGGCTACCCTGCCTCGCATGGCTGCGTGCGATTGCCGCTCGAATTCTCCAAGCTGCTCTTCACCGTCACCCATGTCGGGACGCCGGTGATCATCGCCAACGCCCATTCGCAGCCGATCCAGGTCACGCATCCGGGCCTCGTGCTGTCGCAATATGCCGAGCATGAATTCGCCGACGCCGAAAGCAAGCTTCAGCAGATGAAAGTGCCGCATCCCGAGGCGGTCGATGCCAAGGCAACCAGCGTCATCGTAAGCTCCGCCGATCAGACCATTCTCATCCTTGAGAACGGCGAGACGGTCGCGCAGGGCAAGGCTTTTATCAAGGATCCGGCGCAGCCGCTGGGCTCGCATGTCTTCATCCTCAGCGGTCTCCATGACGGAAGCCAGGGTCTTGCCTGGCATGCGATTGGCTTCACCAATGCTTCAAACGCGCCGCTTTCGCCTTCCGACGAAGCCGTCATTAGGCGCGTCAGCGGCGATCCTTCGGTCATCGAGCCGATGAAACAGCGCATGCATCAAGGTTTGGTACTGGTGCTGACCGATCTCCCCGCGCAACCCGACACGCGCACGGGAAAGGATTTCGTGATCCTCAATCAGGACGAAAGCTAAGCTTGACATATAGACATACATACAGTATGTCTTGACATGTGACAGAACGAACGACCGTCCGGTTGCCCCCTGACCTTTTGGCACGCGCCAAGCGAAGAGCCGCGGAGGAGGGGCGCACGCTAACCGCGCTCATTGAAGACGGCTTGCGGCGGGTTGTTGCGAGCAAGCAGGAGCGGACCAGACCGAAGCGGCGCCTGCCACGCACTAGCAAGGCCAAGGGCGGAACTCTCCCGGGCATCGATCTCACCGATATTTCTTCGCTCGAAGAGATTGCAGACATCGATTTGCTGTCGCGCTCCTGATGTTCCTGCCGGACGTCAATATCCTAATTTATGCCTTTCGCTCGGATATGCCCCATCATCCCCTCTGTCGACGGTGGCTCAACACCGTCGTTGAAGGCGAGGCGGCGTTCGGAATAGCACCAACTGCATTAGCGGCGGTCGTGCGGATCGTCACGAACCATAAGATTTTTTCCTCGCCAAGCCCACTCGATGAGGCCTTCGGTTTTTGCCGTGATCTCCGGGATCAACCGCATTGTCAGATCATCGAACCGGGAGATCGCCACTGGGATATCTTTGAGCGCCTGTGTGTTGCGAGCGACACGCGGGGCTCGCGTGTCAGCGATGCCTGGTTTGCTGCCCTTTCAATCGAATGGGGCTGCACATGGATCACGATGGACCGCGACTATGCGCGGTTTCCCGGGCTCGATTGGCGTGCCCCGGGACTGTGAAGATCATGAAGTAGCTCAGACCGCCGGGGCAACCTGTTCGCCAAAGAGTTTGACCTGTGCGCCGACGCGCGCCGTAGCAGTAAGGAAGTCCCATGCGTAATGCGCATAGGAGCGGAAGACATAGAGCTCGATCGTCTGCGCATCGATCACCTGGATGAGCGCGGCGATCTCGGCAAAGCGCACGCGCCGCACCGTGCCCGGCTCGTAGCCGTCGCCGAGGAGGTCGAGCGAACAGCCCTTGAGCAGCACTTCGCGCACCCCTTCGCCTTCAAGCCGGATCACGGCGCGCATGTCGCTCACATCGGTGACGGCGATGTGCTGGCCCTTTAGCGCCGATTCGAGGCCGCCGATCGTCTCGTCCAGGCGGCCGCGCGGACAGATGATCAGCCACTGGTCGACCGACAACCACAGGATCTTGATCTCGCCCCAGGCCGCCGAAGTGCGCGGAGTAATGGGCAGGTCGACCCCCGTCACCTGCTTGACGCCCGCACGGAAGGCTTCGTTGCCGGCATCGCCGCGCAGATCGATCGTGCCGCGCGGCGGCATTTCCCAGATACGGAGCGCGAGGCCGGCTGGTTCGCCGACGCCATGCAATGCGGAGCGGTAATCAGGCTCAGCCATTCTGGCGGACTCCCTCTTTGTCGTAGAAGACTGGGTCGACGATCTTAGCCGACACCGTCTTGCCTTCGAGCGGGAACTGTAGGCTTTCGCCCATGCGCGCGCGGCCATTCTCGATGAGCGCCATGGCGATCGAACGATTGAGCGTCGGCGAGAAATAGGTCGAGGTGACATGCCCGATGGTCTGCATCGGCGGCTTGGGCTTGACCTCTTTCACCGCATGCGCGCCATCCGGCAACACGAAATTCGGATCGTCGGTAAGTAGTCCGACCAATTGCTTGCGCCCCGGCTGCTTGAGATAAGACTGCTCGAGCGAACGCTTGCCGAGGAAGTCGGCCTTCTTCTTGGAGACGAGACCCGAGAGCCCGACATCGTCCGGCGTTGTCGTGCCGTCCGTCTCGTCGCCGACGACGATGTAGCCTTTCTCGGCGCGCAGGATGTGCAGGGCCTCGGTGCCGTAAACCTCGATGCCAAATTCCGAACCGGCTTCGAGGATGGTATCCCACAAGCCGCGCCCGAGATTCGCCGGCACCGCGACTTCATAGGATAGCTCGCCTGAGAACGAGATGCGGAAGACGCGCACGGGGTAGGGACCAAGCTTTCCCTGCCTCATCGAAAGATGCGGAAAGGCCTCGTTGGATATATCAAAATCGGGCGAGAGCTTCGCCAGCACATCGCGCGCCTTTGGCCCGGCAATGGCAAACTGCGCCCATTGCTCGGTCACAGGCGTGACATAGACCTTGTAGTGCGTCCACTCGGTCTGGAGCCACTCTTCGAGCCATGCCGCGATCCGATCGGCGCCGCCCGATGTCGTGTGCATCAGGAAGTGATCATCACCGAGCCGCGCCGTCACGCCGTCATCGATCAGGAAGCCGAGTTCGTTCAGCATCAGGCCATAGCGGCAGCGGCCCACCTTCAGCGTCGAGAATGTGTTGGTATAGACGCGATCGAGAAATTCCGCGGCATCCGGCCCGCGAATCTCGATCTTGCCCAGCGTTGAGGCATCGAGAAGCCCGACCTTGTTGCGCACGGCCAGGATTTCACGGCGGATCGCCGCGTGCTTGTCCTCCGGGCCCTTCGGATAGGTGTAAGCGCGCCGCCATTGGCCAACCGGCTCAAACACCGCGCCGTGCTCGGCATGCCAGTCGAAGATCGGGGTGCGGCGCACGGGCAGGAAGCGGCTGCCGGTGAGCGAGCCGGCGATCGAACCGAAGGAAAAGGGCGTGTAGGGCGGCCGGAAGGTTGTCGTACCGATCAGCGGGATGGACTTGCCGGTCGATTCCGAAAGCACACCAAGCCCCAGGATGCCCGACGTCTTGCCCTGATCCGTCGCCATGCCGAATGTCGTATAGCGCTTGGTGTGCTCGACCGACTCGTAGCCCTCGCGCTGCGCGAGTTCAAGATCGGCGGCGGTGACG
>JAEUMG010000027.1 GCA_016793355.1 Hyphomicrobiales bacterium
GCAGGGCGCCTGACCGCAGTACGATGGCAAGATTGGTCGTCTCTTCGACGGTGAAATTTCCCGAAATCTGACCAGATCCGCCAAGGATCGGCTCGTTGATGCGCGGTGCGCTCTGCACCACTCCGTCGAGCAGGATCGCAAACGGCTTTCCAACATTGTCCGCCGTCAGCTTGCCGAAACGAAGCGCTCCCCTCTGGTTGAACTTGAAGCTGACGACCGGCTGGTTGTTCTGATCGAAACTCGGCTGGGCGTCGGACAGATCGGCGCCATCGACCGTAGCGGCACTGGACGTCTGCACCCAGATGATCTGGTTCGGGTCTTCCTTCATCGGATAGGCGGCGCAGTCGGGCGGTGGTTGCTGATTGGGTCCGGTCGGCTGGGTCTCGCAGACGAGCTGAAAGGTGAGTTTGGCAGTCTGGCCGAGGAGCTTCACGACTTCGTCGGGATTGCCGATGCCCGGCATCTGGATCACGATGCGATCCCTGCCCTGCTGCTGGATCGTCGGTTCGGTCACGCCGGACGAGTTGATCCGGTTCTCGATGATGCGCAGGGACTGGGTGATGGCGCGTCCGATCTTGGCATCAAGGCCCACCTCGGAAATCGTGAAGGCGAATTGCTGGCCGTTACGGCTGAGATCGAAGAGATAGGCACTCCCGCCCGACCCAAGAAAGCCGGTCTCGACCGGCTGCCGGAGATTGCCCAGCACTTCCGCGGCTCTGTCGACGTCTTCGGGCTTGGTGATCTGGGCGATCGCGCCGTCGGCGGTGCGGTTCAGGCGGAACGCGATGCGGGCCTCGCGCAGGGAGGTTCGGATATCGGAAAGCTGCTGGGTGAGGAGCGAATTGATGAAGTCCTTGCGATCAACCTCGAGCAGCACATTGGAGCCGCCCTGGAGGTCGAGGCCGAGCGTCATCGGCCGGGCAATCGTGTATTCGCTGAGTTTCTCCTGCCAGGGCGCAGGCAGGATGTTCGGCAAGGCGAACAATGCAGACAGGACGACGGATGCGAGAATCGCAATGATCTTCCAGCGGGAAAAATGGAGCATCGGGCTACTTGCCCGCCTCGTCCTTGACAGGCTCGCCCTTGGCCCTGACGTCGCTGATGGCCGATCTCACCAGCCGGACCTTCACGTTCTCGGCGATCTCGACCTGGATTTCCTTGTCATCGGTGACCTTCGTCACCCGTCCGATCAATCCGCCATTGGTCACGACAGTGTCGCCGCGCTGCACCTTCGAGATCAGCAATTGATGTTCTTTGACCTTGCGTTGCTGAGGACGGATCAGTAGGAAATAAAAGATAACCATGATCATCACCAGCGGCAGGATCATGGATAGGAAGTCGCCTGCTCCGGGCGCCGCGGTCTGGGCGAAGGCTGGCGTCACGAACATGGGGGAATCTCCTGGAGGTCGCCGAATTGGCTGCAGGGTATATAGCGGGCGGTCGGGCCATTGCAACCCGCAAACCCTTGCCTCGGCCGGGGTGAAGCCGTAATGACCGCGCCTGTGTCAGGACCCTCGGACCCAGAACTAATTTCCCGTCTCGAACGTATGGCAGCGGCGCTCGAAAGGCTGGCGCCGCCGGCACCCGTCGCGGTCGAACCCGGCTCGTCCGGCGCCTTCGTCTGGCATGCGGCGGAAGCGCGGCTCGACCCGGTGGCGCGCGTCAACCGGGTCGATATCGGCCTCCTTAGAGGCATCGACCTCACCCGCGACATTCTGATCGAGAATACCGAGCGGTTCGCCAAGAGCCTCCCCGCCAACAATGCCCTGCTGTGGGGTGCGCGGGGGATGGGCAAGAGCTCGCTGGTCAAGGCGGCGCATCACCTGATCAATGAGCGGCATGGCGGTGCACTCAAGCTCGTCGAAATCCATCGCGAAGACATAGAGAGCCTGCCGCGGCTCATGAGTCTGATCCGCAGCCATCCGCAATACCGGTTCATCGTGTTTTGTGACGATCTGTCATTCGATGCCGAAGATACCTCCTACAAGTCGCTCAAGGCGGCGCTCGAAGGGGGCATCGAGGGTCGGCCTGAGAACATGATCCTTTATGCGACCTCGAACCGCCGGCACCTGCTGCCGCGCGACATGATCGAGAATGAGCGCTCGACCGCCATAAACCCCTCCGAGGCAGTTCAGGAGAAAGTCTCGCTCTCCGATCGCTTCGGATTGTGGCTCGGCTTCCATCACTGCTCGCAGGACGACTACCTGGCGATGGTCGAGGGATATAGCCGTCACTTCAACCTGCCGATCGACGCAGACACACTGCGGCAAGCTGCAATCGAATGGACGGCGACGCGCGGGTCGCGCTCGGGCCGCGTCGCCTGGCAATTCATCCAGGACTTGGCTGGCAAACTGGGCATCAAGCTCTCGGGCTAGCCGAGTAGCTTTTCGTTAGCGGCCCATTCCTCCGGACTGCGGCCGACCGGGACCATTACCCATTGCTTGTAGGCCGGACGCTCCTTCAATGCTGCGAACCAACGGTCGATATTCGGCATAGGCGGCTGCTTCCAGTCGAGCTTGTCGAGCCGCCATCTGAGACAGCCGAACACAATGTCGCCGATCGTCAGATCATCGCCGGCGAAGAAGGCCTTGCCCGCAAGCGCCTTGTCGGCGATCGGCAAAACCGTCTGCAGCCGCGCCTCGGCGTCCGCCATCGCCTTTCGATCCGCCCGGTCGGCGGGGATGCGGACCTGGTTCATGAAGAGCGCCGATGCCGGCGGAGCGAGCGTCGTTTGAGACCATTCCATCCACTGCTCGGCCGCGGCCAGCGCATGCGGCTCGGTCGGCAGCAGGCTTCCTGCCCCGTAGCGTGCCGCTAGGTAGCGGACGATGGCGTTGGACTCGAACATGATGATGTCGCCGTCTCTCAGGACCGGGATCAACCCGTTCGGGTTCATGGCGCGGAAGGCGGGCGTGTCATTGCCGCCGAAACCACCGCCGATGGATTCGCGCCTGAACTCGATCCCGAGTTCGCCGAGAACCCAAAGGACCTTCTGGACATTGATGGAGCTGCGACGGCCATAGACGATCATGGCCCAAGCATCGAAGCAACTCCTGCAAAAAGCAAGAGCCCGGCAGGCAGGGCCGGGCTCCGCTATCAATGGGCTTGGCGGTCAGTTTGCTGCGGTCACCGGGCCGAGGAACCGCATCGGATCCATCGCGGTCGCGCCCTTGCGGACTTCAAAGTGGACCTGCGGCGTCGAAACCGACCCGGTCTGGCCGGCCTTGGCGATGATATCGCCGCGCTTCACCGCATCGCCCCGCTTCACGAACAGCTCCTTGTTGTGCGCATAGGCCGTGACCCAGCCACCGTCATGGCGGATCAGGACAAGATTGCCGTATCCTTTCAGCTCGTTGCCGGCATAGGCGACGATGCCGCCTTCCGAAGCGCGCACACTGGTGCCTTCCGGCACGGCAATGTTGATGCCCTCGTTGCGAAGGCCGTTCGGCTTCGACCCGAACTCGGAGATGACCTTGCCCTTGACCGGCCAGCGCATGCCCGGCAGGCCGGGCTCAGGACCGGGCTGAGGTGCCGACACGTCGGCCGCCTGCGCCGGAGGTTCAGGGTTCGCGGCCATCGGAATCTGCTCGACCGAGCCTGGCTGTGGCGCATCGATGCGCGAGATATCCTTGGTCGATGGCGTTGCCGGAGTGCCGATCGTCGGCGTGACCGGGTCGGCCATGGCAACCGTGGAGCCGCCGCCGGCTCCGGCCTGACCGGGAATTTGCACGATCTGCCCGGAGCGCAGCGTAGCCGAGCGCGACAGGCCGTTCGCATCGGCGATCGCATAGGGGCTGACATTGTACTGCCGGCCCAGTGAGAACAGCGTCTCGCCGGAGCGAACGGTGTGCGAGGACCCGGCATTGGAGGTGCGCTGCGGCGCCGAATAGGCCGGTTCGGCCTGGGCAACGTTAGACTTTATCCGCGCGAGTTCCTCGCGGGTCGGGATGTTGATCATCTGGCCGGTGCGCACGGCATACGGAGCGGAGATGCCGTTCGCGGCGGCGAGTTCACCGACCGTCATGCCATTGGCACGCGCCACCGAGAAGAGGGTCATGCCCGGCTCGATGCGAACCTGACCGCCGGGAGTCGGACTGATCTGCGCTGTCGCCTGCTGCTGGCGCTGATAGTTGTAACCGTTGCTGGCGAAGTTGTCGCCGGCCGGCTTGGTTGGCGACGACGCAATCGGCCGCGAGGTAATGCGGTTATCGTTGTTCTTTTCTTCCGCCGGCTCCTTGGGAACCGACGCCGTATAAACCGGATCGGAACTCCACGGATTGTCCGCGAACCGCTCCATCGAGCTCGAGCATGCGGAGAGCAGCACAGCCGCGCCTGCGGAAAGGAAATAGCCCGCCTTCAGCGAGCTCGGAAACTTGCGCAAATTGAAAGGACGCATTACCCACGCTCCACACCATACACTGGAGCGACAATGCCCCGTTTAGGTTAAGGGACCGTTTATGCTGGGATTTTTTGACGGCTCAGGATCTGCTCGACGGCATCCTTGACGGCGTCGAAGGTCAGAAGCGTTGAGGCATGACGGGCCTTGAAGTCGCGCACCGGGAGCAGAACCTCCAGATCCGACCATTTGCCGGCAGGGGGCGGACCGTTTTCCTTGAGCATCCTGTGCATTTGATCGCGCAGCTCGATCAGTTCCCGGGCAGACGAACCCACCACATGGCGCGCCATGATGGAGGAGGAGGCCTGCCCCAGCGCACAGGCCTTAACCTCGTGACCGAAATCCGTCACCCGGTCGCCCGCCATCTTGATGTCGACCGTGACCTTCGAGCCGCAAAGCCGCGAATGCGCGACCGCCGTTGCGTCAGGCGCATCAAGCCTATGCAGGCGGGGAATGTCGGCTGCAAGAGCCAGTATCCGCTTATTGTAGACGTCGTCGATCATAGCCACATTCTCGGCCGGTCGGTCTCGGCGGCGAAGGCGTCGCCACCGGTTTGCCGGGCGCCATGGGGCATGATATGGGGGCTTCGGCGACCTGGGCGCAAGTGGGTATGCGGGGCGTGATAAACGCGCCTGTCCGCAGCTGAATATTGACCAAGGGCTTGATAGCTCAGGCAGAGAGATTTGAGAATGGACGCGATTATCAAGAAGCTACCCCTCGACATCGCAGCGGCGAGTCGCAGCCCGAATGTGAAGCGACCGAGCCAAGCCGAAGCCGAAGCGGCAGTCCGGACCTTGATTGCCTGGGCAGGCGAAGATCCCGAGCGTGAGGGTCTGCGCGAGACACCGAAGCGGGTCGTGAAAGCCTATCGCGAGTTCTTCAGCGGCTATGACGAAAACCCCATCGAGGCTCTTTCGCGAACCTTCGAGGAAGTCGGCGGCTATGACGATCTGGTCATGCTTCGCGATATCGAATTCAACTCGCACTGCGAACATCACATCGTGCCGTTCATTGGACGCGCGCATGTCGCCTATCTTCCCGGCCATAGTGTCGTCGGCATCTCGAAGCTGGCAAGGGTCGTGGAAATTTTCGCACGCCGGATGCAGACCCAGGAAACGATGACGGCACAGATCGCTCAGACCATCGATCAGGCGCTCGAGCCGCGGGGCGTTGCCGTATTCATCGAGGCTGTCCATCAGTGCATGTCGCTGCGCGGCGTCAACAAGCGCAATGTCGCGACGATCACCACCCAGTTCACCGGCGAGTTCAAGTCGAACCCGATGCTGCAGGCACGGTTCATGGAACTGGTGCGTTCGCCCGGCGGTGGCTTCTCGCTTTGATGATGACGGAGCTCGAGGACACCCGCGAGTTCCGCCCCCGGTTCAATGAGCATGGGCTGATCGGCGCGATCGTTACGGACGCCTCCGACAACACCGTCCTCATGTTTGCCTATATGGATGCCGAGGCTTTGCGTCTTACGCGGGTGACGGGCTTTGCCCATTTCTGGAGCCGTTCCCGCAACCGGCTGTGGAAGAAAGGCGAAACATCGGGCGAGACGTTGCGGGTGACCGGTATCCTGGTCGACTGCGACCAGGATGTCTTGCTGATCAAGGTCGAGCCGCAGGGCCGCGGCGCAGCCTGCCATACTGGCCGGCGGAGCTGTTTCTATCGCCGGCTCGACGGCGATGCACTGGACTTCATCGACAGCGCACCGCTCTTCAATCCCGCCGAAGTCTACAAGCCCTCCTAGCATGGCGCGCGGCCGTTTGCCCCCGATAGGCCTGGCGCTCGGCGCGGGCGCGGCTCGCGGCTGGGCGCATATCGGTGTCCTCGACCGATTGAGCGAACTTGGCGTGGTGCCGGCGGTGATCGCCGGTTCGTCGGTCGGCGCGCTTGCCGGCGGGCTCTATGCGGGCGGGCGTCTTGCAGCGCTCAAGGAATTCGCCCTCAGCATCACACGGCGGCGCATGTTCTCCCTCCTCGATCCGTCATGGCAGGGCTCGGGCGTGATCGCCGGCGAGAAGCTGCGCGAGTTGCTCGACGAGCAGCTCGGCGACCGGACATTCGCAGATCTCTCGCTCCCGTTCATCTCGATCGCTACCGATTATGCGACGGGACACGAATTGTGGCTGCGTGACGGGCGGATCGTGCCGGCGATCAGGGCTTCCTACGCCCTCCCAGGAATATTTCGTCCGGTGGAAATCGGCGGGCAATGGCTGATCGACGGCGGCGTCGTCAATCCGATACCGGTCACCGCCTGCCGCGCGCTCGGCGCGCGCATCGTCATCGCTGTCACGCTTGGGCCCGACTCGGCATCCGGTACCGTCATACAGAATCCGCAATCGGAATCGGCCATCGCGGACAGCAACGATGCGCCGGCGCTCCGCGCCGTCCTGACAGCAGCCTTCAACATAACGCAGGACCGGTTATCGCGTTCGCGCCTCGCCGGCGATCCTCCAGACCTCCTGGTTCAGCCGCGGACGCCCGATATCGGCATTTTTGATTTCGACAAGGCGGCTGAGGCGATTGCCGCCGGCCGCGAGGCGGTGGACCGGGTGCTCGTGGATTTCGAGCGGCTGCTTCGTCTGATGTGAGTGCAGGGCCTCAGCCCGCCGTGGCGATGTAGCTCTTCATGTCTTCGGCTTCGCGCTCGATCGCCTCGATACGGAACTTGACCACGTCGCCAATCGAGATCATGCCGGCGAGACGGCCACCCTCGATAACGGGCAAATGGCGGATGCGGTGCGCGGTCATCACGGCCATCAGTTCGGCTTCGGAGTCGCTCGGGGCGCAGGTGCGGACATCGCTGGTCATCGCAGAACTCGCGGGAAGCTCCAAGGCCCCCGCTCCATTCCGCGCGACGGCACGAACGATGTCGCGCTCCGAGAGTATTCCGGCAATGCCGCCTTTGCCGTCGGTGATCACAACCGAACCAATCCGCTTGTCGGCCAGCGTCTTGGCGACGGCTTCAAGCTTGTCCGAAGCCATCGCAGTATGAACTGTACGGCCTTTCGCCGAGAGGATCTGAGCAACTGACATGGTCCGACCTCCATTCTCCCTGGCCCTCGACTGCTTATATCACAAAACGACCTGCTCACACAGGTGAAGCCAGCGGGCCTAGTATTGCACTCTTCGGCCGCGCGGCATGACGACATAAAAGCCGATGAGTCCCAGCACAAAGCCACCGATATGCGCCTCCCAGGCAATCTGCAGGCCGTCGAACGCGCCTGCAGTCATATTGGCAGAGCCGGTAATGAGGGTGATGGCGAGCCAGATCGCCATGAAAATGAGGGCGGAGCGACTGCGCAGCAATTCTCCAGGCGACAAGTAGCGCTTGGGCGACGCCGCCCCATAGAGGATTGGAACCGAGCCAGCCAGCAAACCCGAGACGGCGCCCGAGGCGCCGATCAGATTGACGTTCTGCCCCCAGTGCAGGATGAGGCTCGCCAGCGAACCGCCGATGGCACCCGCCAGGCAGACGGCGAGAAACCGCCATGGACCGCCAAGCCGCGCCACCGGCGTGCCGAATACGAGGAGCCAGAGGCAGTTCAGCCCAACATGGATCCAATCCGCGTGCAGCAGCGCGTAGCTTACGAGGCTCCAGTATTGCGAGCCCTGGATCATCGCAATTGGAGTGTCCGGCAGCCAGCGAAGCGGGTTGAAGCCGAAAACAGCGATGCTCCAGATCTGCCAGTCCTCGCCCAGAAAGACGATGGCAAGATGGACCGCAAGGAGGAGCACGATCGATCCGATCACAACAGGAGGAGAGTTAATGAGCCTCTGACTGGCTCCGCCGGTGAGATTGCTTCGCATATCCATCGCTCATCCATAGCCTCTGGCATGGGCTCTGCAAACCTGGGCTGCGAGTTCTGGATTGGTACAGGAGCGTCAGGCCGTGCAGGACATGGCGAGCGACACGAACATCATGACAAAGCCGCCCGGCGCTGTGCTGCACCCCGGCTCGCGGGCGATATTCCGGCACTGGGAGGCCATTCGCGGCGAATCTCCGGCACCCGACCGGGACGACCTGGACT
Source organism: Hyphomicrobiales bacterium (assembly GCA_016793355.1). Taxonomy (GTDB): domain Bacteria; phylum Pseudomonadota; class Alphaproteobacteria; order Rhizobiales; family Aestuariivirgaceae; genus JAEUMG01. Next base: position 8,431 of record JAEUMG010000027.1, read on the forward strand.
TGCGCCAGTTGGGTCAGTTTGTCTCCTGGCTGTTCATCATGGAGCGTTCGCCGCGCACCGGAGGCTATGTGTGGCGGCTAGCCGGCTCGAAGGTGTGCGAATTGTGGCGGCGCGAGTTGACGGGCTCCGAGGTGCTGACCGGCTGGGACCGATTCGAGTTCGAAACCATCCAGCGGCTCCTCAATGGTGTAAGCAAGAATCTGCAGCCCTGCACTTTGCGCCTGAGGCTGACGACTTCGCTTGGCCGGATCATCGACGTTGAAGTTATCGCACTCCCAATGAGGGCGAGGGACGGCTCCATTCATGTTTTCGGCGGGGTGCTGCCCTTCCGCGACGCAGAGGCACTCGGTCATGAGCGGATCGCCAGTATCGACCTGTCATCTGCCAGGACGATCTGGACCGAACCGGTTCCCGGAGATCACGCCAGTCGCCGCGCGAAGGTGCCGCTTCGCCTCGTCTCCGGCGGCAGCGATTAGTCAAACCTCGGCAACGCGGTTAACCTAATCTTCAAGGGCGGGGTCTTACTCTGCATTCGCTGGTACCCTTAGGGCCGGTTTCGAGGTAAATTTGAGCTGGGAAACGGCGTTTCGAGACATCTGCAATGAACGCGTCCGCGGCCAAGGCCGTCTCCCAAGACACCCGACCATCCCACGCCAGTTCCGGCCGTGGCGTAATGTTCGGGCGTTACATGCTGCCCGATATGACGGAACACCCGTGCCAGGTCACCAATCTCACGGTTGACGGCGCGATTTTCATGACCGACCAGGCCCCACTCGGCGGCCAGCAGGTCGTGGCCTATATCGACGACATCGGGCGGGTCGAGGCGATTACCGCCGATCGCGTCCCCGGAGGCTTTCGCGTGCTGTTCTCGCTGAGCGGCGCAAGGCGGGACAGGTTCATTTCGCGTCTGGCCTGGCTGGCCGGCCGAAAAGCCAAGACCGCCGAATCCCGGCGTCATGCCCGCTACGAGCCCAAGGACGCAAGTTCGTCGATCACCCTGCCCGATGGCCGGGTCTATCCTTGCGAAGTCATGGATATTTCGCTTTCGGGAGCTGCCATAAAGGTCGATATCGTTCCGAGCCTCGGCACCCACATCCTGTTGGGCAAGATGCGCGGACGCGTCGTGCGCTATCATCCGACCGGGATCGCCATCGAGTTCCTGCGCGCGCTCGACCAGGCACAATTGACCGACCAGGTCGCCTAAAACCCCCGTTTTGCTGCCAAGATCTGGCGTTTCTGTCCGTTTTCAGCGGGAGCCGGCGGCTGTTTGGTTAACGGTCCGTCGCTAAGTTATTGACGAATTCTCTATTCATTTCATCAACTTAGCGCGCGCCACTGAACGCGATCTCAAAGTCTCTCGCCTATTGTGAGCCTCAATAAGGGAATGGGGCGTCACAATGAAAACGAAGTTTTTGGCAGGAGCGATCCTGTGCGGATGGTTGTGCTGGCTGGCACCAGCCTCCGCAGTCGAGTCCAACATCGAGAAGCCGAATGCGGCACGCGAATATGGGAAAACGCTGGCACCGGTGGGTTTCGTCAGTTTCTGCGCACGCATGCCTGAAGAGTGTCAGCCGACCGGAAAGAGCATCAAGCGCATCGAAATGACGCCTGAGCGCTGGAACCTGCTCTACCAGGTCAACACCTACGTGAACAGCCGCATCACGCCGGTCAGCGACCAGGAGCTCTACGGCCAGCCGGAATTCTGGACCTATCCGACCGACGCCGGTGACTGCGAGGACTATCTCCTGCTGAAGAAACGCTATCTTGAGCGCCTGGGCTTCCCGGCCTCGACGCTGCGCATCACCGTTGTGCTCGACGAACACAAACAGGGCCATGCCATTCTGACCGTCACGGCCGACAGCGGCGATTACGTGCTCGACAACCGCCGTGACGATATCCGCCGCTGGAGCGATACCCGCTACCAGTTCCTGAAACGCCAATCTGCCCAGGATCCCAAGGAATGGGTCGCGCTCACCAAGCAGGCGACCACGGCGAGCGGTTTTGTCGCCGGCAAAAGCCGGGCGGGCGACTGAACCCAAATCCCCAGTACGATCCGGTCGGCGTCCCCTCCCCATCCCCACCAGACCGGGTCCAGGAGCCGGCTCTGTCCCACCCAGAGCCGGCTCTGCTATCCCAACGCATCCGTTAACCGGCCATTAACCATGCGGGCTCCAGCTTCGCGGCATTGTAACCGGGATTCCGCAACGTCGATGCCCCTCTCCGTTCATGCCGCCGCCAGATATTCGGGAAATACCACCTCGGCCGTAGTCCGGGCGATTATTTCCGGCCGGTTGCCGGCCTCTCGCCAGCCTGACGGCACCTATCAGATTGCCGAGAACGATCTCGACCGGACCTTTCCCGTCGAGGGCCGGCACCGGCTGGCAGCATTCGGGCCGATCTTTCCGCCATCCAATCCATCGGAACCCGGCTCGCTCGCCGCAATCATGGAAGCAGAACTTGCCGGTTTGATCGAAATTCTGCACCGGGCCGATACAGCCTTTGCCCGGGCCTTCCTAGGCGAGCGGGCGTAGCTCTCTCGCAAATCGCTGCCAGTTCGCGACATAATGCGCCGCCGCCTTGGCGTTGCGGGCGATCTCGTCCTCGCTCAACTGCCGGATGACCTTACCCGGCGAGCCCAGGACCATCGAACCGTCGGGAATCTCCTTTCCCTCGGTGACGAGCGCATTGGCACCGATGAGGCAATTCTTCCCGACGCGCGCCCCGGTCAGAATAATCGCGCCCATACCTATCAAAGAATTGTCGCCGATGATGCAACCGTGCAGGATCGCCTGATGGCCCACGGTGCAGCCGCGCCCGACCAGCATCGGAAAGCCGGGATCGGTATGCATGATGCACCCGTCCTGGATGTTGCTGCCCTCGCCAATGACGATCGGATCATTGTCGCCGCGCAGAACCGCGGCGAACCATACACTGGCATGGCGCTCGAGTGTCACATTGCCGATGACGCTGGCACTTGGTGCTATCCAGCACCCTTCAGGATGAAGGGTGGGCGAAACGCTGCCGAGTGCATAGGCTGTCACGGGAAGGCCTATTCGAGGTCGAATTCGAGGATGGCCATCGAGAAATTATAGGAGAGCTCGCCATCCTCCTCGTCGCGGAAGATCACGCCGATGAATTCGTCTCCGATATAGACCTCAGCCGAATCGGTCTTCTGCGGCCGCTTGCGGACTTCGATATTGCCCAGCTGGAACTTGGTGCGCAGATACTGCGTGAGCTTCTTGATCTCGTCAGGTTTCAAAGGCGGGCTCCTCGGCCTGTGGGTGACGACCGTCTAGACCCCGCCTGCCAGCGTGACAAGCCTCATTCGGCGGCCGGTTGTTCCTCACCCTGCGCGATGGTGTGATCCATGATCCGGGCAGGTTCGGCGCAGCCGGCATAGCCGACGATCTTGGCGGGAACGCCGGCGACCGTGCGGTTCGGCGGAACATCGTGCAAAACGACCGAGCAGGCGGCGACCCGCGAGCAGTGGCCGATCTCTATATTGCCCAAGATCTTGGCGCCGGCGCCAACCAGCACGCCATGACGGATCTTGGGGTGGCGGTCGCCGGATTCCTTGCCGGTGCCGCCGAGCGTCACACCCTGCATGATCGAGACATTGTCCTCGACGACCGCGGTTTCGCCGATCACGATGTCATGGCCGTGGTCGACCATGATGCCCTTGCCGATCGTCGCATTGGGGTGGATGTCGACGGAGGAAATCATCGAGGAGCGGCTCTGCAGGTAATAGGCAAAATCCTTCCTGCCGAGCAGCCACAGGCGATGCGCCATGCGATGGGTCTGAATGGCCTGGTAACCCTTGAAGTAGAGCAAGGGGTCGACATAGCGGTGGCAGGCGGGATCGCGCTCGAACGTCGCCATGATGTCGGCGCGCGCCGAATGGCCAATTTCCGGCTCGGCCTCTATTGCGTCCTCGAACGCCTGGACAATAAGTTCGGATCCGATATCTGCATTGCCGAGACGCTGGGCGAGACGATGAACCAGCGCCTTCTCGAATGAATCGTGGTTCAGAATGGAGGCAAAGATGAAGCCGCCCAATGCCGGCTCCTTGTTGGTAATGTCGCCTGCCTCCTCGCGAATCCGGTCCCAGACCGGATCGAGACGCACGGTTTGGGCGAGTGCTGCCTGACGCATCGGAATTCTCCCTGGTTCAGAGGCATTATAGCGCGGGTCGAGGATATGTGGAGTGGCCGCAGGAAATGTGAAGTGATTGCCGGGTTGACGGCGTTCGGCTAGGCCTTTGCGATGCAGGACATTACCAGCTCTACCCCGGATTTGCGCGCCTATGTGACCGGAAACACAGGATTTCTGATCCTCAATAGACCGGACCGGCGGAATGCCGTTACTGCAGCGATGTGGGCGGGAATGCCCGAGATCATGACCCGGCTGGCGGCGGAACCCAATGTGCGGGTCGTCTTGATCACCGGAGCCGGCGAGGAAGCCTTCGCCTCCGGCGCCGACATTACCGAATTTGCGCGCAATCGCGGCGATGCCAGCCAAGCGCGTGCCTATGAGGCCCGGAACGAAGCGGCGCTCGCCAGCATCCGCGGCGCCGGATTGCCGGTGATCGCCATGATCCATGGATTCTGCATCGGCGGAGGTCTTGCCATTGCGCTTGCCTGCGATCTCAGGATCGCTGCCGAAACGGCGGTCTTCGCGCTGCCCCCGGCCAAGCTGGGTCTGGCCTATCCCCTTTCCGGTCTTCGAGATCTGCTTGGCGCGGTGAGTACTGCCACGGCCAAGGACCTGCTCTTTACCGGCCGGCGCGTCGCCGCCGATGAAGCGCTGCGGCTCGGTCTGGTCAACCGCGTGGTGGAGGCTTCCAATCTGGCCGCTACAGCGGACGCGATCTGTGCCGAAATCGGCGGGAACGCGCCGTTGTCTCTCCTCGCCGCGAAGCGCGCTGTGGCGGCGATTTCCGCCACCACCATTCCTCAGGAGCAGGTAGACGAGCTTTCGCTCTTGAGCGATGCTTGCTTCAGCAGCGCCGACTACACGGAAGGCCGGCAGGCGTTCCTCGAAAAGCGCAAACCGAATTTTCGCGGCATCTAAGCCAGAAATTCGACAACCGCCGCCTTGAAGTCGCGATCCCCGACGGCGTTCATGTGGTTGCGGCGCGGCAGGACTACCCCCTTCGCATTCGGGATGGCATCGACGAGCGGCGCCACGGGCCCCGCGATATCGTCGAGTTCACCGGCAACGACCAGTACCGGGCAACGGATACGCGCCAGCGCCTCGCGATCGATCTTCTCGCGGGCGGATCGCATGCAGGCGGCAAGCGCCTTCAGGTCGCTGCGCGTCTGCTCGGCGAATTTGCGGAAGGCGCGCGGTTCGGCCCCGGCGACATCGGCCATGGATTCAGCCTCCAGCGCCTGCGCGATCGCCTCGCCGCCCGGCACGCCGTCGATCATGTTGGCAGCAAGACCCGCAAGGACCAGCCGCCGCACGCGCGCCGGATGCGCTATGGCCAAAAACGCCGAAATTCGGGCACCCATCGAATAGCCCATGACGTCGGCTTCTCCGATGCCTAGATGATCGAGGAGGCGCCGCGCATCCTCGGCCATCAGAGGCGCAGCGTAGTCCGTCTTGTCGTAAAGCTTGGCGCTGGCGCCGTGGCCACGATTGTCGAGTGCGATGACGCGATGGCCGGCATTTGCCAGCGTCGATATCCAGCCCGTGTCGCCCCAGTTGACGACGATGTTGGAGCCGAAGCCGTGGATCAACAGCACCGGCGGCCCCTCGCCAGCTTCGCGATAGGCGATCTCGACACCGTCTGAAGAGAAAGTCGGCATGGGCATTCCGTCAGCTTTGCGTGGCCGGGAAGATATGCTATCGGCCCGGCGTCACAAGCAGTTTTCGAGGGTTTGCCCATGGCCGGCACGGTTCCCCATTTCCAGAACGACATGGGCGTCGCCATGATCGAAACCGGTGCGCATGAGATCATGTGCATCGGCGCCAAGCCGCCCTTCGACCATCCCCATGTCTATCTCGACATGGGCCATGATCAGGAGATCATCTGCCCCTATTGCTCGACGCTCTACAGGCACAATCCCAGGCTCGGCGCGAATGAAGCACGGCCCGCCGAGGCGATCTGGCACAACGAAGCCGCCTGATGCTTCCGGCTGCGGTCGTCATCAACCGGTCGGTTACCTTCCAAACGATGCCTGGCTTAAGGCCGCTCCTGCCGGATATCTGCTGCGCGCCATGACAGTCTCACCCGATGCGCCGCGTTACGGAAGACCTCACCACGAAGCGATCAGCCAATCGGGCATGGTCTTCGGCTTGTTCGATACTGGGGCAACGCCCTAGGCTAGACGCCAGCGCCGAAGGTCTGTTCGACGCTCGGCGCCTTGCGCGCAGTCGTGGTGCCGGGCGCGCAGGCGCAGCCGCCGAGAATCGCGAGACAAAGCACCAGAGATGCGAGCCGAAGCAGGGTCATCGGCGGCAAACTGGCATTGGCC
>JAEUMG010000029.1 GCA_016793355.1 Hyphomicrobiales bacterium
CGCCTGTTCTCGCGGGCGGGTGACGAAATCTCCGCATCCTTCCCCGAGATCGGCCAGGCCTTCGCCCACACCGATGGTGTTCTGGACGGCGAGTTGCTGGTGCTGCGCGATGGCGAGGTTGCGCCCTTCAACGATCTGCAACAGCGCCTCAACCGCAAGACCGTGACCGCCAAGATGCTGCGCGAATACCCCGCGCATGTCCGGCTTTATGATCTGCTTTTCGACGAAGCCGAGGACATCCGTACGCTGAGCTTCACCGACCGTCGCCGAAGGCTCGAACTCTGGTATGAGCGTTTCTTGCCGAGCCTTGCCGATGTGAGTGCGCTTCTCGAATTCGATGATTTTGCCGCACTCGACGCCGTGTGGCGCGGTACCCGCGCCGAGGGCATCGAAGGACTGATGCTCAAGCGCAAGGATAGTCCCTATCTGGCCGGCAGGCCCAAGGGTCACTGGTTCAAATGGAAGCGTGCCGCGCTCACCCTTGATTGCGTCTTGATGTACGCCCAGCGGGGTTCCGGCAAGCGTTCATCCTATTATTCCGACTATACGTTCGGTGTCTGGGACGATGGCAAGCTGGTACCGGTCGGCAAGGCCTATTCGGGATTCACCGATGAGGAACTGCTCAGGCTCGACCGCTGGATCAGGAACAACACGGTCGAACGTTTCGGCCCGGTGCGCGCGGTGGCGCCGGGCCTGGTCCTGGAAGTGGCTTTCGATGCTGTCCATCGCTCCGGCCGGCATAAATCGGGCATTGCGATGCGCTTTCCCCGCATCCATCGCATCCGCTGGGACAAGCCCGCCGCCGAGGCCGACACGCTTGCAACGGCCAGAACACTGATCGCCGGATAGTCGCTAAGGCCGCCACAAACCGACCGCAATCGCACTCACAATGCTGATGGCGTTGAACGGGGGACTCATGAGTGGTTGTAAATTGCTGCGCGTCGCCGTGCTGTTCGGTGGGCGCTCGGCCGAGCATGATGTCTCCATCCTCTCGGCAACCAATGTGGTCGGCGCAATGGCGCCGTCGAAATATGACGTGGTTCCAATATTCGTCACGCGCGAGGGGCTATGGCTCTTGAGCAGCGTCGAGAACGGCGTGCTCGCCAGGCCCTCCAAGGGCACCGAAGTGAGCCTCATTCCCGGTGGCTGCGGGCGCATCATGGCGATCCCTCCTAATGGTGCTGCGTATGAACTTCCGAAAATCGATATCATGTTTCCTGTCCTGCATGGAATTCATGGCGAGGACGGCGCGGTTCAGGGATTGGCGGAAGTCGCGCGCGTGCCACTGGTCGGTTGCTCGATACTCGGATCTGCCGTCGCGCTCGACAAGGACATCGCCAAGCGCCTGCTGAAGGAGGCGGGCGTTCCGGTGGCGCGCTCCTTCACGATCTATCCCGGCGCGGAGACGCCCTTCAAGGATGTTGAGATAGCGCTGGGTTCGCCGTTTTTCGTCAAGCCGGCACGCCAGGGATCGTCGGTCGGCGTGAGCAAGGTCGCGACAGAGCAGGATTACGAAGCGGCGCTGAAGGAAGGGTTCAGGCACGACAGCAAGCTGTTGCTGGAAGAATTCATCCGCGGACGGGAAGTCGAATGCAGCGTGCTCGAAGACTTGAAGGGCGCTCTCTTCGTCTCGCGCCCGGGCGAAATCGCGCCGGCCGAAGCCCACGGCTTCTACACTTATGAAGCGAAGTATGTCGACGAGAACGGCGCGGCGCTGAAGGTTCCCGCCGATCTTCCAGAGAATGTCGAAGCGGCAATCCGGGACATGGCGGCCAAAGCTTTCCAAGCGGTAGGATGTGATGGCATGGCGCGCGTCGATTTCTTTCTGAAGCCGGATGCGAGCTTCCTCGTCAACGAACTCAACACCATCCCGGGCTTCACCGACATAAGCATGTACGCCAAGGCGATGGCGGCCAGCGGTGTAGGCTACGCGGAACTCATCGATCGGCTGGTCCAGCACGGACTTACGCGGGCTTCCCGAGCGACAGCGTAAAGACAATTTTATCCATTTTGTCAACTCTCGGCGGTTGCTGTTGGCCCTAACCATAAATCAGCGTGAAGCGCCTACAGCGCCGGCCTTTGAGTTAAAGCTACTTTCACATTAGCTGCTTATGCCTGGTCACGGCGCCAATGCCACGCATCAGGCGCCATTACGTCGTCGTGATGGGCAAGGGCCGAGGATCCGATGGACCTCAAGACAATGAATAGCCTCGCCGGCATGGGCCGGATGCGGCGTCGAGACTTCATACAGCTAGGCCTCGCGGCCGGTCTTAGTGTCGCGCTGGCCGACGGCATGTTCAGCCGCGCCGCGCGGGCCGAGGCCAGGCGTGGCGGCAAGTTGAGGATCGGCATCGGCGCCGGCTCGACGACCGACAGCCTCGATCCGGCGACCTATACCAATGCCTTCATGGGCGATGTCGGCGAAGGATTCATCGGTGCGACGCTCACGCGCATCGACCAGCAGAATGTCACCCAGCCGCACCTCGCCGAGAGCTTCGAACCTTCGGACGGCGCGAGAAAATGGGTCTTCAAGCTCCGGAAAGGCCTGACTTTCCATGATGGCCGCGACCTGACCGCGAAGGACGTTGTTGCAACCTATGACTATCATCGCAGCGAGCAGGCGAAGTCCGCCGCCCGCTCGATCCTGACCAATATCGCCTCGGTCACAGCCGAGGATCCGCAAACGGTGGTCTTCACGCTCACCAGCGGCAATGCCGATTTTCCGTTCATCGCGTCCGACTATCATCTCCCGATATTCCCGGCCAGGGATGGCGGCGGAATTGAATGGGAGAAGGGCAACATGGCGGGCCCCTTCATCATCGAGGAGTTCAGGCCTGGCATCAGCATGCGCGCCAGGCGGTTTCCGAACTATCATGTTACGGGATTGCCCTATTTCGACGAGGTCGAGCTGTTGGCGATTGCCGATGTTGGCGCGCGCACGAACGCCTTTCTGTCCGGCGAAATAGACTACATGGACCGTGTCGATCTGCGCACCATCGACATGCTCAAACAGAATCCGGAGATTGAAATCACCAATCTCCCGGCCTTTGCACATTATGTGGCGCCGATGAACGTGACTGTTGCGCCTTTCGACAATCTCGACGTTAGGACCGCGATCAAATGGGCGATCGATCGCGAGGCGATCGTCAAGCAGGTGCTGAACGGTTATGGCCTCGCCGGCAATGACAACCCGATTGCGCCCTCGATCCAGTTCGCGACCAATCCCGCGCCGGTTTTCAAGTATGATCCCGACAAGGCCAGGTTTCATCTGAAGAAGGCGGGCTTCGAGACGATCAAGGTCGACTTCTCAGCCTCCGATGCCGGCTTTCCCGGCGCCGTCGATGCCGGCCTGCTGATGCAGTCCCAGGCCAAGGCGGCAGGCATCGACATCAATGTCGTGCGCGAGCCGGCCGACGGCTATTGGGACAATGTCTACATGAAGAAGCCGTGGTGTGCCTCCTATTGGGGCGGGCGCCCGACCATCGACTGGATGCTGGCAACGGCCTATACGTCGGACGCGGTCTTCAACGACACGTTCTGGAAGAATCCGAAATTCGACGCGCTTCTTGCCGCGGCCCGCGCCGAGACCGACAATGCCAAGCGTGCCGCGCAATATGCCGAAGCCCAGCAGATATTGCATGATGACGGCGGCATCATCGTCCTCATGTTCGCGAACTGGGTATCGGCCAATTCCAAGCGTCTCGCTCATGGTCCCCTCAATGTGAACTACGACCATGACGGCTGTTACATCTACGAGCGCTGGTGGTTCGTCTGACCCCTCCGGGGAGCGTGCTGCCCTGTCGCATTTGACCCGTCCTTCGCCGCGTGTGAGACTGAACCGGCCTGCCGGCTGTCATATGCCGGTCAACAACGACCAAGAAAATCAAGCAAATATGGTGGGCGGGCAAGCCGCCTCGCCAGGAGGGAGTGAACGATGATGAGAGACTTCGACAACAAGATCAGACTTGCCAGCAAGCTCGTTGCCCAGGGACGGGTGTCGCGCCGCGACTTCATGCAGCTGGCTCTGGCCGGCGGCCTCACCGTCGCCGCGGCCAATACAATGTTCGTCCGCGCCGCGCGCGCCGAACCGAAGAAGGGCGGTACTTTCAAGATCGGCATTGGCCACGGCGCGACGACCGATACGCTCGACCCGGCGACCTGGACGAATGGATTCCAGTTCTGCATGTCAATCGGCGTATTTGGCGCGCAATTGACCCATATAGATCAGAAAACCGCGGTTCAGCCGCATCTTGCCGAGAGCTTCGAACCCGCCGACGGCGCCGCCAAGTGGGTTTTCAAGCTCCGCAAGGGCGCAACCTTCCATAATGGCAAGGATGTGACGGCCGACGACGTCGTCGAGACCTACAATTATCACCGCGGCGAGAATTCCAAGTCGGCGGTTAAGTCGGCGCTCGATATTGTCGGAGACGTCAAGGCCGACGGCAAGGAGACGGTGATCTTCACATTGAAGAGCGGTTCGGCCGACTTCCCCTATATCACCTCCGACTATCACCTGCCGATCTATCAGGCCAAAGACGGCGGCGGCATCGAATGGGAAAAGGGCATCAGCGCCGGGCCGTTCGTCCTCGGTGACTACCAGCCCGGCGTCAAGGCGACCGCCAAGCGCAACCCCAATTACTTCGTCGAGGGCAAGCCCTATTTCGACGATGTCGAAATGCTTTCCATCATTGACGTCACGGCGCGCACCAACGCGCTCAATACCGGCGAGATTCATTACATGGATCGCGTCGATCTCAAGACAATCGATCTTCTCAAACAGAATCCCGGTGTCGACATCACCAACCTTACCGGCTTCGGACACTATGTTGCGCCGATGGATGTGCGGGCTGCGCCCTTTGACAATGTCGACGTCAGGACCGCGCTCAAATACGCCATCAACCGCAAGGAACTGGTCGACAAGGTTCTGCTCGGCTACGGCACGCCCGGCAACGACAATCCGATCGCGCCGTCCATCAAATATGCGATCAATCCGGAGCCCGTCCACCAGTATGATCCTGAAAAGGCCAAGTTCCACCTCAAGAAGGCCGGCCTTGAAACGCTGAAGGTCGATTTCTCAACGTCGGACGCGGCCTTTTCGGGGGCCGTCGATGCCGGCCTCCTGATGCAGGCTCAGGCCAAGGCGGCGGGGATCGACATCAATGTCATTCGCGAGCCCGACGACAGTTACTGGGACAATGTCTGGATGAAGAAGCCCTGGTGCATGTCCTATTGGGGCGGGCGGCCGACCTGCGACTGGATGTTCACCACCGCCTATGCCGGGGGAGCCGCCTGGAACGACACCTTCTGGAACAATGCCCGCTTCAACGAGCTGCTCAGCGCCGCGCGGGCCGAGACGGACGACGCCAAGCGGGCGGCGATGTATGCCGAGATGCAGCAGATCCTGCATGACGACGGCGGCATCATCGTGCTGATGTTCAACAACTATGTTTCCGGTCATTCCAAGCAGCTGGCGCATGGCGATCTGAATTCCAATTTCGACTATGACGGCGGCTACATCTTCGAGCGCTGGTGGTTCGCCTGATGACCGCCGGCTCTGTCTGAAACGCCATCCTCGTGGGCCCCGTCGCACCATTGACGGGGCCTGTTTCCCATGTGAATTTTAGTTAATTGGCCGGTCCTCGGCCGATCCGCTAGCAAGAAACCACAACAAACAATGGGAGGAGACGGCTCTGCATTCGTATATCCCGAAGCCGCAATGCCGGCGAGCGGGACAGCGATCTCCAGGCCCGATCCGCCAAGGAGGAGTATCCCGTGACTGAACTCGAAAACAAACTGATGATGGCGACCAAGCTCGCTGCCCGCGGCCGGGTCTCCCGCCGCGACTTCGTCCAGCTCGCCATCGCGACCGGCCTCACCGCGACGGCCGGCAATCTCTTGTTTGCCAAGGCGCTCCGCGCTGAACCCAAGAAGGGCGGCAACCTCAAGCTCGGCCTTGCCCATGGCGCGACGACCGACTCCCTCGATCCCGGCCTCTATTACGACCAGTTCACCGGCACGGCCTGCTGGGGCACGCTGTCCAACAGCCTGACCGAGATCGATTCGACGGGTAGCGCCGTTCCCGATCTTGCCGAGAGCTTCGAGCCCTCGGATGGCGCGAAGAAGTGGGTGTTCAAGCTCAGAAACGGCGCCACGTTCCACAATGGCAAGCCGGTCACCGCCGACGATGTTGTCGCCTCGATCATGCACCATCGCGGCGCTGACTCGAAGTCGGCCGCCAAGTCGCTGCTCGAGCCCGTGACTTCGGTCACGGCGGACGGCCCCAATACGGTGATCTTCGAATTGACCGGCGGCAATGCCGACTTCCCCTATATTGTTTCCGACTATCACATCCCGATCATGCCGAAAAAGGACGATGGCACCGCGGATTGGTCGTCTGGCATACGCACCGGTCCGTATATCCTCGAGAAATTCGAGCCGGGCGTCACCGCAACCTTCAAGAAGAATCCCAATTACTTCAAGTCCGACAAGGGCTGGTTCGATACGGTCGAGACGATTTCGATTAAGGATGTGACCGCGCGCACCAACGCGCTCACTTCCGGCGAAACGCAGTATCTGCATCGGGCCGATCTCAAGACCCTTGACCTGCTCAAGCAGAATCCGAACGTGGTGATCTTTGAGGTCACCGGTTACGGCCACTACATCTTCGTGATGAACGTGACTCAGCCGCCCTTTGACAATCCGGACGTGCGCAACGCCATCAAGTACTCGGTCAACCGCGAGGAGATCCTGCAGAAAGTATTCCAGGGCCACGGCACGGTCGGCAATGACAATCCGATCGCGCCGACCGTCAAATTCGCGATCGATCCGCAGCCGCAGCACAAATACGATCCCGCCAAGGCCAAGGAGCTCCTCAAGAAGGCGGGTCTCGATTCGCTGAAAGTCGATCTCTCGGTCGCCGAAGCCGCTTTCACCGGCGCGACCGACTCTGCTCTCCTCTGGCAGGAATCGGCCAAGGCTGCGGGCATCGACCTCAACGTCATCCGCGAGCCGGAAGATGCCTATTGGGACAATGTCTGGCTCAAGAAGCCGTTCGTCGCTTCCTACTGGGCGGGCCGCCCGACCTGTGACTGGATGTTCACCACGGCTTACGCGGCAGACGCTGCCTGGAACGACACGTTCTGGAAGAACCCACGCTTCAACGAGTTGCTTGTTGCCGCGCGGGCCGAGACCGACGATGCCAAGCGCGCCGCGATGTATGCCGAGATGCAGCAGCTCGTTCATGACGACGGCGGCCTGATCAATCTCGTCTTCAACTCCTTCGTCGATGCCCACGCCAACAACCTCGCTCATGGCGATGTTGCGGCCAATTGGCCGATGGACGGCATGAAGATCGCCGAGCGCTGGTGGTTCGCATCATAAAGGCGTGACGCCGAAGCAACGCTTGAGGGCCGCTCGCGAGGCGGCCCTTTTTTTGGCTGGCGCGGTGGCGCGATTCTGGTAAGCTTCATAAAACGGCCGCAATCCAAAAGAACGGCCACCAAGGGGAAACGAATGCATCCGATCGTGCGGACGGTGTTGCAGCGCTTGGGGCTGGGGCTCCTGACGCTGTTCATCGTGTCGATCGTTATATTTTCCGCGCTTGAGATGCTTCCGGGCGGCTTTGCCGAGGCTATTCTCGGCCAGTCGGCGACGCCCGAGACCGTTGCCGCGTTCAACAAGGAGATCGGGCTCGACCGCCCGGCGATCGTGCGCTACGTCGAATGGATCGGCGGCATCCTGCAGGGCGATTTCGGCACGTCCTATGCGGGCGCCGGCGGCAACATCAAGCGCCATGTCAGCGACCTCATCGCGCCGCGCCTCTACAATACCTTCTTTCTTGCCATCATGGCCGCGGTCATCGCCGTACCCCTGGCGCTGACACTCGGCGTCCTCGCCGCGCTCTATCGCAACAGCCTGTTCGACCGTATCGTCAATTCGGTGACGCTGACCACCATTGCGCTTCCCGAATTCTTTGTCGCCTATGTCCTGATGTTTTTCTTCGCCATCAAGCTGCGATGGTTCTACTCGCTCTCGACGGTGAGCGAGTCGACGACGTTTCTCGAGCATATATCGCGCGCCGCCCTGCCGGCGATTACCCTGACCCTGGTCATCATCGCGCACATGATGCGCATGACCCGCGCCGCCATCATCAATCTTCTGGCCAGCCCCTATATCGAGATGGCGCAGCTGAAGGGCATTCCTCGCCGCCGCGTCATTGTGCATCACGCGCTGCCCAACGCCTGGGCACCGATCGTGACCGTCGTCGCCTTCAACCTCGCCTACCTGGTGGTCGGCGTCGTCGTGGTTGAGGTCGTCTTCGTCTATCCGGGCATCGGCCAGATGATGGTCGACGCCGTGTCGAGCCGCGACATGCCGGTGGTGCAGGCCTGCGCGCTCATATTTGCCGCGACCTACATACTGCTCAACCTCTCGGCCGACATCATCTCGATCATCACCAACCCGCGTCTCCTCCATCCAAGATGACCGCAGAAGCAGGCGATATCCGTGCCATCAAGGCCCGCCGCGGCCGGATCGAGAGCGCCTGGCGTGTGCTGAAGACCGCGCCATTCAGTGCCTGGCTCGGCATGATCATCATTGCCATCTACGTCTTCTGCGCGGTATTCGCGCCCTGGATCGCGCCCTATGGCGAGGCCGAGATCGTCGGCAATGCCTATCAGCCGAGCAGCGCTGAATTCTGGCTCGGCACCGATCAGATCGGCCGCGATATCTTCTCCCG
This sequence comes from Hyphomicrobiales bacterium, assembly GCA_016793355.1. Lineage (GTDB taxonomy): Bacteria > Pseudomonadota > Alphaproteobacteria > Rhizobiales > Aestuariivirgaceae > JAEUMG01. Next base: position 8,738 of record JAEUMG010000029.1, read on the forward strand.
CCTGATCTACGGTGCGCGTAACACGATCGGCATCGCGCTCATCACCACGCTGCTATCCTTCGCGATCGGAGGCACGCTCGGCGTCTTTGCCGCGATCCATCGCGGCGGCTGGCTCGACCAGATCCTGAGTCGTCTCGTCGATGCCCTCATGTCGATTCCGACCCTCATATTCGCGCTGATGCTTTTGGCCGTCTTCGGCAAGTATATTGCGGCGCTGATCCTCATCCTGGCCCTGCTCGATTCGACCCGCGTCTTCCGCCTGGCACGCGCCACCGCCATCAATGTCGTGGTGATGGACTATGTCGAGGCGGCGCGCCTGCGCGGCGAGGGGCTGGGCTGGATTACCATGAAGGAGATCGTGCCCAATATCATGCCGCCGCTTGTGGCGGAATTCGGCCTGCGCTTCTGCTTCGTCTTCCTGACCATCAGCTCGCTCTCCTTCCTGGGCGTCGGCATCCAGCCGCCGACCGCCGATTGGGGCTCGATGGTCGCCGAAAACAAGTCGCTCATCACCTATGGCAATCCGACGCCGCTTTATCCAGCCGCCGCGATTGCGCTGTTGACGGTGGCCGTCAATTTCGTTGTCGACTGGTTCCTGCATCGCACGAGCGGGTTGCGCGATGAGCACTGAGAAGAAGCGCACCAAGGGCGAAATCCTTCTCGAAATGAAGGATGTCCGCATCGAGGGTTTCAGCGACGACAAGTGGCATCAGATTGTCAAGGGCGTCGATGTCACCTTGAAGCGCGGCGAAGTCCTGGGATTGATCGGTGAATCCGGGGCCGGCAAATCGACCCTCGGCCTCGCTGCCATGGGTTTTGCCCGGCCCGGCTGCCGCATCAGTGGCGGGTCGATCGTCTTCGACGGCATCGATCTCCTCAAGTCGAGCGAGGAGGATTTGCGCAAGCTCAGAGGCTCACGCATCGCCTATGTCGCGCAAAGCGCTTCGGCCGCATTCAATCCGGCTCATCGCCTGCTCGACCAGACGATCGAAACCGCTCTCGATCACCACATCCTGGATCGGGGCAAGGCTGAGTCCGATGCGCGCGACCTCTATCGCCGTCTGCGCCTGCCCAATCCCGATACGATCGGCAGTCGCTATCCGCATCAGGTTTCCGGCGGTCAATTGCAGCGCGCCATGACCGCCATGGCGATGTCCTGCCGCCCCGATCTCATCATCTTCGACGAGCCGACGACGGCGCTCGATGTCACCACGCAGGTCGAGGTGCTGGCCGCGATGCGCGATATCGTCGAGCAGTTCCACACCGCGGCAATCTACATCACGCATGACCTGGCCGTTGTCGCCCAGATGGCCCACCGGATCATGGTCTTGCGCTACGGCAAAGAGGTCGAGGAGGCCCCGACCCGCGAGATGCTGAAGAGCCCTCGCGAGGACTACACGAAAACGCTTTGGGCGGTGCGCAAGTTGCAGATGCACGAGCGCCCGAGCGACGATATCGTCCTGCGCGTGCATGATGTGACGGCAAGCTACGGCGGGGAGATCACCGTCCTCGAGCATGTGACCGTTCAGGTGCCGCGCGGACGCACTGTAGCGGTCGTCGGAGAATCGGGCTCCGGCAAATCGACCCTGGCGCGCGCCATCACCGGCCTGTTGCCGCCGCTCTCCGGCGAGATCTATTTCGACGGCAAACCCCTGCCGAGAACGCTCAGGGAGCGCGACAAGGACATGTTGCGGCGCACGCAGATGATCTATCAGTCGCCCGATACCGCACTCAATCCGCGCCAGCGTGTGCGCGACGTCATCGGCCGTCCCATTCAGTTTTATCACGGTATTTCGGGTCAGGCCTGCGATCGCAAGGTTGTGGAGCTGCTCGAACAGATTGAGCTCGGCGAGAGCTATCTCGACCGTTTGCCCGGCGAATTGTCGGGCGGACAGAAGCAGCGCATCTGTATCGCCCGCGCTTTGGCGGCCGAGCCCGAGCTCATCATCTGCGACGAAGTCACCTCCGCGCTCGACCAGATCGTTCAGGAGGAAATCCTCAAACTGCTCATGCGGCTTCAGGAAGAAACCAACGTCTCCTATCTTTTCATTACGCATGATATCGCGACCGTCCAGGCGATTGCCGACGAGATCGTCGTGATGTATCAGGGCAAGGTCGTGCAACAGGGCCCGAAATCGCAGGTGCTTTCGCCGCCGCATCCGGCCTATACCGAACTGCTCCTGTCATCGGTGCCGCAGATGGATCCCGACTGGCTGACGCAATTGCTCGCGGCACGAAGCGCCCGCTCCACGCGCGTTCCGGCATAACGGACCGATTGCCCTTTCTTCACCCTCCCCCTTGTGGGCAGGGCAGGGGTGGGGGTGATATGTAGTCGATGCTGCAGCGCCTCTGCGACATGAACTTCGCGACCCCCACCCTCAATCCCTCCCCACAAGGGGGAGGGAAATGCTGGGGGCCAGATTGACACAGCCCGTCATTATGTGGTTTCGCCAGGATTTGCGATTGGCGGACAATCCCGCTCTGAGCGCGGCCGCGGCCGCCGGGCAGGTGATGGGCGTCTATATCCTCGATGACGACACGCCGGGCGCGTGGCGTTGGGGCGGCGCCAGCCGCTGGTGGCTGCATCACAGCCTGAAGAGCCTTTGCAATAGGCTTCCGATTGTTCTGAGAAAGGGCAAGGCCGACGCTGTCCTCGCCGCGCTCATCAGGGAATCCGGGGCCACGGCGCTCTATTTCACACGCGACTATGCGCCATGGAGCGGGGCGCTCGAACAGCGTGTGCGTGCGATCTGCGAGAAGGCGGGCGTCGACTGTCATCGCTATGGCGGTTTTCTGCTGCACGAGCCGGAAGCGATCCGCACTGGGGCGGGCGAGCCCTACAAGGTCTTCACGCCTTTCTCGCGTGCGGCCTTTGCCAAGCAAGCTGATCGCCGGCCGCGCCCCGCCCCGAGGATCGATATCGCAAATCCGCAGATCGCAAGCGACCGTCTCGCGGATTGGAATCTCCTTCCGGCCAGGCCAAACTGGGCGGCGGGTTTCGCATCGGTCTGGGCGCCTGGCGAAGAGGAAGCCACGGCGCGCCTCGAACGTTTCATTGAATCATCGCTCGCCGGCTATGCCGATGGCCGCGACCGTCCGGACCGGGACTCGACTTCGCGCCTCTCGCCGCATCTTCACTGGGGTGAGATCAGCCCCCTGCAGTGCTGGCAGGCCGTGCGCAGCGCCATGGATGGCGCGCGCGGGGCGCTCGACGCCGCGGGCGAAAAGTTCCTGAAGGAATTGCTCTGGCGCGAATTCTCCTACCACCTCATCCATCATTGGCCGGATCTGCCCGAGAAGGCCTTTCGCCCCGAGTTTGATGGATTTCCCTGGCGCTCCGACGACAGGGCGCTGCACGCCTGGCGGGAGGGGCGCACGGGCTATCCATTGGTCGATGCCGGCATGCGAGAATTATGGGCGACGGGCTACATGCACAATCGTGTGCGCATGATTGTTGCCTCTTTCCTCATCAAGCATCTGCTGCTGCCCTGGCAGGAGGGGGAGAAGTGGTTCTGGGATACGCTGGTTGACGCCGACATCGCCAATAATGCCGCTAGCTGGCAATGGGTGGCCGGAAGCGGCGCCGATGCCGCGCCCTATTTCCGCATCTTTAATCCGGTTCTGCAGGCGGAGAGATTCGATCCGAACGGCGATTATGTGCGCAAGTGGGTGCCCGAACTCGCCGATCGGCCAGCTTCGATCATCCACAGGCCCTGGCAAGCCGGAGGCCGCCTCGACTATCCCGCCCCGATCGTCGAGCATGACATGGCCCGCAAGCGTGCGCTCGCGGCCTTGAAGACCATCAAACAGGCGGATGCCTAACCGTCGCGGCGCATGCGCTCGACCAGGAAGTCCGTAAACAGGCGGCACTTTGCGGAGACGGTCCGGTTCCCGGGA
>JAEUMG010000030.1 GCA_016793355.1 Hyphomicrobiales bacterium
TTCAAGACCGACAGGACGGCGAGCGGCATTGCCGATTTCGGCAATGGCCGGCAATTGACCTTCACCGTCTCGACCCAGACCGCACCCTATCAGCGCGCCCAGATTGCCGGCACCAAGGGCCGCATCGAGGTCGAAATTCCCTTCAATGCGCCGCCCGATGTGCCCAACCGCTTGTTCATCCAGGGCATGGAGATGAACCGGGGCCAATGGCGCGAATTGCCGGTGAGCGACCAGTACCAGATGCAGGCCGAGGCCTTCGGCCGCGTCATCCGCAAGAAGGAGAGGCTCAAATACGGCATCGACGATGCGATCCAGAACATGAAGATCATCGATGCCTTCTTCCGCTCGGCCAAGTCGGGCAAATGGGAGAAGCCGTAACCTTTCCCTCCCTGCGAAGCGGGGAGGGTGTCGCGCGCAGCGTGACGGGTGGGGTGCCCTTCTCCCGCTTAAAGAGCGGGAGAAGGAATATCACAACTAGGAATAGAAATCGACGCCAGGGCCTCCAGGATGCCTGTAGCGCGACTTCAGGCCTTCCCCGCTACCCTCCTACCGGCCCACCCCACGAAGTCTCTCTACGACGTTCTCTGTGCGTTCTAGAGGCCTTCTGGGGGCGGAGGTCACCCTACCCCTGGCTCCAGAGCCGGGCCGCCCCCCTGACCCCGCTTTTTTCCCCATGGTAAGCCCGGGCCACCCGGATCCTGGCCCTTCCCGAGAAGCTGTAGGCGCTGGCCCGTTCTCCCAATTCCTCGACCAGTTCGGGGAGCGAGGACAACCCGCCGCCGACCACGAGAATATCGGGATCGAGCGTATTGACGAGACTGGCGGTCAATCGTGCAAAGCGATCCGCCAGACGTTCCAGCGCCGCCTTGGCGGCACTCTCCCCGGCCCGCGCCCGTGCGACGATCTCCGCACCCTTGAGCGCCTGGCCCGTCAGCGCATTGTAATCGCGGGCAAGCCCGGTGCCCGAGACATACTGCTCGACACACCCCGCCTTGCCGCAAAAGCACGGCAGCAACGGCCATTCCGTCTCATTCGGCCAGGGCAGGGGCAGATGCCCGAATTCGGCGGCCTCGGCATTGGGGCCGGAGCGCAGTTTCCCGTCGATGACGAGCCCGCCGCCCAGCGCCGTGCCGATCGTGTAGAAACAGACGACCGGAAAGCCCGCTCCCGCGCCATCGAAAGCCTCCGACAGCGCAAAGCAATTGGCGTCATTCTCAAGCTTCACCGGCAAGGCGATGGCTTGGGCGAGATCGGCGGGCAGGGGCCTGCCATTGCAGAAGACCATGTTCGCGTTGCGCCACCGCCCTGTCTCCGGCGACGCCGATCCCGGCGCCCCGATGCCGACGGTCGCATCGGGCCCGGCGATCGCCGCCGCTTCACCGACGAGCGACGCGACCGCCGCGATCAGTGCGTCATACCCGCTCGGCGTCGCGATGCGCTTTTCGAACCGCGCCTCGCCTTGCGGGCTGAGTACCAGGGCATCGATCTTGGTGCCGCCGATGTCGATGCCGATGCGCGACGGCATGATCGCTTATGCGCGGCTGTAGACGTCATCATAGCGGATGATGTCGTCCTCGCCGAGATAGTCGCCGAACTGCACTTCGATGATCGCGACCTCATCCTTGCCGAAATTTTCCAGCCGGTGTCTTGCGCCTTGCGGAATATCGACCGACTGCGCGCGGGTCAATTCCTCAACGCTGCCATTGACCGTCACCGTCGCGGTGCCGTTCACCACCGTCCAGTGCTCGGCCCGATGCTTGTGGCTCTGCAGCGAGAGCCTGCCGCCCGGCTTCACCACGATGCGCTTGACCTTAAAGCCCGGCTGCTCGTCGAGAACATGGAAAGCGCCCCAAGGCCGTTCCTCGCTGTACATGATTTGATACTCCGCGAACTCTCAACTGTCCCACTTCGGCGCCCAGCCCGGCGGCGAGATCAGCCGCCGGTTGCCATGGCTCACTTGCGTGATTGCATCCATGTCGGCCCGCGACAGGACGAGATCGAGCGCGCGCAAGTTCGACGCCGCATTCTCGCGCTTCGTCGTCATCGGGATGGCCACGACGTTCTGCTGCAGGATCCAGGCAAGGGCCACTTCCGAGGCCGGCCGCTTGAGCTTGTAGCCGATCTCCTGGATGACCTTGCTCTTCATCGCTTCGCCGCGAGCAAGCGGGCAATAGGCCATGAGCACCATGCCAAGCTTTTCCGCTTCCTCTTTTACCCGCGACTGGTCGAGCAGCGGATGGAACTCGACCTGGTTGGCGATGAGCGCATTTCCGGCGCGCGCCTGCGCCCGCTGCATCATCGCGATGGTGAAATTGCTGACCCCGACCGCGCCCGTTAAGCCGCGGTCCTTGGCTTCAACGAGCAGCTCGACCGCCTTGTCGAAATGTTTGTCCTGGGGCGGCCAATGGATGAGGAGCAGGTCGACCGGGCCGTCGAGATGCGCAATCGACCGTTCGACCGATGACAGGAAGCGATCGGCGCCGATATTGCCGGGATCGACCTTGGTGACGATGTAGAGTTCCTTGCGCGCGATTCCGGAACGCGCCAATGCGCGGCCGACTTCGGCCTCGTTGCCATACATCTGCGCGGTATCGACATGCCGGAAGCCCAGTTCGAGCGCCGTCGCGATGGCCCGGTCGGCCTCTTCGCTTGAAAGCGGATAAGTTCCGAAGCCCAGAATGGGGATACCGTTGACGCGCTTCATCGGGAGTTCCGCGCTGTTGCGTTGGCGCGCTTATTGCGCAGCACCCGGGGCTTGGCAACCGGGCAGCCTAGTCGTTGACCTTTTCGTTCGGATAGACGCCCCACAGCATGGTCTGCTCGATCCAGCCCTTATAATTTCCGACGGCGACCTGGCACCATGTCCCGCTGCAGCTTTCGATTTCGGCAACGACGCCCGAACCGACCTTGGCGATCAGCCCGCCTTCGAGGCCGGCCGCCGAATACATCGGGATCGCATCGCCCCTGCGCCATGGCGCCACCAGGGCCGTGCGTTTCCCCGCAAGCATGCTCTGATAGACCCAGCCTTCCTCGCCGTCATTGTCGCGGATGCGCCGCCAGTTCTCGAATTCGGCGACGATTTCGACCGGAAGCCCGCGACGCTGGAACACCCAGGCGACCTGGTGCTCGCTGGCCGGTCCCCGCCTGACATTGACCTTGTCGGCCTTGAGCGAAACGAATCGCGGCAATGGCAGGCCCGAGGCGCCGACCACGATATCGGGCCGGCCCAATGACGCGGTCATCTCGGCGGCCGGCTCGGCTGTAGCTACGCTTGAATTTCTCTTTGAAAACAGTGCATAAGCAGTGGCGAGCGCAATGGCGAGGCAGCTTACGGCCATCGTCACGGAGCCGATCCGGCGCATGATCGAGCGCGAATCACCCATTGTCGCTACCCCAAGGACCCACCCTTGTTCCCCGTCACAGGCCGCTCCGCCAGTCCCCCGGACAGCCAGACCCTTAAAAACCTGCCACGCAAATGCGTCAAGCCGATGGCTGTCGCATCTTTGCCCGGCAAGCCCTGTACAGTCCGCCCGATCATGCCCTAGACACCGGAGCCAGTCTAGAAGAGCCTCGGGTTCGACCCGAGGCACCCGTTCCCAAACCCTGGCCGTTCAGGGTTAAGAATGCGTCAAGAATGGCGGGCGAGGAGACCCATGACCAAAAGAAAGCCCCTGGTGATCGTCACCCGCAAATTGCCCGACGTGGTCGAGACCCGCATGCGCGAGCTCTTCAATACGAGGCTTAATGACGCCGACCGTCCGCTCTCCAAGGCCGAACTCGTCGAGGCCGTGAAACAGGCGGAAGTCCTGGTCCCGACCGTCACCGACCGCATCGACAAGACCGTGCTGGCCCAGGCTGGCGAGCAGCTTCAGCTGATCGCCAATTTCGGCAATGGCGTCGATAATATCGATGTCGAGACGGCAGTGGCGCGCGGCATCACCGTCACCAACACGCCGGGCGTCCTCACCGAGGACACCGCCGACATGACGATGGCGCTCATTCTCGCGGTGGCGCGCCGCCTGATCGAGGGCGCCCAGGTGATCGGCCCCGATAACACCTGGCAGGGCTGGTCGCCGACCTGGATGCTCGGCTCGCGGATCTGGGGCAAGCGGCTCGGCATCATCGGCATGGGCCGCATCGGATCCGCCCTCGCCCGCCGCGCCAAGGCCTTCGGGCTCCAGATTCACTATCATAACCGCAAGCCCGTCGCCCCGGTCCTCGAGGAAGAGCTCGAGGCCACTTATTGGGAAAGCCTCGACCAGATGCTGGCGCGGATGGACATCATCTCCGTCAATTGCCCGCACACCCCGGCGACCTATCATCTGCTCTCGGCGCGGCGCCTCAAGCTGCTGCGTCCCGTCGCCATCATCGTCAACACCGCGAGGGGCGAGATCATCGACGAGAATGCGCTTGCCCGCATGTTAGAGGCGGGCGAGCTCGGCGGCGCCGGTCTCGACGTCTTCGAGCATGAGCCGGCCGTCAATCCGCGCCTGCTCAAATCGAAGCGCACCGTGCTGTTGCCGCATATGAGCTCGGCGACGATCGAAGGCCGGATCGACATGGGCGAGAAGGTCATCATCAACATCAAGACCTGGGTCGACGGCCACAAGCCGCCCGACCGCGTGCTGCCGTCGATGCTTTGATACTTCCCCTTTCCCGAAGAGGGAAAGGAGAGCTACACTCCGTGGACGGAGTAATCTCGTTATGCCGGCGTCAGCTGGGACGGCAGAAATGGTGTTGATCCCATGACTATCCCTCTCCCCTCGTGGGAGAGGGCGGCATGCGACAGCATGCCGGGTGAGGGGGCGTGTCAGACTCAACGCCGCGCATTTCATTGCACGATACCCCTCACCCGCCTCGGGCCTTGCGGCCCTCGTCGCCCTCTCCCACAAGGGGAGAGGGTAAAGTCAGTGTACTGATCAGACATTCTTCCCTCTCCCAATGCAAACGCATCGGGAGAGGGAAATACTATTCCTTCTTCTCTGGGTCGCGCTCTGAAACGATGTCGGGCGTTGGCGGTGGTACTTCGACGGGAGTTTCGGCAGGCATCGCGGCCTGAGGCTCCGACTTCACCTGCGTATGGATGCGTACGCGTTTGACCCGGCGGGGATCGGAATCGACAATCTCGAATTCGATGCCGCTCGGATGGCGGATCAATTCGCCGCGCACCGGGACGCGCCCCGCCATCGAGAAGATGAGCCCGCCGAGCGTATCGGCGTCTTCCTCGCGCTCCTCGGGAAGTAAATCCACCTTGAGGAGTTTCTCAAGTTCCTCGATATCGACCCGGCCGTCGGCGGTATAGACGCCGTATTCGCCGCCGCGCACCAGACGCTCGTCGGTATCGTGCTCGTCGGAAATGTCGCCGACGATTTCCTCGACCAGATCCTCGATCGACACCAGTCCGTCGGTGCCGCCATATTCATCGACGACGATGGCAAGATGGATGTGGCTTGCCTGCATCTTGATGAGGAGATCGGGCGCCGGCATGGACGGCGGCACGAAGAGAAGATCGCGGGTCAATCCCGCCTGCTTGATGGCAAGCGAGAGTTCCCCGCCGGTGAGCGAGAAGCCGGGCGCCGCCGGCTTGGCCGTCGTGGTCTTGCCGGCACGTTTCTTCTGGCTGCTTCTTTGCGCCATCCAGCGCAGGAAGTCCTTGACGTGGATGAAGCCGTTAATGTCGTCGAGGGTTTCGTGATAGATCGGCACGCGCGAGTGATTGGCCTCGATGAAGGTCTCGAGCAGGGTGCGGATAGTGGCGGTTTCCTCGAGCGCCACGATATCGGCGCGCGGCACCATCACGTCTTCGACCCGCATGTCGGCGAATTCGATGATGTTCAGCATCATCGAACGGGCTTCATCGGCGATCTGCGATTCGCCGCCGCTTGCCGCATGCGTCTCGATGACGTTCTGCAGGCTCTCCTGGAACGAGCTGTCGCGTCCCGGGCCGAAGCGCTGCTTGATGAGGTGCCAGAGGCCCGGGCGGCGCGCCCGGCCGCTGCCGGAAGGAGGCTGCGTGCTCACGCGCCGGCCTCGCTCGCGTAAGGGTCGGCAATACCGAGCCCGGAGAGTATTTCGCTCTCGCGCGCTTCCATGATGGCCGCTTCCGCCTCGCTCGCATGGTCGAAGCCGGCCAGATGGAGGAGGCCGTGCACGAGGAGATGGCTCGTATGCGCGGTCAGCGCCTTGCCCTGCTCTTTCGCTTCGCGCGCCACGACGCCGAAGGCCAGTGCGATATCGCCGACATGGCGGGGCGCGTCGGGATGCGCGATGCCCGGCGCTGCGGGAAAGGACAGCACGTTGGTCGGGCCGTGCTTGCCGCGCCAGGCCCGGTTGAGTTCCGCGACCGTCTTATCGTCACTGAACAGGATCGTCGCCTCCGCCGGCTCGCCGCCGAAATCGACGGCGCGCGCGCAATGATCGGCAATGCGCTGCGTTTCTCCCTCGATATTGTCTATCGCCAGCCATGACGGATCGTCGATATCGATCGAAACCTTCATTTCGTCCGGGTCGTGCGCCCGCCCGTCGATTTGCGATCATAGGCCGCGACGATCCTCCCGACCAGGGCATGGCGCACGATGTCGGCATTGCTGAAGGCGACATGGCCGATGCCGGCGACGCCTTTCAGCGTCGCGATCGCATCGGACAATCCCGATTGCATGCCTGGCGGGAGATCCGCCTGGGTCGGATCGCCGGTCACCACCATGCGGCTGTTCTCGCCAAGGCGGGTCAGGAACATCTTCATCTGCGGCGGCGTGGTGTTCTGCGCTTCGTCGAGAATGACGAAAGCCGAAGCCAGAGTGCGCCCGCGCATGAAGGCGAGCGGCGCGATCTCGATCGTTCCTTCCGCCAGCCCCTTGGCAACGAGCGCATGCGGCATGACATCGTAAAGCGCATCGTAGAGCGGGCGCAGATAGGGATCGATCTTCTCTTTCATGTCGCCGGGAAGGAAGCCCAGCCGCTCGCCGGCTTCAACCGCCGGGCGCGACAGGATGATCCGGTCGATCTCGCCGTTCATCAGGGCTTCCGCCGCGCAGGCGACGGCGAGATAGGTCTTGCCGGTGCCGGCCGGGCCGGTGCCGAAGACGAGTTCGTGATGGCGGATCGCCTCGACATAGTCCTTCTGCGCCGGGGTGCGCGGAATGACCGTCTTGCGGCGCGTGCGCACCGCCGAATCGTCTTGGCCCGCCTTGTCGCCCGCGGCGAGGCTCATGCGGATCGCCCCTTCGACATCGCCGCGCAAGATATCATGGCCCTGGCGGGCGCGGTTATAGAGCGAGGCCAAGACCGAGCGCGCGCTGGCGCAGGCTTCTTCCGGTCCCCTGACCGCGACGCGGTTGCCGCGCGGGGTCAGATCGACGCCGAGCTTGTTTTCGATGAGCGCCAGATGCTCGTCATGCTCGCCGAAGACGGAAGCAAGCAGGCGGTTGTCGTCGAAGGTGAGGGTGAGAAGGTCCTGGGTACTGGGATTGCGCCCGGCCTTGGCGCCGGCAAGCTCATGCAAGCTGACTCTGGGATTCAAAGGGCTGCTGCTCCTTCTGTTGCCACCCTGTGCCGGGGGCGGGAATCATCGCCCCTGGCGCGAATATGGGCCGAAAGGCCGTTGGCGCCAACCGTCTCGATCTCGGCCTCGACGATGTCGCCTATGACATGGCCGCGGGCCTCGGCATGCACCGCCTGGAGATAGGGCGAACGTCCGCCAAGCTGGCCCGGCCGCCGGCCCGGCTTTTCCAAGAGAATGCTCATCCGCCGGCCGATGCAGGCCTGGTTGAAATCCATGCGCTGCCGGTCGAGCAGGGCCTGAAGCCGGGCCAATCGCTCGGCCTTGACCGGTTCCGGCACCTGATCGTCACGCTCGGCGGCGGGCGTGCCCGGTCGCGGCGAATATTTGAAGGAGAAGGCGCTCGCATAGGTGACGTCGCGCACCAGCGCGAGCGTCATCTCGAAATCCGTCTCGCTCTCGCCCGGAAAGCCGACGATGAAATCGCCCGATAGCGCGAGATCGGGGCGCGCTTTGCGCAGCTTCGCGACAAGGTCGATATAGGCTTGCGCATCATGGCCGCGATTCATCGCTTTCAGGATGCGATCGCTTCCCGCCTGCACCGGCAGATGCAGATAGGGCATCACTTTCGGATTCTCGCCATGCAGGGCGATCAGATCCTCGTCCATGTCGCGCGGGTGGCTCGTCGTGTAACGCAGCCGATCGATAGGTGTGATTCGTGACAGGCGTGTGAGGAGAGCGGCGAGCGAGACGGTCCGGCCCCTGTCATCGAGACCCCGATAGGCATTCACATTCTGGCCGAGGAGCGTGATCTCGCGCACGCCCTGGCTCGCAAGCTTCATCGCCTCGGCTTCGATCTGGCGGACGGGCCGCGAGAATTCAGCACCGCGCGTATAGGGAACGACGCAGAAGGTGCAGAACTTGTCGCAGCCCTCCTGGATGGTGAGGAAGGCCGTCACCTGCCGCGGGCCCTGGCGCTCAGGGGTGCGGGCCAGCGCGTCGAACTTGTCTTCGGCGGGGAATTCGGTCTCGACCACGCCTGCTTCGCCCTGCTCGAGCCGCGCCAGCATGCGGGGCAGGCGGTGATAGGTCTGCGGACCGACCACGAGATCGACGGCGGGCGCGCGGCGGAGCATTTCCTCGCCCTCGGCTTGTGCCACGCAGCCGGCCACCGCGATTGCCAGGCTGCCGCCGTTCCTGGCGCGCAGCTGTTTCAGCCGGCGCAGGCGGCCGAGCTCGGAATAGACCTTTTCGGCGGCCTTTTCGCGAATGTGACAGGTATTGAGAACGATGAGATCGGCTTCGGAGGCCTCCTCGGTCGTCGCATAGCCCTGCGGCGCCAGGACTTCGGCGATGCGCTGGCTGTCATAGACGTTCATCTGACAGCCATAGGTCTTGATGAACAGCTTTTTCCCGGGAGCGGTCCTCATTTCTGGCCTTGGTCTAGCCGATTTGGCGCGGCGTGTGAACCGGCCTCCCCGGCCCGGCCGCTGAGTGCTGCCATTAACCCTTTCCGCACGACCTCCTCGGCTTTGCGGGCCAGCGCCTTGCGGCCGCCCTCGCCGGCCACCGACATCGGCGGATGGAAGATCACCGTCACCTCGATCGGGCCGGTCACCAGCGCCTCCCACAGATGGCCCGGCAGTTCCATGGCGCCATACCAGGCATAGAAAGGCCGCCGCCGCCGCGTCATCGGCAGGCCCCAATGGCCGTCATAGGCGATCGTCACCGGCTGCACGATGAGCCCGTCGGTCTCGGCGCTCGCGAAGAAGGCGCTGCGGAAAGGCAGGACCCGATGGCCGTCGGTGGACGTGCCTTCCGCGAAGAGCACGAGCGTGTCGCCGGCCTTGAGGCGCTCCTGGATCTCATCGCGCGATGAGCCCGTCCTGTGCCGCCGCTCGCGATCGACGAAGACGCTGCGCTGCAGGCGCGCGAGGCTGCCGAATATGCCCCAGCCCGAAACCTCCTTCTTGGCGATGAAGGAGACCGGAAGCGTGGCGCTCAACACCGGAATGTCGAGCCATGAAACATGATTGGCGGCGATAAGACACGGCTGCCGCGGCCGTTCGCCGATACACCTGACCTTGAGACCGAGGATTCTCGCGACGCGCCGGTGATACCAGTGCGGAAACGTCCGGGCGTGCGGCGAACCCAAAGCGACGAGCAGCTTCTGCACCGGCATCAGCGGCAGCGTGAGAATGGCGACGCGAACCAGAATGCTCGCCGCCCGCAGGCTGCTCACGCCCCGATCTCCTTGCGCATGATCGCTGCATCCTCGCACCGCCCGTCGGCGTGCCGGTAATAATCGCGGCGCCGGCCGACCGATGCAAAGCCGAATTTGCGGTACAGCGCCGAGGCCGCGTCGTTGGAATCGGCGACTTCGATCAGCAGGCGCGCCGTCTTCTGCTGCCGGAGGAGTTCGACGGCGGCATCGATGAGGCGCGCGCCGATGCCCTGGCGGCGCGAGTTTGGTCGCGTTCCGATGCTGATGATTTCCGCCTCGTCGCCGGCGATTCGCAGGAGCAGAAAGCCCAGGGCTTCACCCTTCTGCTGCGCGATGAGGCAGAAAGCCCCGGGCATGGCAAGAAGTCGTGCCATCTCGGCCGCACTCCAGGGCGTTTCGAAACAGGCGCCGTGAAGCTGCGAAAGACGCGCCGCATCGTCACCCTTTGCCAACACGATCTCGGCCCTGGCGCGCGGCCGCTTGGCATAGGATTCGGCCAGATAAAGCGGCCGCAATGGCATCGCATCGGGCTCCGCAGCGATGACGAGCGGCGCGAAATGGGCAGCGATCGGAATGTCGGCTTCGCTGCGTGGCCTGAGATCGGCGCGCTCGGCCGTCGCGATGAGGGCTGCCTTGGCGCTCCCCATCACCCAGAGCGTACCTGCGGGAAGAAAATGCGGGGCGTCCTCAAGCGCGATGCGGCGTGGCGCGAGTTGCGTTTCCTTGCCGCGATAGATGCCGAGATAGATCTGTCCCTGCCGCGCATCATTGGCAACGACGATTGGTTCGGGAACATCTCCGGCGTTGGCTGCGATCGCCTTCAGACTGTCAATGCCGAGGACCGGCTTGCCGAGCGCCAATGCCAGTCCCTTGGCGCAGGCGAGCCCGATGCGGATGCCGGTGAAGGTGCCGGGGCCGAGAGTGACACCGATGCGATCCAGCGATTGAGGAGTAACAGCAGCCTTTGCCATGACATCGCGCAGCATGGGCGCGATTGTCTCGGCCTGGCCGCGCTCCATACGCTCGAAGCGCTCCGCGAGAACTCCCCGCGCATCGTCGAGGATTGCAGCCGAACAGGAATCGAGGCTGCAATCGAGGGCGAGGATGATCATGAAGGCCGGGCGCTCGCGCCCCGGTCAGACGGGCCGGACTTCGCTGACTTCCGGAATGAAATGGCGCAGCAGGTTTTCGATGCCATGCTTGAGCGTCGCGGTCGAGCTCGGACAGCCCGAGCAGGAGCCTTTCATATTGAGATAGACGACGCCGTCGCGAAAGCCCTGGAAAGTAATGTCGCCGCCATCCTGGGCAACGGCGGGCCTGACCCGCGTCTCGAGCAGTTCCTTGATGGTCCCGACGATCTCCCGGTCGGCCTCGGCGAAATCTTCCCCGCCCGGCTCGGGGCTTGCCGCAGCCTTGGTCACGATCGGCGCGCCGGAGAGATAATGCTCCATGATAAGGCCGAGTATGGCGGGCTTCAAATGCTGCCACTCGCCGTCAGCCTTGGTCACGGTGATGAAATCCTGACCGAAAAACACCCCGCTCACGCCGGGCAGCGAAAACAATCGCTGCGCCAGGGCCGAATCCTCGGCCTCCTCGACGGCGCGGTATTCGCGGGTTCCGCCGGGAATGACCGGCTGGCCGGGAATGAACTTCAAGGTTGCCGGGTTGGGCGTCGCTTCGGTCTGGATGAACATGGGAAACCTCCGAGAGCCAAGATAGGCCTTTTTAGAATGGATTTAAAGACAGGTAGGCTCAGCCGATAAATCCCACGATTTTCTTGACTTCTCGGAAGATCGGGGCGGCGATCGCGCGCGCCCGCGCAGCGCCGTCGGCCAGCACGGTCTCGATCTGAACGGGATCGTCGGCCAGCCGCTTCATGTCCTCCCCGATCGGCCCCAATTTGGCCACCGCAAGGTCGGCCAGCGCGTTCTTGAAGACGGAAAACGGCCCGCCGCCAAAATCGCGCAACACCTGGTCCACCGGCTGCCCCGCTAGGGCGGCATAGATGCCGACGAGATTGTCGGCCTCGGGCCGCGCTTCCAATCCCTTGGCTTCGCTCGGCAAGGGTTCGGGATCGGTCTTGGCCTTCCTGATCTTCCTGGCGATCGTGTCGGCATCATCGGTGAGGTTGATGCGGGAGAGATCCGAGGGATCGGACTTCGACATTTTCTTGGTGCCGTCGCGCAATGACATGACGCGCGTTGCGGGGCCGGTGATCATCGGTTCCGGCAACGGGAAGAAGCCGGCATGATAGCCCGCCAGCCCGATCTCTTCGGCATAGTCGATATTGAATTTCTGGGCGATGTCGCGGGCAAGCTCCAGATGCTGCTTCTGGTCCTCGCCCACCGGCACATGCGTCGCGCGATAGGCGAGAATGTCGGCGGCCATGAGATTGGGGTAGATATACAATCCGACGGAAGCGGCTTCCTTGTCCTTGCCGGCCTTTTCCTTGAACTGCGTCATGCGGTTGAGCCAGCCCACGCGGGCCACGCAATTGAGCACCCAGGCCAGCTCGGCATGCTCGGCGACCTGGCTCTGGTTGAAGATGATGCTCTTCTTGGGATCGAGACCGCAGGCGATATAGGCCGCCGTCACGTCCCTGATGGCGCGGCGCAGTTCCTTCGGTTCCTGCCACAGTGTGATGGCGTGGAGATCGACCACGCAATAGATGCATTCATGGCTTTCCTGGAGCCTGATCCAGTTGATCATGGCGCCCAGGTAATTGCCCAGATGCAGATTGCCGGTCGGCTGCATGCCGGAAAAGACGCGCGGAACGGAAACGGTCATGGTCCCTGAAATCCCAAATGCGGCGCGGCTTATGCCCGCAAAACGG
>JAEUMG010000040.1 GCA_016793355.1 Hyphomicrobiales bacterium
CGAGAAGATGCGTAAGGGCACGGCGGCCAATTTCATCATTTACCAGGGTCCGGGCCTCGGCATGCCGATGAAAATCTCGCTCAACGGTTTCTCGGCCGCCTTCGCAGGCCTGCAAGATCCCTGATTTATCGCCTATATCCCTCTGGCCCGGCTATGATTTGGCCGAAGGCCGGAGTGAACATGGCAAGCGACACACACTCTCTCATCGAAGCGCGGCTCGGCGGTCATGCCGCCGCGGTCAAATCCATCGCCGCCTGTCTCGGTACCGCCGATGACGGCGAACTCTTCATCGAACAGCGGCGCAGCGAAAACTTCGTATGGGACGACGGCCGGCTCAAATCGGCGAGCTCGGATGAAACCGAAGGCTTCGGCCTGCGCGCGGTGGCCGGCGAAGCCGCCGCTTACGCCCATTCGACCGAAATAACGCCGGAAGCCCTCGCCCGCGCTGCCCGGCATTGCGCCCTGGTGTCAGCCGGACATGGCGGCACGGCCGAAGCCGCGCCCGAACGCACCAACCGGCATCTCTATTCAGCCGACGATCCCTCCCGAACGCGAAGCTTTACCGGCAAGGTCGATCTTCTTGCCACGATGGATGCCTATGCCCGCGCGCTCGACCCGCGCGTCGCGCAGGTGAGCCTGTCGCTTGCCTGCGACTGGCAGGATGTCGAGATCCTGCGCAGCGACGGCGCGCTCTATCGCGATACGCGCCCTCTCATCCGTCTCAATGCGGCGGTGGTCGCCCGCAATGGCGCCGTTTCGGGGCAAGGCTCGCACGGGATCGGCGGACGCGGCGATCCTGGGCAGTATCTCACGGACGAAGCCTGGAAGGCCGCCGTCAACGAAGCCGTGCGGCAAAGCCTGGTCGCGCTCGAGGCGCAGGCGGCACCGGCGGGCGAATTCGATGTCGTGCTCGGCCCCGGCTGGCCGGGCGTCATGCTGCATGAAGCCGTAGGGCACGGGCTTGAGGGCGACTTCAATCGCAAGAAGACATCGGCATTTGCGGGTCTGCTCGGACAGCAGGTCGCGGCCAAAGGCGTCACGGTGGTCGATGACGGGACCCTGCCCGGCCGGCGCGGTTCGATCAGCATCGATGACGAGGGAACGCCGTCGCATGCGACGACGCTTATCGAGGACGGCATTCTTGTCGGCTACATGCAGGACCGGCAGAATGCGCGGCTGATGAAGATGCGCCCCACCGGCAACGGCCGCCGGCAGTCTTTCGCGCATATTCCGATGCCGCGCATGACAAACACCTACATGCTCGCCGGTAACATGCCGCCGGAAGAAATCATCGCTTCTGTCAGGAACGGGCTCTATGCGGTTTCCTTCGGCGGCGGCCAGGTCGACATCACATCGGGAAAATTCGTCTTTTCCTGCACCGAGGCCTATCGCATCGAGAACGGCAAGGTGACCGCGCCGGTCAAAGGCGCGACATTGATCGGCAACGGGCCCGAAGCCATGCATCGCGTGTCGATGATCGGCAATGATCTCGCCCTCGATCCCGGCGTCGGCACCTGCGGCAAGCAGGGCCAGGGCGTGCCGGTCGGCGTCGGCCAGCCGACCTTGCGGCTCGACCGGATCACGGTCGGCGGCACCGCCGCCTAAGGCAATGGCGCGGCCGCGGCTGGTGATCTTCGACATGGATGACGTGCTCTGCCGCTATGAGCTTGGACGCCGCCTGCGCGCGCTTGGAGCCATCGCCAACAAGAGCCCGCGCGATATTCGCGCAGCGATCTGGGACTCGGGCTTCGAGGACGACGCCGATGCCGGGCGTTATCCCGAGAGCGAAACCTATCTGGCGGAATTTTCCAATCGTCTCGGCCATCCGTTGAGTCGCGAACAGTGGATCGAGGCACGCAAGGTGTCGATGACGCCCGATACCAATGTGCTGGCGCTGGCCGCCGACTGCGCAAGGAAAAGCCGGATCGTGCTCTTCACCAATAACGGCCCGCTGCTGAAAGAATCGCTTCCGCAGATTTTTCCGGAAGCCGCCGCGCTGTTCGGCCAGGACTGTTATTGCTCCTATGAGTTCGGCGTGAAGAAGCCGGATCCGGCCGTCTATCTGAAACTCCTTGAGCGGCTCGGCATGGCGGCCGGGAGCGCGTGGTTCATCGACGACAAGAAGAGCAATGTCGAAGGCGCCCGCATGGCCGGGCTCGGCGCGCATCATTTCACGCATTATCACCGGCTGGCGAAGGCCGCGGCGGAATTGGGGTTTTAGGCTCTACGGGCCTCGCGGTTCGAGGGCGGCTGCGCCGCCACCTCGCCGTGAGGCTCTCCTCATTCCGAGGTGCCCGCGTAGCGGGCCTCGAAGCACGCAGGCGCCGCGCCAGGGGGATTTACTAAACTACATTCGTTGTTGCCTCGCCCTCGCCTGCCGATAGTATTGCGCAATCGCAGCGGAAGGCGGTCGACATGGCACTCATGGATATCCTCACGCAGGCGCAAGGCGGCGCTTTCTACGCCAATGCCGGACGAGCGGTGGGTGTACCGCCCGACCAGGCGCGCGCCGCTCTCGATGCCCTGTGCCCGGCCATTGCAGGAAGGCTTCGTCAAAGCGCCGAGAATGAGGAAACCCTCGATGCGCTGCTGGAAATCATCGAGGACGGGGATGGCGATGCCTTTCTCGATGACCCGGCGCTGATCGGCGATCCCGAAGTCGCGAAGGACGGCAATTCCATACTCACCGACATTTATGGCACCAAAGCGGCCGCGCTCAAGGAAGCGAAGACGCTCGCCCCCAGCCTCGACAGGAAGGCGCTTGGCGCCCTGA
>JAEUMG010000067.1 GCA_016793355.1 Hyphomicrobiales bacterium
GCAGGGCGAAGTGCTGGTTGAGATCAAGGCAACCGGCATCTGCCATACCGACGAGTTCACAATTTCCGGCGCCGATCCGGAAGGCCTGTTCCCGGCCATCATGGGCCATGAAGGCGCGGGTGTCGTGGTCGAGGTCGGTCCCGGCGTCACCTCGCTTAAACCGGGCGATCATGTCATTCCGCTCTACACGCCGGAATGCCGCGAATGCGAATACTGCCTCAATCCCAAGACCAATCTGTGCCAGAAGATCCGCGTCACCCAGGGCAAGGGTCTGATGCCCGACGGCACCTCGCGGTTCTCCTACAAGGGCCGGATGGTGCATCACTATATGGGCTGCTCGACGTTCTCAAATTTCACCGTGCTGCCCGAGATCGCGCTGGCGAAGGTGCGCAGCGACGCACCCTTCGACAAGATCTGCTATATCGGCTGCGGCGTCACCACCGGCATCGGGGCGGTGATCAATACCGCCAAGGTCGAGACCGGATCGAACTGCATCGTCTTCGGGCTCGGCGGCATCGGACTTAACGTCATCCAGGGCCTGCGATTGATCGGCGCCAACATAATCGTCGGCGTCGATCTCAACAATGATCGCAAGGCCTGGGGCGAGCGCTTCGGCATGACGCATTTCGTCAACCCAAACGACGTCAAGGGCGATCTCGTTGCCCATCTCGTCGAACTGACCGGCGGCGGCGCCGACTACACGTTCGAATGCATCGGTAACGTCAAGGTCATGCGCATCGCGCTCGAGGCCTGTCACAAGGGCTGGGGTCAGTCGATCATCATCGGCGTTGCCGGCGCCGGGCAGGAAATCAGCACAAGGCCGTTCCAGCTCGTGACCGGCCGGGTCTGGCGCGGCACGGCCTTCGGCGGTGCACGGGGGCGCACCGATGTCCCCAAGATCGTCGACTGGTACATGAACAAGCGCATCGAGATCGACCCGATGATCACGCACACGTTACCGCTCGATCGGATCAATGAAGCTTTCGACCTCATGCATGCAGGCAAATCGATCAGAAGCGTGGTAATTTATTAAATTCGGTATGCGACGGATCGTCGGTCATAGTTTCGTCTTAACCCCGCACCGGAATGTTAGGTGTGAGGGGGCCCCGAATCTGCTAACTGCGTTCGGGTATTCTCAGGCATAAAGGAGCTCTCCATGCTGAGGAAGACTGTGACTGCCGCCGTCATGGTGGCCTTCGCCGGCGTTGCCGGTTTCGAATATGCATCAATGCCGGCGTCCGCCGCGATGCCTTACGCGCCGATGCCGCCGGCCGTGGCCAATCCGGACATCCAGCAGGCGGCGGTGTGGGTTTATGTGCCCAACAAGCACGGCAAGAGGTACAAGAAGAAATATCCAGGCTACGGATATTACTACAATGGCTGGTGGTATGCGAAGCCGTGGTGGAAATATGGCGGCCCCAGGGTCTGGGTTTACGATCCGGGTCTCTATGGCCCGCGCTACAAGGTGAAGAAGTACGGCTACCCGTATTACTACAAGGGCTATTACTACAAGCGGCCCTGGTGGAAGTACTAAACCGAGTTATCGGTTGATCTTGTTGCCCGGTGCCCGGCGAAAGCCGGCGCCGGGTTTCCATTTCACGGGCACAGGGGCGGAGCAAGTCCAAGGGAGGTAAGCCCCTGGCAGGCGGCGGCGACCAGTTCCCGGCGCTGGCCCCAGAAAGCAAAGCCCAGGATCAAGGGCATGATGGCGCCGCCGGCAATGTAATAGATCACATTGCGCACGCTTTCGCCGTCCCAATAGCCGGCGTCGTTCCATTCGGCCTCGACGACATATTTTTCGACCGCGTAATCGTCACGGGTCAGCATGTTGAGCGGTTCGCCGAGACCGAGGTCTTCGGGGAAGCGCGTTGCATGGGCGCGCCAATAATGCGCGATGATGCCGAAGAGGGCGCCGAAAACGCTCAAGGCCAGCACGAAGCCGATATAGGCCATGTCGGTCATGGTGCCGCGCAAGGTGGGCCCGCGGCTTTAACGAAGGCTTAAGCCAGGGCAGCTTTGCGAATCTGGTACAGCATGAGCGCGGCGGCGACCGCGATATTGAGGGATTCGGTTCCGCCCGACATCGGGATGCGGACGCGGATGCTGCATAGCGCGGATAGCGAAGGGGAGAGGCCTTCGCGCTCGCTTCCCATGACGAGGAGCGTCGGCGCGCGGTAGTCTCTCCGGAAGCTTGCCTGTGCGTCGGCTGCCGTTCCGACGGATTCACCCGGCCAGGTTTTCAGCAGTGTCGCGAATTCAGCTTCGCTTTGCCTGAGCAGAGGCACGGCGAAGATCGAGCCCGTGGTCGCGCGCACGCAATCGGGGCCGTATGGGTCGCAGGCTGCGCCGATGAGGATGATGCCGGCCGCCGAAACCGCATCCGCTGTTCGAATGATGGTGCCGAGATTGCCGGGATCGCGGATGTTCTCGAGCGCAATCCAGAGCGCCTCTTGCGGAACGGACGGCCCGGCATCGAGCCAGCGTTGCTGGAACAGTGCGATGCCGTCGGCAGCGTTGTCCTGGCTGCTGACGGCCTTCATCACCGCCTCGCTGGCGAGAAGGCAGCGCGCTCCCGCCTCGCGGCCCCAGGGCAGCAGGGCTTGCGCATCGCTTCCAGCGCGCAGCAGCAATGTGTGCGGTTTCCAGCCCGTGGCCCTGGCGCGGCTGAGCATTTCGCGGCCTTCGGCGGCGAAGAGGCCGGTTTCCGTGCGCTGCTTCTTCAGCGCCAAGGAGCGGATGAGCTTGATCGTGTCGTTTTTGGTAGAGGTAATGACTTCCATATCAATCACTTACCGAAATAAAGCCTAGCGTGCCACAAAAATCCTTGACAACCGTTCCTGTTTCGTACTAGATAAACGGTCTGAACGTGCCGTGCCTACCGCTGATTGACATCGTGAATAGGAGGCCAGGATCGGGGCCCGAAATCCGATCCGCGACCGGACGGGCACCAGGGTGCATCGACCGCGTTACCCGTTTGGCCAGCGGGTGGCGCGGCACGAGCATCCCGGTGCACCGGTCCGGAAGGGCCGAGGTTATTCACCCCGCCCTGGACTTGCGGTTGCGCAGGACGTGCTCGTGGTTGGGATCGTAGAGTGCCGAATCGCGAAAGCGATGCGCGTCGAGTACCGGACCGACGAGGATCAGCGCGGTGCGGGTGAGCTTGGCGGCGCGGACCTTGGCCGCGATGGTCGACAATGTGCCGCGGATGATCTTCTCGTCGGGCCAGCTCACGCGATAGACGACGACCACCGGGCAATCGGCGCCGTAATGCGGCGTCAAGGCGCGCTGGATATAGCCGAGATTGCGGATCGAGAGATGGATCGCGAGCGTCGCGCGCGCACGGCCGAGCTCTTCCAATGCCTCGCCTTCGGGCATGGGCGAGGCCTGCATCGTCGTTCGCGTGAGGATCACAGTCTGGGCGATCTCGGGCAGGGTAAACTCGGTCTTGAGCGCCGCGGCGGCGGCGGCAAAGGCCGGCACGCCGGGCGTCACGTCGTAGTCAATCTTGAGTTCGTCGAGGCGGCGCATCTGCTCGGCAATCGCGCCGTAGAGCGAGGGGTCGCCGGAATGAACGCGGGCGACGTCCTTGCCCTGCGCCTGAGCCGTCGCGATTTCGGCGATGATCTCGTCAAGCGTCATCGGCGCGGTGTCGATCACGCGCGCCCCCTTCGGCGCGGACCTGACGATCTCTTCGGGCACCAGCGAGCCGGCATAGAGGCAGACAGGACAGCGCTCGATGAGCCTCAGCCCGCGCAAGGTGATGAGATCGGGCGCGCCGGGACCGGCGCCGATGAAGTGAACGGTCATGATCGGGCTTTCAGCGAATCGAGGGCGGATTGCAGGATGTAGACAGCGGCGAGCTTGTCAACGAGTGCGGCGCGGCGCGCCCGCGACGTGTCGCCTTCGATGAGCATACGTTCGACGGCGGCGGTCGATAGGCGTTCGTCCCAGAAGGTGATCGGCAGGGAAGTGAGCTTTTCGAGATTGCGGGCAAAGGCGCGGGTCGATTGGCAGCGCGGGCCTTCGGAACCGTCCATGTTGAGGGGCAGTCCGATCAGGATGAGGCCGGCACGTTTCTCCTCTGCTATCTCCAGAAGTCGCGCGGCATCGAGGGTGAATTTGCGCCGCGCGATGGTCTCGACCGGCGAAGCGATGGTGCGGGTGACATCGCTGACCGCGACGCCGATCGTCTTCGAGCCAAGATCGAGGCCCAGAAAAGGAGCGTTCGCGGGCAAGCCGGAAAGCGCTGCGGAAAGCGTGCCATGGATCATGGCAGGCGTGATACGCGGTTTGACGGGGCGCGCAAAGCGGTTGCATGATCCTCACCCCGAGAAGGAGCGAAGCCCCATGAAAATCACCGCGCTCGGCCATTCGGCCTTCCGCATCGAGACGGGCAAGGCCGTCATCCTCGTCGACCCGTTCATCACCGGCAACCCGGCGGCGCGGCACGATGCGCATGAGCATACCCGCGATTGCACCCATGTGCTCCTCACGCACGGGCATGACGATCATGTCGGCGATACGGTTGCGATCTGCAAGGCGACCGGCGCGACGCTCGTCAGCAATTTCGAGATCTGCAATTTCCTCGCCTCGCATGGCGTCAAGAACTACAGCCCGGGCAATCATGGCGGGCGGGTATCGTTTCCCGATTTCGATGCCATCTTTACCAATGCCTGGCATTCCTCGGGCCGCATCCAAAAGGACGGGGTGCCGATCTATCTCGGCAATCCGTCGGGCTTCGTGATCGAGCCGAAGACCGAGACGGGGAAGGTCGTCTACGTGATGGGGGATACCGGCATCTCGCACGACATGAGCCTCGTTCAGGAACTCTACCATCCCGCGATCGGCATCGTGCCGATCGGCGACCGTTTCACCATGGGCCCCGACCAGGCGGCACTGGCCTGTCGCAAATTCTTCACCTTCAGTACCATCATCCCTTGCCACTATGCGTCGTTTGAAGGCTATGTCATTCCGCATGAAGAGCCGTTCCTCAAGGCTATGGGGCCGGACGCCGGCAAGGTGAAGGCGCTCAAATCCGGAGAAAGCATCAGTCTGTGAGCAGAGCAATTTCGGACAGGAGCGGATGAACAAGCACATTCAGCGGGCGGTCGGCGAGATCGTCGAGAACACGCCGCCGGGCATTGCGCCGGATCTGCGTCCGCTGTTCGGGCGCTGGGTCAGGCTCGAGCCGCTGTCGGCCGAGAAGCATGCGCAGGACCTTTATGATTCCTTCAAGGACAGCGATCCCGAGGGCCATATCTGGACCTATCTTGCCTATGGTCCATTCGCCGATTTCAGGAGTTTCCGGTCCTGGCTGCTGGAGCGGGAATTGTCGCGCGATCCCTGGTTCTATGCCTTTGTGAGACGCGATACCGGCAAGGCGGCGGGCATGGGCGCATTCATGCGGCTCGATGCGGCGAACGGGGTGATCGAGATCGGCCATATCTGGTTGTCGCCGGGGCTCCAGAAAACCCGGGAGGCAACGGATGCGATCTTCCTGATGATGCGCCATGCCTTCGACGAATTGGGGGTGAGGCGGCTTGAGTGGAAATGCGATGCGCTCAATGCGCCATCGCGAGCCGCCGCCAAGCGGTTCGGCTTCACCTTCGAAGGTATTTTCCGGCAGCATCTCATCGTCAAGGGCCGCAATCGCGACACGGCCTGGTATTCGATCATCGACAAGGAGTGGCCGGCGATCCGCAAGGCCTTCCAGGAGTGGCTCAAGGACGAGAATTTCGATGCGGAAGGACGGCAGAAGAGGAAGCTCAGTATTGGTTGACATATCTTTCCCTCCTCGCTTCAGCGGGGAGGGTGGCGCGAAGCGCCGGGTGGGGTGATCCGGCCTGGCGCAGAACCCCCACCCGTCACGCTGGCGCGTGACACCCCCCGTTTCACGGTGAGGGAGAGGGTGCGCCGCAGGTTGCACCGCAGCATATCGGGTGATAACAAGCCCCCGCGTTACGATAAGGATCCCCAGACATGTCGGTCGACAGGGCGACGGTTAAGCGCATCGCCAAGCTTGCGCGCATCAAGGTCGAGGAAGCGGATGTGCCGCGCCTCGAGGGCGAGCTGAATGCCATCCTGCAGTGGATCGAACAACTGAATGAAGTCGACGTGTCGCAAGTCGAGCCACTGACCTCGGTGGTCGCGATGAAAATGAAAATGCGCAAGGACGAGGTGACCGACGGGCATTACCCCAAGGAGGTTGTGCTG
>JAEUMG010000078.1 GCA_016793355.1 Hyphomicrobiales bacterium
CGGCAATCCCGACGAAGTCGTGAAGCTCCTCGGCCAGACTGCCAAACTCACCTTTCAGCTCGTCTGCGAGACCCAGCCGACCGGACCCAATCAGCAACCACCGCCCGACTGCGCCGCCTACCCGATGAAGGAAGACCCGAACCAGATCATCTGGGTGCAGACGTCCAGTGTCGCTACGGTCGATGGCGCCGATCTGTCCGACGCCCAGCCGAGTTTCGATCAAAACAACCAGCCGGTCGTCAGCTTCAAGTTCAACCAGAGGGGAGCGCTTCGTTTCGGCAAGCTGACGGCGGACAATGTCGGAAAGCCGTTTGCGATCCTTCTCGACGGAGTGGTGCAGAGCGCACCGCGCATCAACGAGCCGATCCTTGGCGGATCTGGTCAGATTTCGGGAAATTTCACCGTCGAAGAGACGACCAATCTTGCCATCGTACTGCGGTCAGGCGCCCTGCCGGCCAAATTGGTACCGGTCGAACAGCGTACCGTCGGTCCTTCGCTCGGCGCGGACTCCATTCGCGCCGGGTTTGTGGCGTCCCTGATCGGCCTCGGGCTCGTGCTGGCCTTCATGGTGTTCGCCTACGGCATTTTCGGCATCTTTGCGAATATCGCCTTGCTCGCGAATCTCATGATGCTGATCGCCATCATGTCGGTGGCGGGCTTCACGCTCACCTTGCCAGGCATCGCCGGAATCGTGCTTACCATGGGCGTTGCCGTCGACTCGAACGTTCTGATCTATGAGCGCATCCGCGAGGAATGGCGCAATGGCAGGACGGCGTTGAATTCGATTGAGTCCGGCTTCAAATTCGCTCTGGCGACGATACTTGACTCGAATATCACCTCGTTCATCGCCGCGGTTGTTCTCTTCGGCGTTGGCTCCGGACCGGTGCGCGGATTTGCCGTGACCCACGCAATCGGCATCCTCACCACCATGTTCACCGCGTTCACGCTCACCCGATTGATCGTGGCCTTCTGGGTCCGCCAATCCCGGCCTAAGGAAATCCCGCTCTAGGCGGCATCGCATCATGTTCAAGCCAGTCCGTCTCATCCCCGACGACACAAAAATCCCGTTCATGCGGGCGAGCCGCTTCGGCTTTTTTATCTCTGGCATTCTGTGCGCCGCGTCGATCCTGCTCTTTGCATTTCTCGGCCTCAATTACGGCGTCGATTTCAAGGGCGGCACCAATTTCATCGTGCGCTTTCAGCAGGACGCCAATCTCGACGAATTGCGCAGGAAGATGAATTCGCTCGGGCTCGGCGAGGTCGAAATCCAGGGCTTTGGTGAGCCGACTGACGTTTCGATCCGAGTCGAGGCGCATGAGGGAGACGAGGCACAGCAGGCCGTAACCGACAAGGTGAAGGAAGCGCTCGGGCCCGATGTCGAGTATCTGAGCATCGAGAGCCTGGGCCCCAAAGTCTCGGGAGAACTGACGGAGCAGGGTACGATCGCCGTAGTCACCGCGATCATAGCGATCGTCATCTACATCTGGTTTCGCTTCGAATGGCAATTTGCAATCGGCGCCGTCGTCTCGCTGCTCCACGACGTCCTGCTGACTATAGGCCTGTTCGCGGTGCTGCGCCTCGATTTCAATCTGACCATCATCGCGGCGATTTTGACCATTGTCGGTTACTCGCTCAATGATACCGTCGTCGTGTTCGACCGTATTCGCGAGTATATGCGCAAGTTCAAGCAGATGCCGCTTGCGGACCTGATCGATACATCGATCAACTCGGTCCTGCCGCGAACATTGCTGACGTCGATGACTGCGCTCCTCGCGCTTCTGGCGCTCTATATCTGGGGCGGTGAGGTGTTGCGTGGCTTCACCTTCTGCATGATCTGGGGCGTTCTGATCGGTACATACTCGTCGATCTTCATAGCTTCGCCGATCTTGATTCTGCTTGGCACCAATCGCGATACACTAGGCGGCGCCAGGGCCAAGGCGGTGGCGGAGAAAGCGCGACCTTGACCGCTTTCTATCCTGGCCGGGCGGCGATCGACGGCTATGGAAACGGTGGCTTCCACTTTGCGGACATGTCGCATCGCGGTTCGATCCTGGCGACGGCCGCGGGTATCAGCGCATGGCGTCCGGATGATGTTGCCGCAATCGCCGCGGACGACTTGCGGCCGCTGCGCGAAAGCCCCGAACCGATCGATATCTTCATCCTCGGCTCGGGGCGCTCCATGATATTTCCCTCCAAGGAAATCCGCTCGCTCTTGGCCGAAATCTGCCGGAGCGTCGAGGTCATGAACACCGGCACGGCGATCAGCACCTACAATATCCTTCTCGCCGAGGCTCGGCGCGTAGCGGCAGGGTTGATCGCCGTCGATCATGCCAGATGACCGACGCTGCTTGTACCTATTGCCTCGAGCTGGTGCGGCAGGCGGATAAGGACCGTTTCCTCGCCACGCTCTTCGCTCCCGAAGCGGTGCAGCCCCGGTTGATGGCGCTCTATGCCTTCAACATCGAAATCGCGCGCATCCGAGAGATGGTGAGCGACCCGAAACTTGGCGAGATCAGGCTGGCCTGGTGGCGCGATAGCATTGTCGGTCTCCATGACGGCAAGCCCGCCGAGCATCCGGTTTTAGAGGCCCTGGCGCCGGCGATCGAAGCCAGTTTGTTGCCGCTGCAACCGTTCCTCGGAATGATCGAAAGCCGGCAATTCGATCTCTATGACGACCCCATGCCGAGCATGGGCGATCTCGAAGGCTATCTGGGCGAAACCTCATCCGCCCTTGTCCAGCTAGCCGCAATGATTCTTGCAGGACCGCAGGCGAGGACGCTCGCCGAGACGGCAGGTCTTGCCGGCGTTGCCTATGGGCTGACCGGACTGCTCCGCTCTCTGCCGGTCCAGCGCGCGCGAGGCCAATGTTACGTGCCGAAGGACCTGCTGGCGCGGTACGGGCTTACGCCAGCACACTGGCTTGCGGGTCGCGAGGAGGAAAAAAGCGCGAAGTTGATTTCAGACCTGTGCGACCACGCCGCCTTGAGGCTTCGCGAGGCGAGGGCGGCGCCCAGGGTAGGCCTCGGCGCTGCGCTTCCGGCCTTTCTTCCGGCGAGTTTGACGGACCTCTATTTGAAGCGCATTCGCAAGCTTGGAACTGGAGCGCTGGCGACGGAGGCCAATGTCTCGCAACTGCGCCGGCAAGTGACGCTCTACCTAAACGCGAAGAGAAATATCTTTTAAAGCCCAAATTAGACCATAATTCATGACTATAGGAGGTTGCTGAAAATTGGGGAGACCCGGATGTCAAAGCGCCTGTCCCGTCTGATTCCCGATCTCTCCCAGACGGTTGCCCGATTCCCCGCTGCGATCCTCGTCTCCCTCGCCCTGTTCGTCTACGCCAACCTCGATATCGCCGGATACCTCTCCGATGGTTTCAAGGCCGAGAATCCCGTCTATCTCGCCGGCGCGGCGGCCTTCATGGCCGCGGGATCGCTCCACTACTTCGCCCTCGGGCGCGGCCTCGGCCGCGGGGCCGGTTTCCTCCTTGCCCTTATCGCTGCGGCCGCCGTGGGCGCGGCTGCCTATTTTGCCCAGCCATTGCGGATTTCCTGGATATTCCTTTTCGCAGGGCTCCTTCCGGCCCTGATGATAGCGGGCTTCCTCCACAAGGACGCAAAGCAAGGGGCGCTGTGGCTC
>JAEUMG010000080.1 GCA_016793355.1 Hyphomicrobiales bacterium
CGACCATTCAGTCCTTGACCTCGTAAGTATGTTCATCACCGGGGAAGTTCCGCGCACGGACGTCCTCGGCATAGGAGCGGATTGCGCCTTCTATGGCCGCGCCGATTTTTCCAAACTCTTTCACGAACTTCGGAACACGAGGCGCGAGACCGAGCATGTCCTCCATCACGAGAATCTGCCCGTCGCATTGCGCCGAGGCGCCGATGCCAATGGTTGGGATCGGGATCGCCTTGGTGATCTTCGCCGCAAGCGGCTCGGTAATCGCCTCAAGCACGACGGCGAAGGCTCCCGCCTCGCTCACGACGCGCGCATCCTCTTCGATCGCCGCCCATTGATCGCGGCTGCGACCCTGAGTCCGGAAACCGCCCAGCACGTTGATCGATTGCGGCGTCAGGCCGATATGCGACATGACCGGAATGCCGCGCTCGGTCAAAAAGTGAATAGTTTCCGCCATGCGGCGGCCCCCTTCGAGCTTGATCGCGCCACACTGGGTCTCCTTGATGACCTTAGCGGCGTTGTGGAAGGCATGACTCGGGCTTTCCTCATAAGAGCCGAAGGGCATGTCGACGACGACGAGCGCGCGCCTGGCGCCGCGCATGACGGCCCGGCCATGCATGATCATGAGGTCGAGGGGCACCGGCAATGTCGACTCGAAGCCGTGCATCACCATGCCCAGCGAGTCGCCGACAAGGAGGAAGTCGACATATTTGTCGGCGATGGCCGCGGTATGTGCGTGGTAGGAGGTGAGTGCGACGATCGGCTCACCGCCCTTGCGCCTGGCGATATCGGGTGCCGTCAGTCGCTTTGCGGCGGCATGGGTGGACATGACGTCAATGCTCCTTCAACCGCGCGGACCGCCCGCCTCAATGCCGACGGAAAATAACCCTTTGATACCCGCCGTCAATGCCGCCATGAAGGCAGGCAGGCAGGATCAGGAGCCAGCGGCGCGCGCCACGAGAGGCTTCAGTTCACCCCGACTCATCAGCTCACCACCGGCACGCCAAGGATGTAGGGGTGGAAGCCGAAAAGGAAGACCAGATACAGCACGATGCCGACGACAACCGCCAGGATGTCCGAGCGCAGCCGCGGTTGGCAATGCGGGACCTTGCCGCGCGCCGTCGAGACAACGACATCGACAATCGCGAGCAACAGGATACTGCCGAAGAGCCAGATATCCGCCCTCTCGCCATTTGCTACTAGATGTCCGATCGCCCAGAGCGCAATGCCGATCGACATGGGCTGCTTCACCCAGAGCTTGATATTGCCCTCGCCATGCGAGGCGCCGATGAGGATGAAACCAATCAGAACCAGCAGCATGCTCAGGTGCCGCCCCCAGTCCGGCGGAGCGTAGACAAAGCCACCTTCCGGGGCGCCGCGCGCGAGCCACCAGCCATAGATCATCAGCCCGAGGCCTATCAGCGAGACGATCGAGTGGATGCCCTTCCAGGGTCCGTCGCCGATCTGGGCGACGATGCGCCCGCGGGCGGCGGGCGCGAACATGCCGAAGAAATGCATGCCCAGCATGATGACGATACCGATGATGAGATAGGCCATGATGGGTCCCTCCAGGGCACTGGAACATCGCAGATTCCCTATCTAAGACCAATCCGCCGCGGTGTCGCGTCCTCCCTCATGTTGACTGGCAAGGCCCTCTCGGGCTTGGTGCTCGCCCGTATCGGCTAGACCCACCAGGAACAGGAGAAACTCCGATGATCCTCATCGGCCAGTATGATTCGCCCTTTGTGCGGCGCGTCGGCATTGCGCTCACGCTTTACGGCATTGCGTTCGAGCAATGGACGTGGTCGATCTTCGGGGATGCCGAAAAGCTTCAGGGCTACAATCCGCTGATCCGCGTGCCGACGCTGGTGCTCGATGATGGCGAGGTCCTGATCGAGAGCCATATCATCCTCGATTACCTCGACAGCCTTGTTCCGCCGGAGCGGCGGATGTTTCCGGCCAAGGAACCGGCCCGGCACAGGGCATTGCGGATCGCGGCACTGGCGACCGGGCTCGGCGACAAGGCGGTCAGCCTCTTCTATGAGAAGCGGCTTCACAACGAAGTCTCGGATGTCTGGATCAAGCGCTGCCGTTCGCAGATATCGGCGGTCCTTGCCGTTCTCGAACGCGAGCGGGCGGAGCGCAAGACCGACTACTGGTTCGGCGGGGATATCGGCCATGCCGACATCGCGGTTGCCTGCGTGCTGCGGTTTCTGCGCGATGTCCATCCGGATCTTTTTGCGGCCAAGGACTACCCGGCGCTCGACCGGCATGCCGCGTGGCTCGAGGCCCTCCCAGCCTTCAAGATGATCAGCCAGGCCTTCGTCGCACCGACTTGAGGCCGGTCCAGATTTCGTACCAAGGCTCAGTTCGGGCTGTGCTATGCTTTGCCCATGGCAGGCTATGGGCAATTCTGCGCGGTCGCACGCGCCCAGGAAATCCTGGGCGGGCGGTGGACGCTATTGGTGGTTCGCGAGATGCTGTGCGGCAGCAGGCGCTTCAACAATATCAGGCGGGGTATCCCGCGCATCTCTCGGACGGTTCTGTCCGAAAGATTGCAGGCCCTCACGGAGGCTGGCGCAGTCAGGCATACCGGTCAGGACTATGAGCTGACGGAAGCCGGCAGGGAGCTTGCGAGTCTTGTGCAGGCCTCGGCGGTCTGGGCGCAGAGATGGCTGCCGCGCGAGGCCAGGAACGAGGATATTGACCTCGAACCCGTGCTCGTCGACATGCAAAGACGGGTGCGCGCAACGGCGCTTCCCAAGGAACCGCTCGTCCTGCGGATCGCGATTGCGAAACACAAGCCACGCTTTCTCCTGCTCTCTTTCGGCCAGGCGGCGCTTTGCACGCACAATCCCGGATTCCCCGAGCCGATTACCCTCGGCGGCCCCTTGCACGCGCTTGTTGCCTGGTGGCGCGGCGACATGACTTTCGCGCAAGCCCGCCAGACCGGCCTTACTATGGCCGGGCCGAAAAAGCTGGTGCGAGAATTCCCCGGCTGGTTCGAGCGCTATGCATTCGCGGACATCGCGCCGGCATCAAAGGCCGCCGCATGAGCGTCAGGATCGTCCGCCTCGGCTCGCCGCGCCAGGCGAATGAAGGGCTCCGTATCGGCACGGTGCGCCGATTGCCGCGCGGCGTGCGCAAGGAGGATTATGCTTCAAAGAACTGGTTCGACGTCTGGTATCCGGAGCTTTCGCCGAGCGCCGAACTCGTCAAGAAAGCGCAGGAATCCAAGACTGCGGCAGACTGGGCCAAATTCGAAAAGGCGTTCCGCACCGAAATGAACAGGTCGGAGCCGAACCGGACACTCGACCTTCTGGCGGCGCTGTCACATCAGACCGATTTCTCGGTGGGCTGCTATTGCGAGGATGAAGCGCATTGCCACCGTAAGGTCTTGCGGGCGCTCCTGGCCGAGCGCGATGCAATGGTGGTCTAACGTCAGCGGTCCGGATTCCGGACCACAATTTTCCGCCCCTTGCGATTAATCAGTCTTCACAGACACGGAGGCGCGCATGGCGATTGCATCGGATATTCTCAAGCGGATCGGCGGTACGGGGCTTATCGAACTACGGCGGATCAAGCCGGGCAATGGCGTGCGCATCCTGCTCAAGCTCGAGAGCGAGAACCCGACCGGCTCGATGAAGGACCGGATGGCGCTCGCCATCATCGAGGCCGCGGAAGCCGATGGGCGACTAAAACCGGACGGTGCGGTTGTCGAATATACCGGCGGCAGCACAGGCGTTTCGCTGGCGCTGGTTTGCGCGGTGAAAGGCTACCCGCTCGACATCGTGACGTCCGATGCCTTCGCGCGCGAAAAGCTTCTTCACATGGAGGCGCTGGGGGCAAGACTGCACGTCATCAAGAGCGAGTCCGGTCGCATGACCGAGAAGCTCACCCGCGACATGATTGCCGCCGCGGGCGAGATTGCCGCCCATAAGGGTAGTTTCTGGGCCGACCAGATGAACAATCGAGATCAGCTCGCTGCTTATCATGCGATGGCGGATGAGATTCTTCGTGATACCGGTGGCCGCGTCGATGCCTTCGTGCAGAGCGTCGGAACCGCGGCCTCCTTGCGCGGAATTTCCGAGTCGCTGCCGGCACAAGGCGGCGGAACGCAGATCGTCGCGGTTGAACCGGCGGAGTCGGCGGTGCTCTCCGGCGGGCCCTCGGGTGCCCACAGGATAGACGGGATCGGCGCCGGCTATGTGGTGCCGTTGTGGCGTCCCGAACTCGCTGGACGGATCGAACGGGTCTCCACGGAAGACGCCAAGGCGATGACGCAAAGACTGGCCCGCGAAGAAGGACTGTTTGCCGGCACGTCGACGGGCGCCAATGTGGCCGCAGCGCTGCGGGTGGCGCAGGACCTGCCGCCGGGCGCCACAATCGTGACCGTCATGTGCGATACAGGCATGAAATATCTGAGCAAGGGGTGACAGCCGGGCGCTGCCACGAGGACCTGCGCCCGGCCCAAGCGGGCTAACTGCGGATGAACTCCAGCAGATCGCGATTGATCACGTCGGCATTCATCGTGCACATGCCATGCGAGAAGCCGTCATAGACCTTGAGCGTCGCTTCCGGCAAAAGCTTCGATGACAGCAGCGCCGAGTCCGCGATCGGCACGATCTGGTCGTCGGACCCGTGCATGACGAAGACCGGGATGTCGATCGACTTCAGGTCTTCGGTGAAGTTGGTTTCCGAGAAAGCCTTGATGCAATCATAATGTGACTTGATGCCGCCCATCATGCCCTGCCGCCACCAATTGGCGCGGATGGATTCAATCTCCGGCTGTCCGGAGCGGTTGAAGCCGTAAAACGGAATGGGCACGTTCCAGTAGAATTCGGCGCGATTGGCGGCAAGCTGGGCGCGGAAACCGTCGAAGACCTCTATCGGCAGGCCACCCGGGTTATCGGCTGTCTTGACCATGATCGGAGGCACCGCGCCGATCAGGACCGCCTTGCTGACCCTGCCCTTGCCGTTCCTCGCGATATAGCGGGTCACTTCGCCGCCGCCGGTGGAATGGCCGACATGAATGGCGTCCTGCAGATCGAGCCCCAGCACCAGAGCCGCGACGTCGTCGGCGTAAGAATCCATATCATTGCCGGTCGCGGTCTGGGTCGAGCGGCCGTGACCGCGGCGGTCATGGGCGATAACCCGGTAGCCCTGATGCAGAAAGAACAGCATCTGTGCATCCCAGTCATCGGCCGTCAAAGGCCAGCCATGGTGAAAGACGATCGGCTGCCCCTGCCCCCAATCCTTGTAATAGATCTCAGCGCCGTCCTTCGCGGTTACATAGCCCATAAGCTTGTCCTTTCGTTGCCACTATCTGCGGATCAATCGGCCGGTGCGGAAAGGACCGGCCAAGGCTTCGGGTTGCGAAGCTAGCTTGCGGCAATCTCAATCGGATGAACAGGCCCGCATCGGCAAGGCAGCCATTCCTCATCCCGGCGGGCGCGGAGCAGCATAACGTCTACTCAACACCCGGCAATTCGAGGGCCGAACGCACCCGTCCGCTGCCCCGCCTATAGAGAATGGCGTTTTCACTGCCACAGAGGATATCGGAATAGGGCTCGAATTCCGCGATCTTTCTGTTGAAAGGAATCGAACCGCAGCCAGGGACGAGACAGTCCGGCTTGCCTTTCGGGCATTCGTTGAACTTGCAGAGCCGACCCAAATACCGATCGCTTTCAGGCTCGAACAGGAACACGTCGACCTGGTGACTCACCACGCTTATTCCGACGCCGCTCTCAAAAGCGTGCCGCAGGGCTGCGCTCAACGCGCGTCGCAGCTCGCCCAGGCGATCCTGCGAATCGACCCACAGTGCCAAGTCGACATCGGCACATTCATGCCATACCGCGATTCCGGCGCGCCGGAATTCTCGAAAGCGCGGAATTTCCTTCCATAGAGGCTTGGCGACCGAGCCAATCACCGCAACGGACACGACTTCAGAGAATCTCATCCAGGCATCCGCCACGACGTCGGCAGCCAACCGGAACTCGCGCTGGCGCGCCAGCAAATATCGGTTCTGACTCTCGATCTCCGCGCGCTTCATCTCGCTATCCCAGGAGCTTCATCAGGTTCCGCTTCTTTCCGTGACGTTCTTTGAGGCTCTTCACAAAGGCCGCATGTTCGCCGGGAGTCCACAGGCCGGCCATCCGCTTGATCAGTTTGGCGGCGCCCTCGTAGGCATCATTACCGCCAGTTTTCGCCAACAAATCGACCTGCTGCGCATAGACTTCGAGTGCTCTTGCCGTATGCAATTTCTCGCTCTTCTGGGCGAGAGTGAACTTGGCCGCCATCGACGCTCCGTATTTGCCGACGACTGCCCATGCTTCATCAAACGCCTTCTCGGTAACGTAAATGTCGACGAGAAGATCGGAGAATCTGTGCCAGCCGCTCTTATCGCGGCGCGCCAGTTCCTCGATGACGCCGGTCGCTCTCAGACGTGCGGCGCCTCCCCCAAGCTTGCTGATCTGTTTGTAGAGTTCGATGCTGGGCGCCTTGTCGAATGCCTTCTGAAGATGCGAAAGGGCATCTTCCTTCCTTTTAGCTTCCACGAGCAATCGCGCCGCGAACAATACGAGCCGCTCGTCCGGCCGGTCGTCCTCGAACATCCACAAGCCTTCCTCGGCCCGCCGCAGCGCCTCATCTTTTCGACCCTGCGAGACACAGAATTCCGCCAGTTGGAGATAATTCCATGGCGAGGAGAGATCCTTGGCCCGGAAGGCGATACGCGCATCGACATCGCCATCGCGCTCGGCAAAGTAATCCATCATTCCAAGCAGGGTATGGAAGCTCGCGAAGCCCTCGTCGTAAGCCGCAGGTTTCTTGCGCCGCGCCGCCAACTTCTCCCAGGCGACCGTCGCGAGGCGGCGGTACTCCGTCAGTCCCTCGTCGCCAAGAAGGTCGGCATAGGATGCAAGGCTGCCGCTGAATGATGCGTAGTCGCTCTTGAGTTCCCGATTAAACAGCATCCGAGCGAGTTCTCGGCCGTCCGGCTTCGCGACACGAGCGGCTGTGAGATGGATATCACAGGCACGACCGATGAGCATGCCGCAGTGACCGTCCGAGTCGTCGATACTCCCGATACACTTCTCGATCCGATCGATCAGTCGCTCGATCAGTTTCAGTGCCAGGTTTGCTCGCTTTCCGGTTGCGAGGCTCGAAATATTGTCGAGCAGCGAATCAATCCTCGCTGCCCATGCGGGTGCCTCACCATAGTCGATGAAGCGATTGGTGTGAGTCACCCTGTCTATGGACTTGCGCAATTGCGCCTCGAGCGTGGGGTCGTCCGCAGTTGCCAAAGCGGCCTCTGTTTCCAGCTTTGCAAACAGGACCGGGTCGCGCTCCGCGAGTTGCAAAATCATGTCGACGAGAGATTCGATACCCTTTTCCTTCAAGTAAGGCCGCAGGCGCGAAAAAGCACCCTGCCCGCTGTCGGGCGCGGCATTGTTCACCGCCAGTGCAATCGCAACCAGATGTTTGCAGAAGCCGTTGTCCTCAAAGAACGGACAGGAGCACTCGCCGTCAATCGCCTTTCCGCGTCCCGTCAGTTCCGCGCGGTAGGTTTCGGTGCCATCAATGGTTGCCAGTATGCGATCTTTGTTGACGTCCAGAACCTTCACACGGCCATCTCGGCAATAGGCTTCGCCGCGCGCGAAGATTGTGCCGCCCACTCGGCTGCGCAGCGCCTCGATATCGAAGCGGGGTGATTTCCCTCCAGTCATGGACCCATCCCCAGGAAGAAGCCATTTGAGCTTTCGGCCGCAAGAATGTCGGCATATAAGCCTCCCGTAAAGGCGTGATGTGAATTGACCGGAAAACTCTCAGGCAAGATCAGGATCGGCGTCGGCGGATGGACTTTCGAGCCGTGGCGCGGGACGTTCTATCCCGACAGGCACCCGCAGAAGCGGGAACTCGAATATGCGAGCCGCCACCTGACCTCGATCGAGATCAACGGGACGTTCTACGGCTCGCAGAAGCCGGAGAGCTTCGCCAAGTGGCATGACGAGACGCCCGATGATTTCGTGTTCACGCTCAAGGCGCCGCGCTTTGCCACCAACCGCCGGGTGCTCGCCGAGGCAGGAGATTCAGTCGAGCGCTTCTTCAAGAGCGGCGTGTTGGAACTCAAGGACAAGCTTGGGCCGATCAACTGGCAGTTCGCCACCACCAAGAAATTCGATCTCGAGGATTTCGAGCGGTTCCTGAATCTTCTTCCCTCGTCAGTCGGGGGCCGGAAAATCCAGCATGCGCTCGAGGTCCGCCACGATAGCTTCCAGAGCCCCGAATTCGTCGCTCTCGCCCGGGCACGCCAGGTCGCCATCGTCCTTGCTGCCGATGGCGACTATCCGCAGATCGCCGATGCCACCGCACCTTTTGTCTATGCGCGCATCATGGGAACCAGGGAGAATGAGAGGCTCGGATATTCGGAGGGCGCACTCGATCTCTGGGCGGCCCGGGCGAAGGCCTGGGCGGGAGGCAGGAAGGTCGAAGGGCTGCATGTGGTTGACAGCAAAGCGACCACACATGTTCCGCGCGATGTCTATCTCTATATGATCAGCGGCCATAAGGAAAAGAACCCGGCGGCGGCGATGGCCTTGATCGAGAGATTGAAGTGAAAAGATATCGCCCTTCCGGTGTGGCGATGATAGGAGCAAGGTGGTCGTGGCGATTGTCCGGAACGCCCGGGAGCGCTTGCCCGACCTGGCCCGCAACCGTTGCGCCGGATAACGGATTTGGAAAAGCTGAAAGTCATTGTGGTCGCCGTCGACCTGGAGACCCAGAGCGATGCGCCGCTGGCCCGCGCCGCGCAATTGGCGGCTGCCCACGCGGCCTGGCTTGTCGTGGTTCACGTCATCGAGGGGACGGCGCAATCGGCGTCCGGGTTGCCGTCGGGAGGCAGCACGGATCTGAATGACCGGATCAAGCGGCATGCCCGAGATACAATCGATTCTCTGGTGTTTGAACACGGGCGCACGCGACGGACAGACGTCGTGGTCGAGTTCGGAGTACCTCATGATTCGATCCGGCATCTGGCGGAAAGCCGGAGCGCCGATCTGATCGTGATCGGGCCAGGGAACCCTCGCTCCCTCGGGGAGAGAATGCTGGGATCAACGGCCGACAGGGTGATCAGGACAGTGCCGGCACCCGTGCTCGTTGTGAAAAAGCAACCCGCGAAAGCTTACGGACGGGTCGCGGTCGCGGTCGACTTTTCGCCCCAGTCGGCGGCCGCCTTGAAGGAAGTGCGAAGGCTGGCTCCTCAAGCCAAACTTCGGCTTATCCATGCCGTCGACATCCCGGCGACTTTCCAGCAAGCCATGCTGCGAACCGGAACGTCGCAGGCGGAGATCGCAACCTTCCTGTCGGCCAGGCGCGATAGCGCACGCCAAGAACTTTCCGCGTTCATGGACGGCTTGATCGATGCTGGCGAGGCCTCAACGCTGTTTCTCGATGGCGAACCGGGCCGAGCCCTCGTCCGCTTCTCGACAGAACAGGAGTTCGATCTATTTGCGATGGGACCGCACGGGCGTGGCCTCGTGCGGCAGGCCCTGTTAGGCAGCGTCACCCAACGCGTACTCAGCGAGGCCGGATGTGACGTCCTCATCGCCGGCACGGAGGCCTGACCTTCAACGTCCAAAGAGCACAAGCGTAACCCGCCGCTGCCCGGGAAAATGTGCGTGCAGGCCTTGACGCGCATTCGTGCCTTCTTTATTTAGCGTGTCAGTTAATTAACTGACACGCTAAATACACTCATGACCGATACCCTTAGCGACACTTTCGCAGCCCTGGCCGACCCCACCCGCCGTGCGATCCTCGCGCGCCTCAGCAAGGGCGAGGCGACGGTAAACGAGCTCGCCGAGCCCTTCGCCATGTCGCTGCCCTCGATCTCGCGGCATCTGAAAGTGCTCGAGGGCGCCGGCCTCATTACCCGCGGGCGGCAGGCGCAATGGCGCCCCTGCAGGCTCGATGCCGCTCCCCTCAAGCGCGTGGATGGCTGGCTCGAGAAATATCGCCGATTCTGGTCCGAAAGTTTTGACCGGATGGACGCAATCCTGACCGAAATCACAAAAGCCCCGAGGAAAGGAAAAAAGCAGTGAGCCAAATTCGCGGCGACGAACTTCTCATCGAGCGCGAGTTCAAGGCGCCCGTCGCGCTCGTCTTCCGCATGTGGGAAAGCCGCGATCACATGATCCGGTGGTGGGGACCGGAGAAATTCACCACGATCGAGCTTGATTGGGACCTCAAGCCCGGCCAGCCCTGGCGCGGGACCATGACCTCCGAACAATATGGCGTCTCGCGCTTCAGCGGCGTCATCCGCGAAGTGGAAAGGAACAAGCGCATTGTCTTCACCTTCCAATGGGACGAGGACTCGGGCCGCGACCGTGACACGCTGGTGACCGTCACCTTCGCCGAGAGGAACGGCAACACGGTGCAGACCTTCCACCAGGCCCCCTTCTCTACCGTCGCGATCCGCGACAGCCATGTCGGCGGGTGGAACTCGCTCTTCAACAAACAGCAGGTCTATGTCGAGAATTTCGCCATAGCCGAACGGAATGGAATTCGCACATGATCACACTTACGACTTTCGCGTGGGTTCCGGATTTTGCCGCACCTCTCATGCGCGCTTTTCGCGTGCGCTGGGCGCTGGAGGAAGCCGGCCTCCCCTATAATGTCCGCACGGTGACGCTGGGGCCTGAACAAAAATCGCCCGAACATCTGGCGCGCCAGCCATTCGGCCAGGCGCCTGCAATCGAGGAAGACGGGCTTGTGCTCTTCGAAAGCGGCGCCATTGCGCTTTACATCGGCGAGAAGAGCGAGAAACTTCTGCCGCGCGACCGCATCGCGCGAGAACGCGCAACCGCATGGGTGTTTGCCGCGCTCAACTCGATCGAGACATGGGCCCTGCAGCTTGGCATCATCGATTTCTTCCACGCCAAGGAAGAATCGACGAAGGAGCGCCGGCCGCAAGTCGAGAAGCTGGTGCGTGAGCGCCTTGGACAGCTTGAGAACGCACTGGGCGACAAGGATTACCTCGAAGGCGAGTTCAGTGTCGGCGACCTCATGATGGCCGATGTGCTGCGCATTCTCGACCACACCGGGATATTCCAGGACTTTCCGGGGCTGAGCGCCTACAAGCAGCGGTGCGCGGCACGACCGGCATTCCAGCGGGCGATGACGGCGCAGTTGGAGGGGTTCAGGAAGGCGGCGTGAGGGGCGCGACCTACTCCCACTCAATGGTTCCCGGCGGTTTTGAGGTCACGTCGTAGACGACCCGGCTCACGCCGCGCACCTCGTTGATGATGCGGGTGGCGACATGGGCGAGGAATGCGTGGTCGAAGGGATAGCTCTCGGCCGTCATGCCGTCGGTCGAAGTAACAGCGCGCAAGGCAAGCACCTGGTCATAGGTGCGTCCGTCGCCCATGACGCCGACGGTGCGAACCGGGAGCAAAACCGCGAAGGCCTGCCAGATTGCATCATAGAGGCCGGCCTTCCTGATCTCGTCGAGATAGATCGCATCGGCCTTGCGCAAT
>JAEUMG010000169.1 GCA_016793355.1 Hyphomicrobiales bacterium
CAGTGTCTCGGTGAGCGTACCGATCTGGTTGACCTTGACCAGAATGGAGTTGCCGATGTTCTGCGTAATGCCCTGCTTGAGTCGCTTGGTGTTGGTGACGAAAAGATCGTCGCCTATGAGCTGACACTTGCCGCCGACAAGATCGGTCAGGACGCGCCAGCCCTCCCAATCGTCTTCCGCCATGCCATCCTCGATTGCGGCGATCGGATAGCTTTTTGCCAGCTTGGCGAGGTACTCCGCCTGCTCCTTGATCGACCGCGTCGTGCCCTCGCCTTCATAAACATACTTGCCGTCTTTGAAGAATTCGGTCGCCGCGCAATCGATCCCAAGAAAGATATCCTTGCCTGGCTTGAACCCGGCCTGTTCGATGGCCTTCATGACGAAATCGAGCGCCGCCTCGGCAGACGGCAGGTTCGGCGCGAAGCCGCCTTCGTCGCCGACATTGGTGTTGTGCTTTGATTTTTTCAGCGCCGATTTGAGCGTGTGGAATATCTCCGCGCCCATCCGCAGCGCCTCGCGAAATGTGTCGGCGCCAACCGGCAGTACCATGAATTCCTGGAAGTCGATCGGATTGTCGGCGTGAACGCCACCATTGATGATATTCATCATCGGCACCGGCAACAGCCGTGCCGATACACCCCCGACATAGCGGTAGAGCGGCAGGCCCGTAGCCTGCGCCGCTGCCTTCGCATTGGCAAGTGAGACGCCCAGGATCGCATTGGCGCCAAGTCGCTTCTTGTTAGGCGTCCCGTCGAGCTCGAGAAGCGTCTGGTCGAGGGCGATCTGATCTTCGGCGTCCATGCCGGCCAGTGCGTCGAATATCTCGCCATTGACCGCCGCCACGGCCTTCAGGACGCCCTTGCCGAGATGCCGCGCGGCATCGGCATCGCGCAGTTCCACCGCCTCGTGCGCGCCCGTCGATGCTCCGGATGGCACGGCGGCGCGCCCGAACGAACCATCTTCAAGTGTCACATCGACTTCGACGGTTGGATTCCCGCGGCTGTCCAGAATCTCACGGCCTGTGATATCAAGAATGGCGGTCATCGAAAATCTCCGTAATTCGGCCCTCTATGGGCAAGATCGGCCTGCGATGCAATGTCTGGAGCTGCGGCTATTCGCCGATCAGCTTGCACGCGATGACAATCGGCTTTTGCGCCGCCGTCTCCACGAAATCCTGAAAAATCCCGCAGTCGAGAAGATTGTCCTCGAATACCTTGCGGCTCGAATAGACATTGATCAGGACGCTGGGCTTGTGCCCGACCACTTGCGCAAGATTCTCCTTGGACATTTTGATCTTGCCCAGTTGGACCGACCCTTCGCCCGGCAAGTCGACATCCTCGACGCCAAGCTGGATCTCGCCCATCTCGTCGCCGATGAACCCTTCCTCCGCTTCGCCATAATACATCGCCGAGACGTGAACCATTTCCTTTGAGGCCGCGAGCTTCGATTTCGCCTGATCTGAAAGCGAAATCACCACCTCATAAGTCGGCAACGCGACCTCCTCGGCCGCTAGACACATGGTGGTCATGGAGCAAGCGATGGACAAATTCATAACCAGGCGAACGATCATGGCTGGGCTCATGTCCTCTCCTTTGTGAGGCGATCAATTTCAATCAACTGGTTCAGCAACGCTTCCAACTGGTCGATCGGGAGCATGTTGGGGCCGTCGGACGGCGCTTGATCGGGATCTTCATGGGTTTCGATGAAGACCCCTGCCACGCCGACAGCGACAGCGGCGCGCGCCAGAGCCGGCACGAAGCGGCGCTCGCCTCCTGATGACGTTCCTTGCCCACCCGGTTGCTGAACGGAATGAGTGACATCGAATACGACCGGGCATCCGATCTCCGCCATGATCGGCAAAGCCCGCATGTCCGCCACGAGCGTGTTGTAGCCGAATGACACTCCGCGCTCCGTCAGGACCACATTAGGATTGCCGGATTCTATGATCTTGTTGGCGACATTCTTCATATCCCAAGGCGCCAGGAATTGCCCCTTCTTCACATTGACCACCCGCCCGGTCTTGGCCGCGGCCACGAGCAGATCGGTCTGCCGGCAGAGAAAAGCCGGGATCTGCAACACATCAATGACCGGCGCGAGTTCCGCACACTGCTGGATCTCATGCACGTCGGTCAGCACCGGCAAACCGAATTCGCGT
The DNA here is from genome assembly GCA_016793355.1 of Hyphomicrobiales bacterium. GTDB lineage: Bacteria > Pseudomonadota > Alphaproteobacteria > Rhizobiales > Aestuariivirgaceae > JAEUMG01. The sequence goes on from JAEUMG010000169.1 coordinate 2,156, forward strand.
TTGATCTCCGCGAAGATCGGCAGCGCTTTGGCAAGGCCGGCGCCGCGTTTTCCTGAAAGGCTGGTGCGGTTGGCCTTGTCGAATGACGTCTTGTAGACAAGACCAATACCGAGCCTCTCAGCAATTTTCTTGAGCTTGCCCGCCATCATAAGCGCATGGTCGCGCGATTCGAGCTGGCAGGGTCCGGCTATGAGAGCGAGCGGCAGCGTGTTGCCGATCTGCACGGTGCCGATGCGGATGACCGAACTGGGTTTCATCGGTCATAGACCATGAAAGTGCCGGAGCCGTGCGCAATGAGCTTGCCTCTGCCATCCACCACTTTCGCCTCTGCGGTTGAAAGCCGGCGGCCGTGATGCACGACCTTGGCTGTGCATGTGACTCGCCCCGTCTCTTCGGTCAGATTGCGCACATAGTTTACCTTTAGCTCGATGGTCCCGTAGCTCACGCCGTGGCCGAGCTTGGATTGAACCGCGGCACCCATGGCGCTGTCGATGAGGGTCGCGGCGTAGCCGCCATGCACCACTTGCTGGGGGTTGTAGAAGGCCCGGCTCGGAATTCCCTCGAAAGTGACGGTTCCGTCACCCGCCTCGACAAGCCTGATATTCAAAAGCCGTCCAAGCGCCGACAGCCCCTGCCCGTCCCAATTGCGGTCGAGGAACTCAAGGTCGGCCCTTACCTTGACGGTTTTTTCCATGATGGGTCTGTAAGCGTGGGGATGGGCAAAATGCAACGGGTATCTCTATTGCGGTACGGGCATGACTATGCCCTTATCTCGGAAGGCCTTGACCAGCGAAAGACGGATGTCGCTTGCCACCACCGCTGCTTCAAAAATGTCTGCGACGTGACCGCGCAATTGGAAAGTCATCGAGTTCAGGGCGAAGGCGGTCAGCAACACTGTCGGCTCCGGGTAGGTCAGCACGTTTCTGTGGGCCTTCGCGATTTCGAGCATGATGTTGCGGATGTCGTCGACGTCGCTGTTATAGGCAACGCCGACCGACACGGTGAAGCGCCCGATTGTATCGTCATGAGTCCAGTTATTGACCGGTTTGGTGATCAGGTCGGAATTCGGAACGATGATCGTACAGCTATCGAATGTCTCGATCTCGGTGGCGCGCCCATTGATGCGCTTGACAATGCCTTCACCGCCGGGGAGCGAAACCCAGTCGCCGATCCGGATCGGGCGCTCGACCAGCAGGATCAGTCCCGAAATGAAGTTGTTGACGATAGGCTGCAGGCCGAGACCGATACCCACACCAAATGCACCGGCAATGATAGCCAGGTTGGAGAAGTCGAGGCCCGCCACATTCAGCGCGAACCCGGCCGCCGCGACATAGCCCGCGTAGCTTCCTGCCTTGCGCAGCGAATCCTGGACGCCCTTGTCGAGACGGCTGTGTTCCAGGATGCGGTTGTTGAACCAGCGGACCGCCACCTTCGTAAGCAGAATGCCGCCACCGAGGACGGCGAGCGCAAGAAGCAGGGTCGCTGGCGAAATGGTTACATCGCCGAGTTGAAACCCAACGAGCAGGGATGTGCCGAGACCTCTGAGATCTATCCACGTCAGCGTCAGCTGGATGAGTATCGCCGGGACGCCAACCACGACGAGAGCGATATCGGCGATCGTCCGCAACGCGGCCCCCCATCGCTCGATGCCGCGCTCGCCAAGCCCCGTCGCCTCGCGCATGAGAACTCCTGGCCGCGACTGGGGATCGAAGCTTTTGGTGATTGCCGCTTCGGCGAGCCTGTGAAGAAGGTAGAGGCAGGCGATCAAGCGTGCCGTCTCGAACAATTGCGTGACGAGGAATTGGCCGAGCGCGAGATAGCCCGCGGCGAGCGCCACGAGCGAGACGGCAAGAATGATCCAGGCCAAGGGCGCGAGTTGCGCCGTCCAGCCGAAATAGAGCCGCCGGTCGCCTTTGTCGTCCCCTAGCCCCGGCTGCCGCCGAAGGACGACGAGAACAAGCGCCAGCAGGATGATCAGAATGATCGTTGCAACCGTGCTTTGTCCGACCGAGTAGTCAAGCGGCAGGAAGAGATTTGACGCGACGGTGCTGAGCGCTTGCTGTGCCGCGGTCACGAAGGCGATCGCCGTTACCAGTGCCACGAGGCGGGTGGCCGCCGTGTTGTCGACATCGATCAGCCGCCATGCCGGATCGCCCGGCGACGCGACACGGCGGGCGAGCACGCCGATCACGATCGTTTCGAAGGCAACCTGTGCAATCGCCCTGAGCAGCATGTCGAAGCGCGGCGTCGATACTCCCGCGATCCCGATCGTGCTCCACACCGCGAAGATGGTGACAAAGATCGCCGCCGCGGTGAGGACTGTGCCACGCACCACCCGCCAGAGCCTTGCGAGATCGTCAGGCACACTCTCGCCGCTACTGGCGAGGAAGCGGCGCCGCAGCCACCGCGCGCCGGCCTCGTAGGCTAAAAAGGCGCCGGCAAAGATCGCCGGGATGAGGAGAAGAACGCTGAGCCGGGCATCGGCACGGACCGCATTCCACCAGGCATCCAGCAAGGCAATCAGACGTTGTACGAACTGACCGGCACCCGCTGCCGAGTCGGCCCAGAGGTCAGGGTTGAACACCGACCGTCCTGGCTCGAAAATCCGGCTGAAGAACCTGTCCTTCTGAAGGGCAGCGGCTCGCGCACCGGTCTGTTCGGCCTCGACCGAAATCAACTCGAGCTGCTTCTTGGCCCCTTCGAGCCGTTGTAACGTCTCGGTCAACTCCTTGCGCTGTGCTGTAATCCCCTCCGCTTCGGACTGCCCCGCGGCCGGCTCCGGCCCGATCTTGGCAAGCTGCGCCTTGATTTCCGCAATGGGGCCACCGAGCGCCAGCGCCTGCGCGATCACGCCGGCCCGGATTTTTTCGATATTACCGCGATGCTGCGAGAGCTGATCGTCGCTCAACGTCGGAAGGACCAGCTCGCGCTGTATCTGAGTGAGCTCGGATCGGAAATTCTCGGCGGCCCGCTCTGCCTGGCCCGCGAGTCCCGCATCGACGGCGCCCGCCGCCGTAACCTGGACGGCAAGCCAGACGAGTGCTCCGATAAATCCAGCCAGAGAGCTTAGATGACGCATTGCCGGTCCTTCATACCCGGCGGCAAAGGCGGGAACAATTCGCCCCGGATTAGCCCTGTTTAGACGAGGCGGCTCTGCTCGACCGCTGCGGCAATGAAGGAGGCGAAGAGCGGATGCGGTTCGAACGGCCTCGACTTGAGCTCGGGGTGATACTGGACGCCGATGAACCACGGATGGTTGGGCAGTTCGATGATTTCCGGCAGCAAGCCGTCCGGCGACATGCCGGAAAACCGCAAGCCCGCTTTCTCGAGGCGCTCCTTGTAGCGGGTATTCACCTCGTAGCGATGGCGATGCCGCTCCGAGATGCGCGTCGAGCCGTAAATTGCAGCGACCTTGCTGCCCGGCTCCAGTTTCGCTTCATAGGCGCCGAGCCGCATCGTTCCACCCAGGTCCCCGCCAGCCTTGCGAATTTCCAGCTCATTGCCGCGCATCCACTCCGTCATCATGCCGACCACCGGCTCTCGGGTCTCGCCGAACTCGGTCGAACTTGCGCCTGCAATGCCGCAGAGATTGCGCGCCGCCTCGATGCAGGCCATCTGCATGCCGAAACAGATCCCGAAATAGGGGACATTGCGCGTCCGCGCAAAGGTCGCCGCCCGGATCTTGCCTTCCGAGCCGCGCTCGCCGAAACCGCCCGGCACCAGAATTCCATTCACATGCTCAAGATGCGGCGTGGGATCGTTTTTCTCGAAGATCTCCGATTCGATCCATTCGAGATTGACCTTCAGCTTGTTGGCGATGCCGCCATGCACCAGGGCCTCGTTGAGCGACTTATAGGCATCGAGCAACCCAGTATATTTCCCTACTACCGCAATGGTGACCTCGCCTTCGGGATGCGCGATGCGCTGGGTGATTTCGCGCCAGCGGCCCAGGTCGGGCTCACCCTCGGCCTTCAGTCCGAATGCCTCGAGAACCTCCCGGTCGAGCCCTTCGTCATGATAGGCGCGCGGCACGTCGTAAATGCTGGAGACATCCAGCGCCTGCACGACCGCCGATGGCCGCACATTGCAGAACAGCGCAATCTTGCGCCGTTCGGTCACCGGAATTTCGCGATCCGCGCGGCACAGGAGAATGTCCGGCTGAATGCCGATCGAGCGCAGTTCCTTCACCGAATGCTGCGTCGGCTTGGTCTTGAGCTCGCCCGCCGTCGGGATGAAGGGCAGAAGCGTCAGATGGATGTAGATGCAGCTTCCGCGCGGCCGCTCCTGGCCGAACTGGCGAATTGCTTCGAAGAACGGCAGACCCTCGATGTCGCCGACGGTGCCCCCGATCTCGACCAGCACGAAGTCAAAACCTTCATTCCCGCTCCCGATGAAATCCTTGATCGCATCGGTAACATGCGGAACCACCTGCACCGTGCCGCCGAGATAGTCGCCGCGGCGTTCCTTCGCGATGATGTCCTGATAGATGCGCCCGGTGGTGATATTGTCCTGCCGGTTGGCCGAACGCCCGGTGAAGCGCTCGTAATGGCCGAGATCGAGATCGGTCTCGGCGCCGTCGTCGGTGACGAAGACTTCCCCGTGCTGATAGGGGCTCATCGTTCCGGGATCGACATTGAGATAGGGATCGAGCTTGCGAAGCCTGACCTTGTAGCCTCGCGCCTGGAGCAACGCGCCCAGTGCCGCCGAAGCCAGACCTTTGCCGAGGGAGGAGACCACGCCGCCGGTGATGAATATGTACCGCGCCATGGGCCCCCATTCTATCCGCTTGCATCAACGATTCGAAGCCCGGAATTCTCATTCCGGGCTCGGGAACAAATCAAGATCAAAACTTACGGCGTGACCGGAACCTGGTTCTGCCCGCCACTCTTTGAAGGCGGCAGATTCGGCAGGACACTGCCGCCAACGGTCCCGTCATTGCCGTCCGGCGTCTGGCCGGCCGGCGCCTGCTGCGTCGTCGGCACCGAGTCGAAAACGGATCCGCCGCCCGTCCGTTTCGTTGACAGGACGGTGAGCGTGATCGACGTGATGAAAAAGGCGACGGCCAGACCGGCCGTGACCCGCGTGAGTGTATTGCCCACGCCACGGGCCGAGAAAAGCGATCCCGCACCCCCGCCGCTGCCGATCCCCAGCGCCCCGCCCTCCGAGCGTTGCAGAAGCACGACCCCGATCAGCGCCAGCGCGATAATCAGGTGGATGACGAGAATGACGGTCAACATGGGACGGGCTTTCCGGCGGCTTGACGATGCGAGCGTGGCTTAGCGGGGATATGGGCGCTTGGCAATTGCCGGTCAAGAACGTCGCCAAACGTCAGATGTACGCTTTTATGATTCCGATGAAGTCGACGGCTTTCAGGCTGGCCCCGCCGACCAGGGCGCCGTTCACATCGGGAATGGCGGCAAAGGCCGGGGCATTGGAGGGTTTGACCGAGCCGCCATAGAGGATGCGGACCTGCGACCCGTCTTCGCCGAGCTGCGCTACCAGGCCCCCGCGGATGGAGCTGTGAATGTCGCCCACCTCGTCAGGGGTCGGCGTGAGCCCGGTCCCGATCGCCCAGACCGGCTCGTAGGCGATCACCGTATTGGCGGAGGCCGAGCCGTCTGGAAGGCTCTCCCTGAGCTGCCGGGACACCACATCCACGGCCTGCCCGGCCTTCCTCTGCTCCAGGGTCTCGCCAATACAGATGATCGCGGCAATTCCGGCGCGGTGCGCCGCGTCGGCCTTGGATCGGACCACGGCATCGGTCTCGCCAAAACCGCTGCGCCGTTCTGAGTGACCCACGATAACCGCAGAGCACCCGGCATCCTTCAGCATTTCGGCTGATATTTCGCCCGTGAAGGCCCCACTTGCGTCCCAATGGCAATTCTGGCCGCCAAGCTTGATCGGTGTCCCCGCCAGAACCCCCTTCAGGCGGCGCAGCAGAGTCGCCGGCGGGCAGATCATCACATCGCAGCGCAGCCGCACGTCCTTCAGCATGCCCGCGATGAGCCTCGCTTCCTTGAGCGAGGCGGTCGTCCCGTTCATCTTCCAATTGCCCGCTACCAGCGGACGCGGTCCCCGGATTGCCATATTCACCCCCAGTTTTCAGGCTTCTAGCGCATCGGACCCAAAAGTGTGAGTACTTTTGGGACAATCCGATGCGCCGATCCATCAACCTTGGGCAACGTTTCGCCGCCTGCTAGGCCACTTGGCGGCCCGTTGCGCCCGCAACCCTGTGCTTGCGGGGCCGAAAGCTCGTACCTATAAGGCTTGCACGACAGTGCGCCGGGTTTTCGGCCGCGACGTTTGGCGAAGGAATATCGATGCTAGATTCAATGCGCAGGGCGGCCAAGGGCTGGGTTGCGAAGGTCCTGATTGGCATCCTGGCCCTGAGCTTCGGCGTTTTCTGGGGTATCCAGGACGTCTTCCGCGGATATAGCTCCGATGTGCTCGCCAGCGTCGGCGATCAGCAGGTTACCGCCCAACAGTTTACCCGCCAGTTCCAGGATACGCTGAGGAACTATTCGCGCCAGACCGGCCAGTCGATCACCCCCGACATCGCCCGCCAGATTGGCCTTGACCGTCAGGTCCTGATGGACCTCATACGTGGTGCCGCGCTCGATGCCGAAACCGCCAAGCTCAAGCTTGCGGTATCCGATGAGCAGTTGGCTGGCATCATCGCACAGGACCCGATGTTCAAGGGTCTGGACGGCAAGTTCAGCCCCGAAGTCTTTCGCAGCATCCTGCGCAACAACAATCTGACGGAAGCCGAATACCTGGCGGGCGAACGCATCCGTTTCCTGCGAACCGCAATCTCGGACAGTGCCGGCGAAAACCTGTCCGTCCCGGCAGCCCTTGTCGAGGCCGCCTATCGCTTTCGCATGGATGAGCGCGATGCACGCTTCTTCGTGGTGACGGCCTCCGAGACCGAAGTTGTGGCGCCCGCCGACGACGAACTGAAGAAATATTACGACGATAATCCACAGACCTACACGGCACCCGAGTACCGCAGCGTCGTGGTGATGAAGGCCGATCCGGCAGACATCGCGCCCAAAATCATTGTCAGCGATGAACAGCTCCAGTCAAACTACGACAGATATAGGTCGGATTTCACGACCCCCGAAACCCGTGTGATCGAGCAGATCGTCTTCCCGGATATCGACGCGGCGAGGAAGGCGAGGGATCGCATCGCGGCCGGTGAGGACTTCCTTGCCATCGCAAAGGAACTCGGTTTCGACGAGGCGGGTATCAGCCTGGGTGAACGCCGCAAGGAAGACATCCCCGATGATCTTTTGGCCGAGGCCGCTTTCGCCCTTCCCGCCAACACGGTCAGCGATCCGGTACAGGGTCGGCTGTCAGTCGTGCTTCTGCGCGTCACCAAGATCACGCCGGCGGTGGAAAAGACGTTGGACGAGGTGAAAGGTGAACTCACCTCGCGAATTCAGCTTGAACAGGCGCGCAATCAGATTCTCGACCTTTACAACTCTGTCGAAGATGCCCGTGCCGCCCAGACGCCTTTCGAGGAGATTGCCGAAAAGGCTGGAATCCCGATCGTCGCACTCGGCTCGGTCGACGAGACCGGACTGGACAAGGACGGCAAGAGCGTCGAGCTTCCCTTCAAGGACCAGGTTCTGCAGGCTCTGTTCGCCAGCGACGTCGGTGTCGAGAATGACGCGCTGCAGGAGGGCGATGCCTATGTCTGGTATGAAGTGCGCGAGGTGACGCCTTCCGTTTTGCGCCCGTTCGAGGACGTGAAGGACAAGGTCAGGGCCGATTTGCTGGCCAGGAAAGTGCGCGAACTCGCTTCCGAGAAAGCGCAGAAGCTTGCGGAGCGCGGCGATGCCGGAACGCCGATCGAAACGCTGGCAAGCGAAGCGGCCGCGCAGGTGCAGAACGTGAGCGGCATCCGGCGAGGCCAGGCGGCCGACGGCTTTGACTTGGCAGCCGTAACAGCTCTCTTCAGCGTTCCGGACAGCGGCTTTGCATCGGCCGTCCAGCCGGATGGCAGAAGCGCCAAGGTCATGCAGGCGCTGCCCGTGCTGGGGCTTACTTTCGATCCAGCCTCGCCCGAGGGCAAGACGATCGGCGATTCCCTGGCGAAGGGCGCATCGGGCGATCTTACCGCCATGTTTATGACCGCGTTGCAGGATGAGTTCGGCTGGTCCATTGACGAGGCGCTTTGGCGAAGGATCACAGGCTCCACACCCTGACGATCCTTGAAACCAATGCCTCGAAAGCCACACCATGAAAGTCCAGCCCGAGTTCGACGAGTTTTCCCGCCGCTATGACGAAGGCACGGCGCAGGTTGTCATGACCCGCCTCGTCGCTGACCTCGAAACCCCTGTTTCCGCCGTCCTCAAGCTCACGCGCAATGCACGCTACTCTTTCCTCCTCGAATCCGTCGAAGGCGGCGCCGTGCGCGGTCGCTACTCGATCATCGGTATGAAGCCCGACGTCATCTGGCGCACTGACGGTCGGAAGGCCTCGATCAACCGGCGCGCGCTTTTCGATCCGGATGGTCCTTTCGAGCCCCTCCCCCAGCCGCCGCTGGACGCACTACGGACACTGCTTGCCGAAAGCCGCATTCCCTTGTCGGAGGATGCACCGCCGATGTCGGCCGGCGTCTTCGGGTATATCGGCTACGACATGGTGCGGTTGATGGAAGAGCTGCCCGCTCCCAATCCGGACACGCTCGGCATGCCCGACGCGGTGCTGATACGCCCGACCATCATGGCGATCTTCGACTCTGTTAAGGACGATGTTACAGTCGTGACGCCGGTCTATCCTGAGGATGGCATCAGCGCAAAGGCCGCCTATGCGCGCGCCATGGAACGCCTCTCCAATGTCGTCGAAGCGCTCGATCGTCCGCTCGATCACGGATTCGCCGGCCGCTCCGATACGCCGCCGATCAGCCCTCCGGTTTCCAACACGACGCCGGCCGCATACAAGGACAAGGTGCTTCGCGCCAAGGACTACATTGCCGCCGGCGATATTTTCCAGGTGGTCCTGTCGCAGCGCTTCGAAACCGAATTCACGCTGCCGCCCTTCGCACTCTATCGTAGCTTGCGTCGTGTGAATCCGTCGCCTTTCCTTTACTATCTGAACTTCGACGAGTTCGCGATCATCGGCTCCTCCCCGGAAATTCTGGTCCGTGTGCGCGATGGCAAGGTGACGATCCGTCCGATCGCCGGCACCCGCCGTCGCGGCGCGACCCCGGCCGAGGATCGCGCGCTCGCGCAGGAACTCCTCGCCGATCCCAAGGAGCGCGCCGAGCATTTGATGCTGCTCGATCTCGGCCGCAACGATGCTGGCCGCGTCGCCGAGATCGGCTCGGTCAAGGTGACTGACCGGTTCATCCTCGAGTTTTACAGCCAGGTGATGCACATCGTATCGAATGTCGAGGCCAATCTCGATCAGAAATATGATGCCATCGACGCTCTGGTTGCCGGCTTTCCGGCCGGCACCGTCTCGGGCGCACCGAAAGTCCGTGCAATGGAGATCATAGATGAACTGGAGACCGAGAAGCGCGGCGTCTATGCCGGCTGCGTCGGTTATTTTTCGGCCAATGGCGAGATGGACACCTGCATCGTTCTGCGTACCGCCATCGTCAAGGACGGCAAGATGTATGTGCAGGCCGGTGCCGGCATCGTCGCCGACAGCGATCCCGAAAGCGAACATGTCGAATGCGTCAACAAGGCGAAGGCCCTGTTCCGCGCCGCCGAAGAGGCCGTCCGCTTTGCCGGGCGCGCTGGGAGGGGCCAATGATCATCCTCATCGACAACTACGACTCCTTCACCTGGAACCTCTTCCACTATCTGAGCGAACTGGGCGCCGAGACCGTGGTCCACCGCAATGACAAGATCGGCGTCGGCCAGGTGATTTCGGCCAAGCCCGAGGCGATCGTGTTGTCGCCCGGCCCCGCCACGCCCGACGATGCCGGCATCTGCCTCGAACTGATCGAGAAGGCCTCGCCATCGATCCCGATCCTCGGCGTGTGTCTCGGCCACCAGGCGATCGGCCAGGTCTTCGGCGGCAAGATCATTCGCGCGCCAAAGCTCATGCATGGCAAGCTCTCGCGCATCCGTCACGGCGGCAAGGGCGTATTTGGCGACGTGCCTGACAATTTCGAGGCGACGCGCTATCATTCGCTGATCGTCGAGCGGGAGTCATTGCCGGACGTACTTTCCATAACCGCGGAAACGGACGATGGAATTATCATGGGCCTCAGCCACAAGACCCGGAATGTCCATGGCGTGCAGTTCCATCCTGAAAGCATTGCTTCCGAGCACGGCCACAAGCTATTGAAGAACTTCATCGATCTCGCGAGGTCCGGCTGAAATGGCCGATTTGAAGCAATTGATCGCCAAGGTCGCCAACGGACAGCCGCTGACGCGCGAGGAAGCGCGCCAGGCCTTCGACGTGCTCATGTCCGGAGAGGCAACGCCTTCGCAGATCGGCGGCTTCCTGATGGCACTGCGAGTACGGGGTGAGACCGTGCCGGAAATCACCGGCGCCGTCGAAATCATGCGCGAGAAGATGCTGAAGGTCGCCGCACCCGCCGATGCCATCGACATCGTCGGCACTGGCGGCGACGCTTCGGGCTCTTTCAACATCTCGACCTGCGCCGCCTTCATCGCCGCGGGCGCCGGCCTCAAGATCGCCAAGCACGGCAACCGCGCGCTCTCGTCCAAGTCCGGCGCGGCAGACGTGTTGACCGCATTGGGCGTCAAGATCGATCTCGCCCCCGAACGCATCACCGAATGCATTGAGGAAGCCGGCGTCGGCTTCATGTTCGCACCCGCTCATCATGCTTCGATGAAGCATGTCGGCCCGAGCCGCGTCGAACTTGGCACGCGAACCATCTTCAATCTTTTGGGCCCCCTTTCCAATCCGGCCGGCGTCAGGCGCCAGGTCACCGGGGTTTTCGCCAAGAACTGGGTCGAGCCTCTGGCCGAGGTGCTCGCCAATCTCTCCTGCGAGCGCGCCTGGATCTGTCATGGCGAAGGCGGCTTCGACGAAATCGTCTCGACCGGCCGGACCTGGGTCGCGGAGCTGAAGGACGGCAAGGTCGGGACCTTCGAGGTCACGCCCGAGGATGTCGGGCTCGAGCGCAGCGATGTGGCTGACCTGCGCGGCGGTGACGCGGCCCACAATGCCGAGGCGCTGCTCGGCGTGCTGGCCGGCGCCAAGGGCGCCTTCCGCGACTCCGCCACAATGACGGCAGGTTCCGCCCTGCTCGTCGCCGGCAAAGCCAAGTCTTTCGCCGAGGGCGTGCGCATGGCGGAAGCCTCGATCGATCGCGGCGCGGCGCGCAAGAGCCTCGAAAAGCTCGTCAAGGCCTCGCACGGCTGACTCCATGAGCGCGCGTTCCGCCACAGTCGGCTCCGAAACGCCATCCGTCCTCGCCAGGATCGCCGCCTACAAGCGTGAGGAAGTGGCGAAGGCAAAGGCCGAGATCCCGGAAGCTGAGCTTGAAGTGATGGCGCTCGACGCGCCGCCGGTGAGGGGATTTGCAGCGGCGCTCGAAGCCCGCATCGCCGCCGGGCAATGGGCCCTGATTGCCGAGATCAAGAAGGCAAGCCCCTCCAGGGGTCTGATCCGCGCCGATTTCAATCCGCCGGAACTGGCGCTTGCCTATGCCGCGGGAGGCGCCGCCTGCCTCTCCGTCCTCACCGATACGCCGTCATTCCAGGGCGCGCCGGAATATCTCGGCGCCGCGCGCCAGGTGAGCGGCCTTCCCGTCCTGCGCAAGGATTTCATGCTCGACCCCTATCAAGTCGCCGAAGCCCGTGCCTGGGGTGCCGATTGCATCCTGCTCATCATGGCGATGATCGACGATGCGCTTGCCGCCGAGCTTGAAAGCACCGCACACGACTGGGGCATGGATGTGCTCGCCGAGGTTCACAACGAGGCCGAGCTCGAGCGCGCCCTGAAGCTCTCGACCCCGCTGATCGGCATCAACAACCGCGACCTCCACAGCTTCGCGACCAGCCTCGATGTCACCGAGCGCCTGGCGCCCCTGATCCCGCGCAATTGCCTCATTGTCGGCGAAAGCGGCCTCTTTACCCCGGCCGATCTCGCGCGCCTGTCGAAGGTCGGCGTCAACGCCTTCCTCATCGGCGAAAGCCTGATGCGACAGCCTGATGTCGCCGCCGCAACCCGCGCCATCCTCGCCCGGCCATGACCCGCCTCACCCATCTCGACGACAAGGGCGCGGCCCGCATGGTCGACGTCTCGGCGAAGGACGTGACGTCCCGAAGCGCTACGGCGCATGCGCGCGTCGAGATGAAGCCCGAAACCCTCGACCTCATCCTGGCCGGCGCCGCCAAGAAAGGCGACGTCTTCGCCACCGCCCGCATCGCCGGCATCATGGCCGCCAAGAAGGCTTCCGATCTGATCCCGCTCTGCCATCCGCTTGCCATCGCCAAGGCGGAGGTCGAGTTCATGCCGCAGGGCAATACAGCGCTCCAGATCGCCGCGACCGTCAAGGTCGAGGGCAAGACTGGCGTCGAAATGGAAGCCTTGACCGCCGTCTCGGTCGCCGCCCTGACTGTCTACGACATGTGCAAGGCCGTCGATCGCGGCATGCGCATCACCGAAATTTGCCTGGTCGAGAAAACCGGCGGCAAGTCGGGCCGCTATACCCGGCCCAAATCATGAGCCTGCTGCCGGTCGAAGACGCCAGGGCCCGCATTCTCGCAGGCGCCAAACCCCTCGGCCCCGAAACCCTCAAACTCGACCGCGCGCTCGGCCGCGTGCTGGCCCGCGATCTGAAAGCGCTGCGTGACCAGCCGCCCTTCGCCGCCAGCGCCATGGACGGCTATGCGGTGCGCGCCGCCGATGTCGCGGCGACGCCTGCGCGCCTCAAGGTGATCGGCATGGCCCCGGCGGGCCACGCCTTCAACGGCACGGTCCGCGCCGGCGAAGCGGTTCGCATCTTCACCGGCGGCCCCATGCCGCGCGGCACCGATACCGTCGTCATCCAGGAGAACACCGAAGCCGACGGCGACTGCGTCATCGTCAACAAGGCGCCGGTACCCGGCCATTCGGTGCGCGGGCGCGGCCTCGATTACCGCCGGGGCGAAACCCTGGTCACCGCCGGCACGCGTCTCGATCCCTCCGCAATCGGCCTTATCGCTGCGATGAACCATGCCGAGATCGCCGTGCGGCGCGCTCCCCGCGTCACGCTCTTCACCACCGGCGATGAACTCGTAGCCGTCGGCGGCAAGCCGGGTCCGGACCAAATCGTCTCCTCCAACAGCATTGCCCTTTCAGCCTTCATTCGCCATTTCGGCGGCGCGCCGCGCGATCTCGGCATCGTTCCCGACCGCCTCGCCGCCACCATCCGCGCCATTGGCAAGGCCGGGGACTCCAACATTCTTGTCACCACCGGCGGCGCTTCGGTCGGCGATCACGATTTCGTCCGCGAAGCATTGATCGCCGCCGGCATCAGGATCGATTTCTGGAAGATCGCCATGCGGCCCGGAAAGCCCTTGATGTTCGGCCGCAAGGGCAAACTTCGGGTCATCGGCCTGCCCGGCAACCCCGTCTCGGCACTGATCTGCGCCAGGCTCTTCCTGAAGCCCCTTCTCGACGCCCTGCTCGGCCTGCCGCCCGAAGCGCCGCCGCCGCTCGCCCGGCTTGCCGCATCCATGCCCGCC
>JAEUMG010000175.1 GCA_016793355.1 Hyphomicrobiales bacterium
CTCAACTGCTCGCCATGGTGCGCGAGCACTGGGGCATCGAGAACCGATTGCATTGGACGCTCGATGTGGTGCTCGACGAGGACCTGGCGCGCAATCGCAAGGACAATGCGCCCGCCAATCTCGCCATCCTCAGGCGCCTTGTCCTCAATATCGCCAGAGCCCATCCCGACCAAAAGACATCCATGCGCGGCAAGCTCAGACGCGCCGGATGGGACGAAAGCTTCATGTTCAACATGCTTGCGAACATGCGATAGCCCTGCCCTGGTGGGGAGGGAAGAAATGGTTACTTACTTCTTCCCGCCATTCGCCTTTTCGAGCGCGTCGACGAGACGCGGCACGAAGCGATCGCCGAAGCCGAGATTGTCGGCGAGCACCAGCGTCTGATGCACGGCCTCCGCCATGAAGGACGTCACCGGCAATTCGCCGGTCATGTTGGTGTAGTAACGCAGGTCCTTCCGGGCATTGCGGATGGCAAATTGCGCCGCTGAATCATCGTTCTCGAGCGGCACCTTGATGATCCGCTCGAACATCAGGGAGCGCGCTCCGCCGCCCAGCACGATGTCGCGCAGCGCTTCCATCGCGACGCCGGCATGCTTTGCCGCGACGATCGCCTCGGCTGCGACCATCGCGTTGCCGAGACCGATGAAGTTGTTGATGAGCTTCAGCGTATGCGCCGCTCCCACCGGCCCCGCATGCACGATCGTGTCGGCGAAGCATTCGATCACGGGCCTGATCCTGTCGAGCACCGCCCGATCGCCGCCGGTCATGACGCCGAGCTTGCCGGCCTCGGCCTCCTTGGGCGTGCGCGTCAGCGGCGTATCGACATAATGCCCGCCCTTGGCCGCGACATCGGCGGCGATTTTCACCGTCGACTGCGGCACGGCGGTCGAACAATCGGCGATGATGAGACCCTCTCTCACCGCGCCGAGCAGTCCCTCCTCCCCATAGACCGTGGCCTCGACCTCGGGCGTGCCCGTCACGCAGAGAATGACGAGATCGGAGGCCGCGGCGATTTCCTTCGGCGATTTCGCTTCCCTGGCCCCGAGGCTCAAAAGGTTCTCGACCGGCTTGCGGTTGCGATGCGCCATGACGGTCAGGGGATAACCCTTGGTCACGATGTTCTTCGCCATGCCGTGGCCCATGAGCCCGACACCGATCATTCCGACGCGCAATTTGTCGCTCATGGCTTCTGTGCTCCGCTGATACCGAGATAGACCGCGTAGAGTGATTTCGTCGCCGTGATGAACAGGCGGTTGCGTCGCTCGCCGCCGAAGCAGACATTCGACACCATCTGCGGAACCTTGATCTTGCCCAGCGCATGGCCGCTCGGTGCGATGCAGATCACCCCGTTCTGGCAGCTCGTCCAGACATTGCCGTCGGTGTCGACGCGCATGCCGTCGGGAACGCCGGGCGATACCTCCGCGAAGACCCGGCCCTTGCCGAGCTTGCCATCCTCGCGCACGTCGAAGGCGCGGATGTGATGCGGCCCCGTCGGATCATGCGAGAGACCTGAGTCGGCGATATAGAGCGTCTTCTCGTCGGGTGAGAAGGCCAGGCCATTCGGCTTGACGAAATCATCGGCGACGATGCTCAGCTTTCCGCTCTGCGGATCGACGCGGAAGACGTAGCAACCCTTCTGCTCCATCGGCGCCTTGTAGCCTTCGTAGTCCGAAAGAATGCCGTAGCTCGGATCGGTGAACCAGATCGAGCCGTCGGACTTCACCACCACGTCGTTCGGCGAGTTGAGCCGCTTGCCGTCATACTTGTCGGCGATGGTGGTTATGGTGCCGTCCGGTTCGGTGCGGCTCACCCGCCTGCCGCCATGCTCGCAGGAGACGAGCCGGCCCTCGCGGTCGCGGGTGTGTCCGTTGGCGAAATTCGAGCGAGCGCGGAAGACGCCCACCCCCTGTTCCGGCAGCCAGCGCAAGAGGCGGTTGTTGGGAATGTCGCTCCAGACCAGATAGCCGCCGTCGCCGAACCACACCGGGCCCTCGGCCCACAGGCAACCCGAAAAGAGTTCCTCAACCTCGGCGATCGGTACCGTGATCTCGTAAAATTTCTTGTCGTAATATTCGTAGGAGTCTCCCACCAGCGCCATTTTTTCATCCTTTCGGGTTGGAAATTCATTGTGTCACCGGGCCCCTCGTCCGCGCAATCCTCATCTCGCGGCACCCTGTCATGCGCCGCATTGGCCCATGCGCGGCGCTTCATGCTAAGGGGCGGGCATGATCGCAAGCCCCGCAGCGACGCCGAGGCTGTTCCCCCGAAAACTGCGGCCGGGCTCGGCATGGGTCGCGGCGGCGGGCTTCCTCTGCCTCATCGTCGCAGCGCTCCTTGCCTGGCTCGATCCGGGATCGTTGCTGCGCAGTCTCCGGGAAGGAAGCTTCGACCGCATGCTGGCGATGGCGCCGCGCGGCGACGCCGGCAGCACCGTCGTCATCGTCGATATCGGCCGCGACGCCCTGGCCGAGATCGGACCATGGCCATGGCCCCGTGCGCAACTCGCTGCCCTCGTCAACAGGATTGCCGATGGCGGACCGCAGGCGCTCGCCATCGACATCCTGCTGGCTCCGCGCGAGAGCGAACCCGACGATGGCGGTCTTGCCGCCGCGCTCGCCCGCGTCCCGGCCGTGCTCGGCATCGTGCTCGATCCCGCGCCGACCGCTCCGGCGCCCTTCGCCAGCGCGATTGCTGTCAGCGGCAATGTCGAAGTCCCCGGCCTCCTGCAGACGCCGGGCGCATCGCTGCCCGATCCGGCCCTTCTCGGCATGGCAGCCGGCGCCGGCGTCATCTCGCTGCCGGCGCCCGAGGGCGAGCCGGTGCGCGCGGTGCCGCTGCTTGCCGGGGGCGCCGGGGCGCTGTTTCCAGGCTTTGCGGTCGAGGCCATTCGCGTGGCGCAAGGCGGCGCCAATCTCATCGCATCCTCGCCGCCGCAGGTGCTGCGCATCGGCGAAGTGGCACTGCCTTTGCCGCCCGACGGACTGATGCGCCTGCATTTCGCGAGCGCCGCCGACGTTGCGCTCCGCACCATTCCGGCCCAGGATGTTCTCGCCGGTCGCGCCGATGCGGCCCGCATCACCGGCAAGATCGTGCTCTTGGGTGCGAGCGCGCCCGAAGCCGGCGGCTTGCGCCTGACCGCCGTCGATCCGCTCATGCCTTCCGTCGACATCCAGGCCGAAGCGATCTCCCAGATGCTCGCCGGCGACATTCCCTGGCGTGCCCAATTCATGACCCGCGCCGAGATACTCGTAGGCGTCGCGCTCGGTCTCATCGGCATCCTCGCCGTGCTGATGCTGCCGCCGGGCCGTGCGGCGCTCGCCTGGCTCAGCCTCGCCATCGCCTGGATCCTCTGCGCCATCTTCTTCAGCCTTTCGCGGATGTGGCTCACCGATCCGATCATTCCCGTTCTCCTTCTCCTCATCGGAACGCAAGGGGCGGCGCTGGCGCAATTCGCGCTCACCTATCGCCAGCGTCTCGCCATCGAGCGGCGCTTTGCGCTCCACATGCCGCCCGAGGTCGTGCAGCGGATCATCGACCGGCCGGGCGAATTGCGGCTCGGCGGCGAAACCCGCACCATCACCGTGCTCTTTACCGATATCGAGGACTTCACCGCGCTCACCGAGCGGGTCGGTGCCGAGGCTGTCGTGTCGCTGCTCGATCGCTATGTCGATCTCGTCGCCGGGATCATCGTCGCGCATGGCGGCATGGTCGACAAGATCGTCGGCGACGCCGTGCATGGCTTCTTCAACGCGCCGCTCGATCTTCCCGATCATGCCGGGAAGGCTGTCGCCTGCGGCTTGGCGATCATACAGGCGACCGAGGCATTCCGGCGCGCGCCGGGGGTCGCCGGGCTTGGTCTCGGCCGCACCCGCATCGGCATCGAAACCGGGCCGGCCATCCTCGGCGAAGTCGGCCGCGGGGCCAGGCGCGACTACACCGCCTATGGGCGTCCGCTCAATCTCGCCTCGCGTCTGCAGACCGCCAACAAGACCTTCGGTTCATCGATCGCGCTCGGGCCCGGAACCGTCGCGGCGCTCGACGGCAGCGTGCCACTCAAGCGCCTCGGCGCGCTCAACTTGCGCGGCATCGGCGATGAGGTCGAGGTTTACACGCCTGAGTAACTTCGCCACAAACTTTGCTCCGTACACAGACCGTCATGCCAGCGAAGTTGAACTCGTCACCTCTTGCCCCTCTCCCCTCCGTGGGAGAGGGCGACGAGGGCCGTCAGGCCCGAGGCGGGTGAGGGGGCGTTGCCGCGTGTCAAACGCCTGCCATGTTGAATCACCCCCTCACCCGGATTTCGCTTCGCTCAATCCGCCCTCTCCCACGAGGGGAGAGGGTTTTCCCCCGACTACTCCACCAACGCCATCGCGCGCGCGATCTTCGGCGCCCCCCACCGGCGCACTTCGCCGGGGGGGTCGCCGGGATTGGCGATGTCGGTACCCTCGCCCGAAGCGAGCCTCACAGTCTGGCCGGCAGCCGTGACATCGACGGCCCCCTCCTCGACGAAAACGCTGAAGGCTTCGCCCAGTCTGCCGGCAAAGAACTTCGTGCCGCGCACCGCGATCAGGGCGAAGCGGCTGTCGATGGTGAGGCCCTTCTCAAAGCTCTGCGACGGCGCATCGAGGAGCAGCGCGCCGCTGTTGAAGCTCAGCTCGCCGCCGGAATCGACGATGAAGCTGTCGATCCTGACTTTCGTCCGGGCGCCCAGCTTCAGCGTGGTCCGCTCGGCGAGGAGCGCGGTCAATCGCGCCTCGCCGCCGCCGGTAATCAGGGTCTCCGTCAGATGCACCGGCGCCTTGAGCTTGAGTGCCCGCGTCTTGCCGGCCAGTTCCGCACTCGCCTTGCCCTTGAGCTCGGTGACGGTGCCCACCGCCTCGGCCGCGGCCAGTGTTTCCGCTGCAGGCATGAATGCCGGCAAGAGCGCCGCCACAAGCAAGGCCTTGCGACGATTGAGTTCAACCATGTCACGCATCCTTTCGGCCGTATCTTGGCAGAAACCGCCCGGCAATGCTCCCGGAAAAGCCGTGAACCGGGCCTGAACGGTAGACTACATCACGCCGAAGCGGCTGAAGGCCTCCTCGCTGCTCATCCCCGCCTCGATCGCCTGGCGCACCTTGTTCTCGGCTGCGGCCTTGTCGAGAGCGGCGGCAATCGCATCGCTCTCGGCCTCGCGCGGAATGACGAGTACGCCGTCACGATCGCCGAAGATGATATCGCCCGGCCTGATGCGCACGCCGCCGATCTCGACCGTCACGCCGAAATCGACGACCTTGCCGCGCGGCGCCTGGTCCTGCGCATAGGAGCCGTAGCAGAAGGTCGCAAAATTCAGATCGAGAATGCCGGCCGAGTCGCGGCAATAGCCATCGAGCACCGCGCCGCTTGCCTTGAGCATCATGGCCCGCGTCGACATCAATTCGCCCCACAAGGCATAGCGCGGCGACGCCCCGGTCGCGACATAGATTTCGTTGGCCTTAAGGCTGTCGAGCGCGCGGAACATGAGGCCGAAGGGCTTTTGCGAATAGGCGCCGGGGCCTTCGTCGCTCCGCCTGAAGTAATCGGCCTCGAGCACCGGCATGGCGCGGCCGATCGCCACCATGTCGTCGCGCAACGGTCGAATGTGCGGCGGCAGGAACTGGTGCAGGAAGCCCATCGTGTCGAGCACGTCGCCCACCACCGCGGTGAAGAGCCTCGCGCGCATCGCGGCAAAGAGCTGATCGTCATCGGCAAATTTCATCGCGGCGCCCCTCTTCAACTCTCAGACATCATAGCGATAGAGGCAAAACATGTCGGTCGGGTCGGTATAGATGACGCGCGAACCGGAATAGCCGGCCTGCCTGCCCGCATCGATCCAGCCCGATCGCGTCTCGGGAAGATCCGATGTGCGGACATGGCTCTCGATCTGGTTCCACTCTTCCGTCGTCAGCTCCTTCCACAAGGGCCGGTTCACGGCGCAGAAGCGGTCGAGAAAGGCCGGCCTGTCTTCGCCCTCGCGGCGCGTCGGCTCATAGATCATCACGAAGTTATTCGTCGCCGCCCGGATGGCCCTGAGAAGCCTGATCTTGTCGTCGATCACGAGATGATGGATCGACAGGCTGCACCAGGAAACGTCCGCCGGTTCCGGCCGGTCGTTCATCGCGGCGACGAAATCGCGCCGGTCGAGATCGACTGCGAAGCCCAGCTCTTCGAGATTGCGCGCGGCAAGTTCAAGCGCCGGCTCGGCAAGGTCGATGCCGTGATAATGCGATACCTTCGTCTCGGGCAACACGCGCTTCATCAGGCTTGCATCGCCGCAGGCAATGTCGAGGATCGCGAAGGGTTCGGCAAAGCGCTCGTTCAGGGCCCGGCTGAGCAGATCGCCCACCTCCCGGTGCGAGACGTAGTCATTGTCGACGAGCTTCTGGTAGCTCGCCCACTGCTTCTGGAACTGCTCCATGGCATGGGCATCGACGGGCGCGCTGCCCGCAAATTGATGGATATGGACATTGACCATGGACGAACGCCCGCTCCTGTTCGGGGTTAGCCAATTCATGCGACAGTTATGGCGGGGGAGCCTTAACAGGCCGCTGCGAGAGGCCAGCGCACCAATAGCATTGAGCGGCTGAACAACTCCGCGTTCATCCGCCCGTCAAACCCACTTATCGAAGCATGACCGGATTCGTACAAATAGCTGCGCGGTCAGTCAAGGAGTTTTTCGTTCATTTTTCTCTTTTTTCTTATGTGACTGAAATCACAAGGCAACTTTGTCCGTACTGACCGGTCGGTCCGAAACTCGTCCGTGTGCAAACGATTCTCTAAATCTTCAAAAATTCGATGAGCCGGTCTTCCTCGAGCACGAAGAGCTGGTCTTCCTCGTGTTTCTGGAAGCCGAAACGCTCGTAAAATCGGGCCGCGCCGTCATTGGCGTGGTCGACTTCGAGCTTGATGAAGGTCGCGCC
>JAEUMG010000253.1 GCA_016793355.1 Hyphomicrobiales bacterium
ATTGGCGCGCCTGACTTCTGCGGACTGCGCATAGACGCGTTCCATTTTCCGGCGCTTGGCATCGTAACGAAAATAGAAAGCGCCGTTCTCGCCGACGACGCCATCGACAGGCCACATGCGCGCGATGTGATCGCACCATCCGGCGGGCCTGCCGGTGATCGGAACCACCACCAGCCCGGAGACCTGCAGCGCCTCAAGCGACGCATAGGCCTCGGCGGGAATGCGGCCATGCAGCGACAGCGTGTCGTCAATATCGCTCAGCACCGCCTTGACGGCGGCGAGGGTCTTTTGCGGACATTCCTCGATGGGAATCATACCGGCCATCACGCGATGTATCTTTCTGGCTCCAGCCGGCGCGAATCGGCCGCCACATCGAGGAAAGTGTAGCGGTTGCGGATTTCGCGCGCATGCGCAACCGCATTGGCAAAGAAGTCATGCGTTAGGCCGAGACCGGCATAGCCGGTGGGCGCACCGCAGCGGCCAAGCGCTGCTTCGATCTGACGGGCCGGCCGCATCATCCTGCCCAGATCGCCGGTGAGCGACGGCCAGACGCGTTCGAGCTTTTCGTTCAACTCGTCGGCCTGCGTCTCCGTGAGAAGCTTGGGCATGATCTCGACCATGCACTCGCGTCCCAACGCGTCGCCGAAATGGGAGGTGAGTCCCGCAAGCGTCACGGAACTCGCTTTCAGGCGCGGCGGCGCCCCCGCCAGCAGCGCCTCCTGCAGGCGGGCCATGACCAGTGTCGTGACCGCGATCTGTTCGCCATGCAGGGGCGCGTCGTCATCGTGGCTGCCCATCATCTCGATATAGTGGCTGATGAGATGTTCGCCCTGGCTTGCAGGATAGCTTCCACCGCAGATCGTCATGCCGAAACCCGACAGGACGAGCACGCGTGTCAGGACCCCGATGGCTTCGGAATCGCCGCGCGTGAGCGTCCCGGCCCCCTCGACCATTGCATCTTCCAGATCCGCAAAGAGCGAGAAGGGTAGCGATCGGTAGGCAGATCCGCGCAGGCGATGCGCCATGTACCAATCGGCTTGAGCCGTGCTGCGGCAGATCGCATCGCCGAAGCCGGCACGAATCAGGCGCACCGGCGCGGCGGCAAGGACCGAGAGATCGCAGAACACGCCTTCCGGCGCGACTGCGGGCAGCGACTTCTTGTGGCCGCCCATGGTGATTGCGACATTGACCGAGGTGTAGCCGTTCATCGAAGGCGCGGTCGCGAAGACCGCGCAACGCTTGCCCTGCTGGGCCGCCGAGAATTTTGTCAGATCGTTGATCGTGCCCGAGCCGACCGCGATGTAGCTCCCGGCCTTGGCGCCGGCCGCCATCACCCGTGCAGCGGTCTGCTCGTCGGGATGCGGACGGCCCGGCAAACGGATGGAAATCACGCCGCGTCCGGCCAGCGCCGATTCGACACGCCGGCCCAGGGCCTCATACGTGTTGTAGTCGGAGACCACCGCGAAGGGAGCGGGCAGATCGAGACCGGTGATGAGATCGGCTTCGCTCTGCGCCAGCGACTTCTCGATCACGACCCGTTTGACCGGCACCGTCAGGCATTCGCCGTTCTGCGGGTCGCGCAGGCGGCCGGCGAGCAACTCGCCGATCATGTCCATGGCTAGCGGCCCAGCGCCTTGACCACGGCTTCGCACTGGGCCCTGACGCCCTTGACGCCCGGGGCGAAGCCATCCTCGAAGATCGCCGAGCCGATGGTGAAGGCATCGGCGCCGGCATCGGCGACGGCGCGTATGCGATCCGGCGAATCGATACTGCCGGCCACGATCAGATAGCCTTCGGGGCCAAGGCCGCGCCGCGCCGCGCGGACGAGATTGAGGGGATCGTCCTCGGTGGCGCGGAAGGCCAGGAGATCGACGCCCGGGCAGCCCTGCTGCATGGCCCTGGTGCAATCATCCTCGATGTCCTTCTGGCTGCCGCCAAGCTTGGTGGGATGGCCTTCCGGGCGGCCCGGGAAGGGGTAATAGCCGATGCCCCTTGCCTTGAGATTGCTTTGCGCGAAGGCGATATCCTGCCCGCCCAGAACGCGGTCGACGCCGAGCTCGGCCGCGGCCGCGATCGAGCGCCGGATGGTCTCGGGCGTCGTGCTCACGACTTCGACATAGGAGGTCGCACCCGATTTGCGGATCGCCGCCGCAAGCTGCTTCAGCGTGGCGAGATCGACGCCCACATCCTTGAACCCCACATGGGAGAGCCCGAGATCGGCGATTTCCGCCATCACGTCGAGGCAATCGGGGACCGTGCGGTCCTTGTTCGTGAGCATGAAGATGAAATCCATCGGGGTGCTTTCGATGTTGTACTTACCAACAAGAATTTTGTTGCATAAACAACATCGATCTTGCAAGCTTTATCAGATGGCAAGGGATGCTGAATGAGCTGGAAGACCAGATTCCGCTCGATCTATTACGACGGGGCGCCGGAACCGGTTGACCTCAGCCTGCCATGGCACGAAACCGCCCTCCTCATCATCGACGTCCAAAACACCTATCTGAGCCGGCCCGATCCGGCCGGGCTCTCGGGCGAGGACCGGCGCCGCTACGATGCCTGGACCCCGTTTCACCGCCGCATGCACGAGGTGGTGATCCCCAACATCGCCAACCTGCTGCAACGCTTCCGCAAGAACGGCCTCGAATGCCTGTTTGCGCGGATAGCGACCCAGACACTGAACGGACGCGAACGCTCGCTCAGCCAGAAGAAGCCCGGCTGGAACAACCTGCTGCTGCCGATGCATGACATGCCGTCGCAGTTCGTGCCCGAATTGGCACCGCAAGGCGACGAGATCGTCGTGACCAAGACGACGGACTCGGCCCTGACCGGGACAAATCTGCGTCTCATCCTGCACAATCTCGGCATCAAGCATGTCGTCTGCGCCGGGATTTTCACCGATCAGTGCATTTCCTCGACCGTGCGATCGCTCGCCGATGAAAGCTTCGATGTCGTTGTCGTCGAAGACTGCTGCGCGGCGGGATCACATGAACTTCATGTAAAGGAACTCGAGATCATCAACATGATATATTGTCATGTCGTCTCGACGCCGGAGCTTCTCGACATGATGAAGCTCCAATGAACACGGCGCGTATCCATCCGGCCCGGCGCGCTGTCAGGCAGGCTGCTCACCGGCGGCCTGGCTTCGAATTCGGGCCGGCATCTTTAAGCTTTCGCCGTGACGTGCTGAAATCGAAATAGACGCAGGGTGCCGGACGCCTTGCCATAACCCCGGGAGGTTACGAATGCTGAACAAGAAACTGACGCGCCGCAATTTCATGGAGCGGTCGACCGCCATGGCCGCTGCCTTCGCAGCCGGCACCGGCTTCTCTTTGGGCTCGGCCCAGGCCGCGCGCGACAAGGAACTGAACATATTGTGCTGGGAAGGCTACAACTCGGCGCAGGTGCTCGACCCGTTCCGCCAGGCGCATGGCGCGACGGTGAAGGCCGAGTCGCTCACCAACGATCCGACCATGATCAACCGCCTGCGCGCCGGCGAAACCAAGGTCTGGGATCTGATCAACGTCAACAATCCCTGGGCGCGCAAGGTGATGCTGCCGGAAGGCCTGATCAAGCCGATCGATCGCGCGACCTTCGAGCCCTATTTCGAAAGGATGCTGCCGGCATTCAAGTGGCCCTACAAATGGGCCATGGACGAATCCGGCAACGAACTGATCGGCATGATCCAGCGCTTTGGCCCCTATTCCTTCGTCGTCAATACCGACAAGGTCAGCCGCGCCACGGCCGAGGATCAGGGCTGGAACCTGTGGAACGACCCGGCCAATGCCGGGAAATACGGGATACTGGAGTCCGACGACTGGAATGTCTTCGATCTGTGCTGCATCGCCGGCTTCGATCCGTTCAAAGTGCACACCGACGATGAAGTGGCGAAGTTTACCGACGCCGCCAATCGCGTGTTCAAGGGCGCCAAGGTGGTCGGCGACATCGCCACCATGAACCAGGCGCTGATTTCCGGCGAGATCGACTTCCACCTGACCGGCGGCACCTATTCGGCTTCTCCAGCGCGAGCCGACGGCAACAAGAACATCCGCGGCATCACGCCCAAATCCGGCCCGATGGAGGGCGGCAAGGGCGGCATCGCCTGGATCGAAGTCACCTCCGTCGTCAACAATCCCGAACTGAGCCCGCTGGCGACGGAATTCCTGCAATATGTGCAGGACCCGAAGGTCTCACATACGGTGGCTTTCGCCGAAGGCACCTTCAACCCGGTGACGCAAATGGGCGACAAGGCGTGCTTCGACCTTTTCACGGCCGAAGAACTGGACGCCATCCAGTGGGATTCGCTCGAAGAGGAAATGGCACGCTCGGCCGAATACGACATCGTGCCCGACTACGACAAACTGCTCGACATCATGACGTCGGCGAAAAAGGCGGCCTCCGCCGGCTGACGATCGCTACAACTCCGAACCCTCCCCGTTGCCGGGGAGGGTTTCCCGTTCCATACCGGATCCATGTCGCAGCGCCCTGCCATTCTCGTTCTGAAAAATCTCACCAAGTCCTTCGGCAAGTTCAACGCGGTCGACGGCGTCGACCTCGATATTGCTGATGGCGAATTCTTCACCATCGTCGGCCCTTCGGGCTCCGGCAAGACCACGATGATCCGCATGCTCGCCGGCATGGAACCGGCGACATCGGGCGATATCATTTTGCGCGGCGAGCGCATCAACGACGTGCCGGCCAACAGGCGCCCGACCTGCATGGTGTTCCAGTCGCTGGCGCTCTTTCCGCACCGCACGGTGGGCGAAAACATCGAGTTTCCGTTGAAGATCCGCGGCGTGCCGCCGGCTGCGCGCAAGGAAAAGGCGCTCGCCCTGCTCCGGCAGTTGCGGCTGCCGGAGAGCTATTACGGCAAGAGCGTGCTCAAATGTTCGGGCGGCGAGAGGCAGCGCGTCGCACTGGCCCGCGCCCTCGCCTTCGATCCCGAAATTCTCTTCTTCGACGAGCCGCTCTCGGCGATCGATTACAAGCTCAGGAAGACGCTCGAGAAAGAGCTGAAGGACATTCACCGCGAGACCGGCAAGACCTTCATCTACATCACCCACAGCCTCGAAGAGGCGATGGTCATGTCGGACCGGATCGGCGTGATGCGCGCCGGCAAGCTCGTCCAGGTCGGCACGCCCAACGAAATCTACTCGGCGCCGCGCGACAAGTTCGTTTCCGAGTTCATGGGCGATGTGAATGTCATTCCGGTTTCGCTTGCCGGCGGCAAGCTGATCTCGGCCTCGTTCGACCGCTCCTTCACGCCGCCCGGCCTGCCCGATGGCTTCGCCTCCGGCCATCTCGTCATCCGGCCCGAATACATGCGCTTCCTCGACAGTCCCGATGATGCCGAGAATTCCCTGAGCGGCCGGCTCTACAACGAATATGCCCTGGGCTCGCGCATCCAGTACCAGATCCGCGCCGGCGACCACGTCTTCATCGTCGAGAAATTGCGCCAGCAGGCGCCGGCCCTGGACCTCGATCAGAGCGTGCTGATCGGCTGGGACGCCAAGGATTCGGTCCTGGTGAGGGACTGATGGCCGGCTTTCGCAACGCGCTCCCCCTCATCATCTTCCTCGCCATCGGCTTTGCCGCGCCCTTGCTTGCGGTCATCGGCTACAGTTTCATGCCCGAACGCTCCTTCGGCCTGTTGCACCCGCCGACGCTTGAGAACTACGCCGCGATCTTCAACGGCAACAGCTATATCTCCTTCGGCTGGTCGCTGTTGCTCGCGGTACTGACGGTCGCCTTCCTGGCCCTCATCTGCTACCCGATCGCCTATGGACTGGCGCGCGTCTTCGGTCCCTGGGCGCCGGTCATCACCCTGCTCTTCACCATTCCGCTCTTTGTCTCCGAGAATGTCAGGCTCTATGGCTGGCTGTTATTTTTTATCAAGAACGGCGTGCTGCTTGGGACGCTCAAATCCGTCTTCGGCCTTGAGCTTGAAAGCTGGCTCTTCACCCGGCCGATGATCCTGCTCGGCATGGTCTATGTCTATGTGCCCTTCATGCTCTTCCCGATGACGCTCGGCGTGTCGATGGTGCCCAATGAAACGCGCGAGGCGGCGCTCGATCTCGGCGCCACGCGCTGGCAGGTGTTCCGCGAGGTCGAGCTGCCCTTGTCGATGCCGGGCATCGTGATCGGCTTCCTGCTGACCTTCGTCCTCGCCGTCGGCGCGATCGCGGAGGCGAAGATCCTTGGCGGCCAGACAGTCATCCCGATCACCCATGACATCGAGATCGCCTTCACCTATGCGCAGAACTGGCCGCTCGGTGCCGCACTCGCCGTGCTCCTGATGCTGGTTGTCGGCATACTCGTGCTCTTCGTCCTGCGTCGTTTCGATCTCGACGCCGTCTTGGGGCGCCGCTGACATGGAGGGGATGTCGCGCAGCGGCCGCCATGCGCTCATCTGGGCCTGGACGATTGCCGTCCTCGTCTTCCTTTACATACCCGGCCTTTGCATCTTCCTCGCCTCGCTCACCGCCTCGCGCTATTTCCAGTTCCCGATCCAGCGCTGGGGCCTCGACTGGTGGCGCAAGACGTTTGATTCGATCGAGGTCCACCAGCTCTTCAAGACCTCGATCAGCATCGCGCTCGCCGTCATGGTCATCGCCGTGGTGATCGCCTTCTTCGGCGCGCTCGCCTTCGCGCGCTACAAC
The DNA here is from genome assembly GCA_016793355.1 of Hyphomicrobiales bacterium. Lineage (GTDB taxonomy): Bacteria > Pseudomonadota > Alphaproteobacteria > Rhizobiales > Aestuariivirgaceae > JAEUMG01. The sequence goes on from JAEUMG010000253.1 coordinate 6,660, forward strand.
TGGAAAGGCCGCAGCATCTATCAGAAGCTCGTGCTGCTGCCGATCTTCTTCCCGCAATCGGTGCTGGGGCTCGCCCTGCTCCTGTGGTTCAATGCGATCGGGCTCGAACTCTCGTGGAAGACGGCGGTCTTCGCCCATCTCGTCTGGATCATCCCGGTCGTGACGCTTGTCATCTCGATCCAGGTCTACAGCTTCGATCCGGCGCTTGAAGAAGCCGCCTTCGATCTCGGCGCAACCCGCTGGCAGGTCTTGCGCGAGGTGACGCTGCCGGTCCTCCTGCCGGGCATCGTTTCGGGATCGCTCTTCGCCTTTCTCCTGTCCTGGGGCAACTTCCCCCTATCGCTCTTTACAACCGGCGCGGATACAACGATCCCTGAATATCTCTATGCCAAGATGGTCGCCGGCTACACGCCCGGCGTGCCGGTGCTTGGCACGGTATCGACACTCGGTGCAGCATTGCTGCTGCTTGGCGGCTACTGGCTGATCGCCATGCGCCGGCGTCAGAAAAACTCAAGGGAGGGAAGCTGATCATGTTTACATCACTCGCCGGAAAATCGGTTATCGTCACCGGCTCGAGCAAGGGCATCGGCAAGGGCATCGCCGCCTCTTTCGCCAAGGCCGGATGCAAGGTTCTCGTCGTTTCGCGCCATCTGGCCGAAGCCGAAGCCGCGGCGAAGGAATTGGGAAAGGGCGCGTCCGCCTTTGCCGCTGACGTTACGAAGCTTGACAGCATGGACGCGATGGCGAAAGCCGCTGCCGACCGGCATGGCGGCATCGACATACTCTGCGCCAATGCCGGCGTGTTTCCGCCGCACAAGCTCGAAGAGATGACCAGCGAGCAATGGGACCTGGTCGTCGATACCAACCTCAAGGGCTGCTTCCACGCGGTGAAGGCCTGCATTCCCTATCTCAAGAAATCGCCGCAGGGCCGCGTTATCCTGACCTCGTCGATCACCGGCCCGGTGACCGGCTTTCCCGGCTGGACGCATTACGGCGCGACCAAGGCCGGCCAGCTCGGCTTCATGCGCACCGCCTGCCTCGAACTTGCCAAGTATGGAATCACCGTCAATGCCGTTCTCCCGGGCAACATCATGACGGAAGGCCTGCAGGGCATGGGCGAGGAGTATATCAAGACCATGTCGGCATCGATTCCCTTGAAGCGTCTTGGCGCTCTTGAGGATATCGGCAACACGGCCCTGTTCCTTGCCACCGGGGAAGCCGGCTACATCACCGGCCAGACCATCATCGTCGACGGCGGCCAGATCATTCCGGAATCGCTGGAAGCCCTGGCCCAGGCCTAAGCCCGGTTTCTCGCCTTTGATTTGCCAGCCGTCTTCGGGCCGTGCGCGCCCGGCGGCGGATTGCCGAAGTCATAATCGATCTCGCCACGCGGCGGCCGGCCAATTGCCGGCGGGCGCGGAAGATCGACGCCGGCAAACGACGGCAGCCTGGCAGCGGGGTCCCTGCTCCAGGCCATTGCGACATGCCTGACAAGCCGATCGGGCGTTATCTCAAACGGCGCAAGATGGGTCGGCAGTCCGGAGGCATTCGCACTCGTACCGGCATTGACGAATATGCGTGCAACATTCAGCTCAACGCCGAACCGCAGGATCATGGCGGCATCCTCGGCATGAATCGCAGCGCAGGTTCCACCCCCGGCACCCCGGATCATTGCCCGGCAGGCACTCATCGCACTGTCCCGGCTCGCCGCGCCGTAGAGGCCCAGTACCGGACAGGGTTTCTCGCGGCTGAGCGGATAATCATCGCCGACCCGTTCGAGCGGCACGACCAAGACGCGCGTCCGCGCCGGCACCTTGAATCCGGCCTTCGCCGCAATCGCGACGGCGGATTTCCCCATCCAGT
>JAEUMG010000264.1 GCA_016793355.1 Hyphomicrobiales bacterium
GCTGCGGCCGCCGTGGGCGCGGCTGCCTATTTTGCCCAGCCATTGCGGATTTCCTGGATATTCCTTTTCGCAGGGCTCCTTCCGGCCCTGATGATAGCGGGCTTCCTCCACAAGGACGCAAAGCAAGGGGCGCTGTGGCTCATCAACCTGAGGCTTGGCCTCGCCGCGCTGCTCGCCATCATCGTCGGCGCCGTCTTCGCCGCCGGCCTCTCGGCCATCGTCGAGAGCCTCAATTTCCTCTTCGAGGCGGGCCTGCCGAACCGACTCCACAGTCACATCTGGGCGACTGCCGCGGCGCTGGTTGCGCCCATTTATGGGTTGTCGCTCGCACCGCGGAACCTGAGCGAGGAAGTGGAGATCGCCGACCAGCGCGACAGTTTGCTCGAGCGCGGCATCTCGGTGCTGGTAAACTATGTGCTGGTGCCGATCGCGCTGGTCTATGCACTGATCCTGCATGCCTATGCGGTGAAGATCCTGATCGACGGCAATCTGCCGCGCAACCAGATCGGCATGATGGTTACCATCTTCGCCCTTGGCGGTACCGGCGCATGGCTGATCGCCTGGCCCTGGCGCGACACCGGCAGTCGGCTGTTGCGCTGGTTCGTGCAGGGCTGGTTCTGGCTTACAATCGTGCCCGCGATCCTGCTCTCTGTCGCAGTGTGGGAACGCGTCACTGCTTATGGCGTGACGCCCGAGCGCTACGGACTGGCGATCGTGGCGATCTGGCTCGCCCTCGTGACTCTCTATCTCGCCGTCCGCCGCAACCGGGCCGATATGCGAATCCTCCTGGGAAGCTTTGCGGTGCTTGTCCTGATCGGTGCCGGCGGCCCTTGGGGCGCAAACGGGCTTACAATCTCCGACCAGTCATCACGTCTGACCGCGTTGCTGTCGGCGAACAAAATGATCAACGATGACAAGCGTCTGGTCGAACCGCTGCCCGAGCTACCCAATGAGACGAAGAGCCAGATCCGTTCGATCCTGAATATGCTCAACAAGGTCGACGGGCTGGACAAACTACGACCGCTCTTTGCCGGGAGGCCGAACGATCCCTTTGCCACGGGTGAATCCGGTTGGAATCTCTATAACTCCGTAGCGGAGGCGATGAATCTTAACCAGTATCCACCGGGTGCCACATATGTGAGCTTCACCGCCAATCGCCCCGGCTCAATCGAGATCGCGGCGCGAGGCAGGCTCCTCGGACCGGTCCGCTCGCTCTATTCGAGCGATGTGACCTCAGTCGATGATATCACGGCTACTCATGACAATACGGGTATGACCATCCGCTGGCGCGAACGCAGTTGGACCATCGCAACGGAAACGCTGATGGAAAAAGTCGATGCCGGCCGCAATTCCGATGGCAGCCCTCTGCGGATCACCGTCTCGCCCGATGTAGACATGATCCTGACCGAACTCTACGGCGACAAGACCACACCTCCGATCCTGCGCGGCGCAACCTTCTGGCTGGTGGTGAGAGAGTAGTCAGTCAAACCTGATATGCCGAGGGAAGGTGAATTCCTCGCGAAAATCAGGCACCGCCTTGCCGAGGCCGCTGGCCAGGGCCAGTGTCCGGCGGCGCAATTCGAGCAATAGGTCGTGGCGGTTTTCGAAATGCGCGATCTCATCAAAGGGGATCGGTTCGCCGACTGCGACATCGACGCGGGTGCCGATTCGCCGTGCCGTCTCGCGGAAAAGGAGCGATAGGCGCGCCGTATAGTTGAAATGGCTGGCGATCTGAAACAAGCGTGAATTCTGACCTGCGAAGTAAACCGGCACGACCGTTGCGCGCGCATTCACGATGAGCTTGGCAATAAAGGGATGCCATGCCGGATCGCGGGCGGCGCCGGTGAACGGCTTGAGGCTCGTCGCAACGCTGCCGCCCGGAAAGACGCCGATGGCATGACCTTCGCGCAGCCATTGCAGCGCATTGGCCCGAGCCCGCAGCGTCGTGGCGCGCGCTTCGTCCGTCGGACCGAAATCGATCGGTAGGAACACATCTCGCAGTTCGGGTGGCTGGCAGAGCAGGGTGTGAACCAGGACACGCAAGTCGGATCGAAGCCGCGAGGCGAGCCAGCATAGTACAATGCCGTCAAGCACGCCGAAAGGATGATTGGCAATGAAGACGACAGGCCCTGTCGCCGGGACGGCGTGACGGCTCTTGCTTTCGCAGCGGATATCAAGCTCGAGCAGTCGCACCGCAGCATCGAAGAAGCTTTCCTGCGGCCGCGGATCGTCGCAGAATTCCCGATAGAGGCGCTTGAGATGCGGTTGGCCGCTGACAATTTCAATGCTGCGGATGAGCGCCCGGCGAAGGACAGAATGCTCGGGGCGCGAATAGGAGAAATCTATGGTGTCGCTGGCTTCCGCCTTGGCCCGGCGCGGTAAGATCAGGCTGAACGGCACGTTTTAGAATCCTCACGGCAGGATGGCCGTTTGGCGAAGCTATGGCTGTTTGCTGACAGTCTCGTGACTGTCTATTCGGCGGCGATTGCCCGGCCCGTGCCGAGCCAGGCATCGAAATCGGTGAGCGCCCGGCGCGTATAGGCCCGTTTGCGAGCAACGGCGCGGTCGGCATGCGAAAGACGTTTGCCATGGAGCGTGCGCGGGACGTCGACGGGCGGGAACAATCCGAAATTGACGTTCATCGGCTGGAAGGATGAGCCGCGGGCATCGGTCGTCTCGATATGGCCGCCGGTGATGTGATTGACGAGGGCGCCATGTGCGGTCGTTGCCGGCGGAAGGGCGCCGCGCTCGCCTTTGGCCTGCGCCGCCGCCAATCGTCCAGCCATGAGGCCGATCGCTGCACTTTCGACATAACCTTCGACTCCGGTGATCTGGCCGGCAAAGCGCAGCCGCGGCGCCATCTTAAGACGAAGTTCGCCGTCGAGCAGCCGCGGGCTGTTGATGAAGGTGTTGCGGTGCAGGCCGCCGAGGCGCGCGAATTCGGCATTCTCCAATCCCGGAATCGACCGGAAGATGCGCACCTGCTCGCCATGCTTCAGCTTCGTCTGGAAGCCGACCATATTGTAGAGCGTGCCGAGACGGTTATCCTGACGCAACTGCACCACCGCATAGGGCTTCTCGGTTGGCTTATGCGCATTGGTAAGACCGCGCGGTTTCATCGGGCCATGCCTGAGGGTTTCAGGCCCGCGCGCCGCCATCACCTCGATAGGCAGGCAGCCGTCGAAATAGGGCGTGCTGGCCTCCCATTCCTTGAAGGACGTCTTGTCGCCGGTAATCAGCGCCTCCACGAAGGCCTCGTACTGGGCGCGATCAAGGGGGCAATTAATGTAGTCCTTGCCGGTGCCGCCGGGGCCAGCCTTGTCATAGCGCGACTGCATCCAGGCCACGTCAAAATCGATGCTGTCGCGATAGACGATCGGCGCGATCGCATCGAAGAAGGCAAGGTCGGTTTCGCCAGTGAGGCCGCGAATGGCGTCGGCCAGAGAAGGCGAGGTGAGGGGACCTGTCGCGATGATGACATTGTCCCAATCGTCGGGCGGCAATCCGGCTATCTCGCCCGTCTCGAGCGTGATCAATGGATGCTCACGCAATCGCGCCGTGACAGCGGTGGAGAAGACATCGCGATCGACGGCCAAGGCGCCACCCGCCGGCAGTTTGTGGCGATCGGCCATGCTCATGACGAGCGAGCCGGCGCGGCGCATTTCTTCATGCAGCAGGCCGACCGCGTTGGTATCGGCATCATCGGAGCGGAAGGAATTCGAGCAGACGAGTTCGGCGCAGTTTCCGGTCTTGTGCGCATCCGTTCCCCGCTCAGGCCTCATTTCGTGGAGGACGACACGCACACCAAACTGCGCCGCCTGCCAGGCGGCTTCGGAGCCCGCGAGCCCCGCACCGATGATGTGGACGACGCCTGACATGCCTCAGGCCTCGGCCAGTGCGGCACGATATTTCCCGGCGTGCTCGGCGAGCAGACTGTGATCCGCCATCTTCCCGGAATGCGGCTTCAATAGCGTTCCGGCAGGGCGCGGGATGACATGCACGTGAAGGTGATATACCGTCTGGCCGGCGTCGGCTTCGTTGAACTGCTTGATTAGAACGCCTTCGACGCCGAACGCCTTCTGGGCCGCACGCGCGACCTTCTGCACGGTCGCCATGAGCGGGGCGAACACGCTGGGGTCGGCATCGAGGAGATTGCGCGAACCCGCCTTGGTGATTACCAGAGCATGGCCGTCGGCCTGCGGCATGATATCCATGAAGGCGTAGGTATGCTCGTCTTCAAAGATCTTGTGGCTTGGAATCTCGCCGCGCAGAATCTTGGCGAAGATGTTCTCTGGATCATAACTCGGCATGGATCGGCTCCTCACTGGCGATTGAGCATCGCCTGGCTGTCCACCAGTCTCTCGGCGACTTGCGGCATGACCGTGGCATCGACATTGGCGAAGGCGAGCCGGAGATAGTCTTCCTGGCCCGGCCCGAACATGCTTCCCGGCAGGCAAAGCAGATCATGCTCACCGGCAAGGTGCTGGGCTACGGTCTTGGCGGGCGTTCCGGAAAAGGGATGGCGCACATAGGCGAAGAAGGCGCCGATGCTTTCGAGCCGGTAGGCTAAATCCGGCCGCAAAAACGCAGAGCGCAGGGCATCGGCGCGGCCGTGGATCATGGCAATCTTCTCGGCTTTCCAGGCATCGAGATTCTGGAGTCCGAAATGCGCCGCGGCTTGCGAAATATGCGGCGCACAGATCGCCACGCAGTCGAGGATCTTTTCGACTTCCTTCAGGACTGCCGGCCCGGCGATGAGCGAGCCGACGCGATAGCCGGTCATGCCGAAGACCTTGGAAAAGCTGTAGAGCTGGACGAAGCTGTCGCGCCACGCATCGGTAGCAAAGAGGTCGTGAGGAGGCGCGATATCGGTGCGAAAGTCCTTGTAGGTTTCATCCAGTACGAGAACCGTGCCCTGGCTACACGCGAGATCATGAAAGGCCGCCAGTGTGGCGGGTGGGTAGATCGCGCCGGTGGGGTTATTCGGCGAGCACAGCACGATCGCCCGTGTGCGCGCATCGATCAGCTTCAGCGCATCCTCTGGCGATGGCACAAGGCCGGGCAAACGGCAGGGCAGGTGGCGGACCTCGACGCGGAGCATGTCCAGCCACATCTGGTGATTGAAGTAATAGGGGGCGCTCAGGACCACATTGTCGCCGGGGCCGGCCAGCGCCATGACGGCCGCCGCAAAGGCCTGGTTGCAGCCGGCGGTGATCGCTACGTCGTCGGCCGCGACCTTGCCGCCATAGGCGGTGTTCATATGGGCAGCGAGGCTCTCGCGCAATTCCGGCAGGCCCAAAATATCCGTGTAGAGGCTGACTTTATCCTCGTGTGCGAAGCGCCCGATCGCCTCCTGCAGGGCCTCGGCCGGCGGATAGCTCGGCACCGCCTGGCAGAGATTGATGACCGGCCGGTTGCGCGGACCGGGTCTGAGCCATGTCATTGCCTCGGCAATGGGCGGCGCCTCGACGGCTGAGATGGCGGGATTGGTGCGGAGGTTCATGGGTGTCCTTGTCAGCACGCCTCGCGCGGCTGCGCAAGCTTCCCGCTTGGATTGGGGCCGGATTTGCGGCAAAACACGCCTCCGATCAGCTGAGGACTGGGCAATGAAGGCAATCATTATCGAGAAGACCGGCGGCCCCGAGGTCATGGAGTACAAGGATGTGATTCTCGCCGAGCCCGCCCCCGGCGAAGTGCGATTGCGCCACACGGCAATCGGGGTGAATTACATCGATACCTATCACCGCTCGGGACTTTATCCCGTCCCCTTGCCTTCGGGCATCGGCCTTGAGGCGGCCGGCATCGTCGAGGCGGTCGGAGCAGGGGTGGGCAACCTGAAGCCGGGCGATCATGTGGCTTATGGTACTGGCCCGATCGGCGCCTATAGCGAAGCGCGCAACATTCCGGCGGCAAAGCTCATCAGGATTCCAAATAGCAATGTCATCCCGGATGAAGTCGCCGCGGCCATGATGCTGAAGGGCATGACGGTCCGCTATCTCCTGCGCGCAACCTACAAGGTGAAGCCCGGCGAAACCATCCTGTTTCATGCGGCCGCCGGCGGGGTGGGGGTTATATTCGGCCAGTGGGCGAAGGCAATCGGTGCGACGGCGATCGGCACTGTCGGCTCGGACGCGAAAAAGGACATTGCCCGCGCTCACGGCTATGCGCATGTGATCAACAACCGTAGCGAGGATGTGGTCAAGCGGGTCAAGGAACTGACGGACGGCAAAGGCGTTCCTGTCGTCTATGACGGGGTCGGTCAGGCGACCTTTCTCACTTCGCTCGATTGCCTTCAGCCGCGCGGCCTGCTGGTCAGCTTCGGCAATGCATCAGGCCCCGTAAGGAATGTCGATCTCGGCATCCTGGCTGCCAAGGGCTCGCTCTATGTCACGCGCCCCACGCTGATGACCTACACCGCCGCGCCCGAGGAGTTGAAGGAAACGGCGGACGATCTCATCGAGATGGTGTCTACGGGCAAGGTGAAGATACCGATCAACCAGCGCTACAAGCTGGCCGACGCAGCGCAGGTCCACCGCGATCTCGAAGGCAGCAAGACGACAGGAACGACAATCCTGATCCCGTAAGCATCAGGCCGCTTCGGCGCGGTCTCCCAAGGCCTCGATGAGCGGCCCGAGATGCTTCTCGAACCGCTTCCAGCGCTTGACCGAAGTCTTGTAGACGGGTTGGCGCACCTGCCAGACACTAAGGGTCATGACCGTGGTCGGGGCGTTGACATGCGACAGGCAGGCATCGTTCCAAGGCAATCCGGTCGCGGCAATCAGATCGCGCGCGCCCTGATCTGGATTGTCGGTCAGCGCCTCGTAGTCGCTTTCAAAGAAGCTGACCGGGAGTACTTCCCGCCAGTGGTCCATGAGCGCCGCATATTGCCGGTAGTGAGAGCCAAGGGTCGTCAGATCATTGGCATATTGGTGGCTCTCGTTGAACCGGTTCACGTAGATCGACAGGCAGGTATCGATCGCGTCGCGCCGGCAATGGATGACATGCATGTTGGGAAAGAGAAGCGATGCAAATCCCAGCATTTCGAAATTATGCGGCAGCTTGTCGACCACGCGCTGGCCGCTCTTCGAATAGAATCGCAGGAGCTGCAGATAGTTTTCTGCCAGAACACGCACCTGCTCTGCATTGACGGACTGCATCGCACCGATGAATCCGGAGATGTCCTTCTTGAATCCCAGCGTTCGCGCCATGCTACGCAGTCTCATCAGCTCACCGGCGCCGGCCGCGTCCGGGTGGCGGCCGATAATCTGCTCCGTGAGCGTCGTTCCGGAGCGCGGCATGCCGACAACCAGAACGGGAAGGCCTGATTCGTGCCCGAGCGCGCGGCGATCCCTGAAGAACTGCGGAGTAAAGAGGCTCATCAGGCGCTCATAGCGCTGCTGGCAAAGTTCGATATTGAACCCGCCCACGTCGAATGCGGCAGCGGCGGCATATGAGGCGAATGCCTGATCGTAGTCACCAATATCCTCATAGACCTTGCCGGCGGCGCCATGAAGCAGCTTGCTTTGCTCGGGCTTCAAGGAGGGGTTCCGGAGCTGCTGATTGATCCGGTCGATGAGTGGCGAAGCGCTCTTCTGCTTTCTCAGATTGGCCAGGCGATTGAGCGAAAACGCCTGCAGATCGGTTGTGCGCTCGAGCTGCAGATAGATCGCTTCAGCTTCGGACTCCCGCCCCAATGTCTCGAGCGCCTGCGCCTTCATGGCAATGACGGTCGGTGAGTTCGGATGGGAAGCGAGGTAATTGTCCAGGATGGGCAGGCCCTTATCCGCCCTGCCCATTTTCTGGAAGAATTCGGCGATCGCGGTTACTGCGCTTGCGAATTTGGGATCGAGCTTCATGATCCGCATGAATACCGGGATGGCAAGCTCGATCCTGTTGAGGCGCATGAACAGGCGCCCAAGATTGTTCAGATACCCGACATTGTTGGGATCGTATGAAACGGCGGTCTGAAAATGGTGAAGCGCTTCCGACTGGCGCGTGTCGGAAATGGCAATGACGCCCATCAGATTATGGGCTTCCGCGTCCCTGGGATATTTGTTGAGCAGCTTCTGGCAGATCGCCTTCGCTTCAGCGCGTCTGCCGGCGGAAAGCAGATTGGTTGCGGTTGCCACGGCCTTCGCGGCCTCGCCGGCGGCGGCCAGCTCATTCCTGATGTCCATTCTTTCTATCCTTACAAGCGCGGGCAGTTTTCCGTCGTCCGCGTCGACAGAGTCCGCCATGCCGGTGAGCAAGCGATGCTGTTGCACAGAAACGAGGCCAGACTTGTACTGGGAAGCGCATGCGCGAGATTGAGAGGACGGCCATTACCGTCGGACAATGTGCTGACAACCATCCCGGTCAATTCGCCGGACTGGTTGAAGACGGGTCCTCCCGACTCACCCTTCTGGGTCGACATGCGAAGCACCATCGCATCCGGATAGCCGAATGGACCGTACTGAACCGCACGCCCGAAATGCATGGTTTCAACCTGGCCGATTCGCGCCGTGTCGCCCTGGGCGTGCGGCTTGCCGAGCGTATAGACGGTTTCGCCCTTGCTCAGACACGGGTTTCCGGTGGGGTGCGCCGGACTACCCTCAAAGCCGCTCAGCTTGATGAGGGCCATGTCATTGTCGGGCCGGATCGCAACGACCTTGCCCGAATAGAGCCGGCCATCCGATCCGCGGGCCGTGACCGTATAGCCCTTCTGCATCGCGACATGGGCTGCCGTAAGGATATAGCCTGTCTTCTCGACGACAAAGCCGCTGCCGGAGGATACCGCCATGGCCGGATCGCTTTCGGCGCTCTTGTTCCGCTTGTGGGACTCGGACACGGTCAACGTCACGTAGGAGGGGCCGGTCTGTTTCAGGAGACCGCGCATAGCCGTTACGGAGGCAGGAGTGGCCTCTCCCGTCACCATGTAGCTGCGGTCTTCTTCGAAGACCTGATTGCTCGCACAGGCTCCAAGGAAGCCCGTCGCACAAAGGGCAATAACGGCGCGCCATCTCATGCGAATGACATAACAAAGCTTTGAGGCGGCAACAAGAACGGAAGTTGGCGACGTCTTCAAAGAAAGACGGCCTGCATTGCTGCAGGCCGCCCTAACATCCAGAGAGTAGGTCTTCTTAGAAGCGCAGCGTGGTACCGAACAGCGCCTGCCACGTGTTCTGATCGAAGTCCCCAATCTTGTAGGAGAAATCGGCATCGTTGCAACCGCCATCCGGCGAATGGATGCAGGCGCCTTTGTAGCTGTTCCAGGCATAGCTGCCGGTCACAAAGACAGTAACCTGGCTGACCGGATCCCAGAACCAGCCGGCCGTCGCCTGCCAGGATTCCTCCAGGAAGCCGAAGAAGGCATCGTCGTTCTTGAAGTAGGCACCGCCGATTTCCAGCCGGCTCGCCTCGCCGACATTGGCGATGATACCCAAGCTCGCACCCCAATACTGGTCATCCGGACCGATGAGGGTGTAAACGGCGTCCTGATAGCCCTCGCCCCAAAATGCGGCGGCCGTCAAGGTCGCAACATCGCCAAGGCCGAAGCGCGCACCTGCACCGACGAACCAGTTGTCGTCAGCATTCTTGTAGGCCGAGGTGAACGAGAACGGCGTGCTGTACTCCCAGTAGTACTTGCGCTTGTCCTGCTCCCACAAGCCAGTCAGCTGCAGGAACACGCCGCCGGAGTCATAGGCGATATAACCGGCAATCGCCGGAACGTCACCCAGATCGTTGCCGCGATTTGCGCCCGCAACCCACAATCCGTCATAGCCCAAGAAGTTCGGCCAGAAGGAATAGCAGGTCTGGAAGAGCGTCGAATTGCCGGCGCAGACATCGTCGCTCTCGTTGTCTTCGAGGGCAATCGCGAATGTAACCGGACCGCCATTGTTGAACACGAGACGCATCTGCTCGGTTGAGCCGTCGTCACCCAGGAGACCCGTGTAACCAGGGCCGGTGAAGTCCCAGTCGATACCGGCCTGAACCGCCGAGGTGGAGTCCCACAGACCGGCAATCAACTGCCATGACGGCGAGAATTTCCACCAGGCATAGGCCTGGTTCATATCGACGCTATTGTCGTCATCGAAGGGGCTGCCAGCCTGCAGGCGGATACGGCCACCGACTTCGCCGACGGCGGTATCGGCCTTGCCGGTCACGACCAGACGGCCGCGGACCCGCACGTCAAGCTGATCGTCACTGTCGTCATACTTGAATTTCTCTTCGAAGCAGAGGTCCTCGTAACAGAGCCGCTCCTTCCACTTGACGTCATTCTGTCCATTATAGACCAGAATGGTGCGGATTTCGCCGGACACCGTCACTTCGGCCACCGGAGCAACGTCCGCCGTCGGCATGACGCCGATGGTGAAGCCATTGTCAACCGAGGTCAGCTCCCGCATGTCGGCCTTTTCAGGCACCGCGTCATACACGGCTCCGCCATTGCGGAATGACATCAGGCTATAGCCAGACGGCAAGGACGTTGTCGGCTGAGCTTCGAGCTGCGTTACCCGCTGTTGCAGCGCTTCGAGCTGAGCCTTAAGGTCAGAGAGCTCGTCTGCTTGCGCAGCAGTGGCCGTCACGGCGACTGCCGCACCACCGAGGAGCGCCCACTTTAACATTTTCATTCTCGTTTCTCCCACGTTCTCTGGAGTTGAGTAGTCCCGGCCCCCCGATCCCCTGCTTGTTCGGCATTGGAGGACTTGCACGATTCAATCGCACACGCAGTATTACTCGCCTGTCCCCCCTTGAAGGTCAACAAATGCAAGCCCTGTTTTGCCAGAATTTCGCCATATGTGTCTCGTTTGCAACACCGCAATGGGCATACCCGATCGCCATTGGTGCGCTGAGAATATTCAAGCAATATCAGTAAATTAAGCGACTCTCTATGGGGCGGCCGCCGCGTTTAAGAGCAGTTAAATGGCGGGAATTGTGGCAGCCCCATCATTGTCTGGCCCGGAGGCCGATGCGATAAATCAAAGCGCGCTTCGAGGCGGCGGCTGTGGGAATCGATGTCGTTTCCCGCATTTTCAGTCCTTCGGGGGCAGAGAATCGCTTCGGTTGATGTGTGACCCTGGCGGGAATCGGTAATCGCGGCCCGAAAGAAGGCCGGCAGAGGGGTGGATATGAGTGCGAATCCGGCTCGTTGGCTGAAATGGTCGCCAGTGGCGCTGATTCCCGTCCTGGGCGCCTGGTGGCTCGGCAGCCCTGGCCTGGAGCAGAAACTCCGCGAAGCCGCCCTTACGGCAACGCAGAATGATGGACTCGACTGGGCTAGAATCGAGATTTCCGGTCGTGATGCGGCGATTTCGGGCGTGGCACCCGATGAGGCGGCCATTGCCACTGCGGTCAGGGCGGTTGCTGGGACCTATGGAATTCGCCGGACCGTTTCGACAGCGGGGGTGGCGCCGCCGCCACCGCCGCCCCCGGAACCCGAACCGCTCAACCCGCCGACCGTGATCTCTATTCTCACCAACAACGCGCAGCCCGAGATTCTCGGCACCTGGCCGGAGAACAACGCCAAGTCGCTGATGGTCACCCTTGCGGAACGAGCCTTTAAGTTGGGCGAAAATCCCGAACTCAGTTCGGATGGATCCGGTAACTGGCGACTGAAGCCGGATGCGCCGATGGCCGACGGCGAATATGAGATTGGGGTTGAAGTGTCGGACGGGGCAGGGCGCGTGGCCGCGATAGAGTCCCCAGGCAAACTGACCGTGGACACCGTCGCGCCGGCGGACCCGAATGTGAACGCCGTCACCGTTCAAGAGTCGCCGGACAGGCTGGCGGGAACATGGCCCGAGGGCGACGCCGTTTTGCTCAGAATTTCGCTCGCCGGACGGACTTACGAACTGGGGAAAAGCGATCACCTGATCTCCGATGGCAACGGCAGTTGGAGCCTCACGCTCCCGGAGCGGCTTCCCGAAGGCCGTCACGATCTGTCGATCGACATCGCCGATGCCGCCGGAAACACCGTGTCGAAGGTTTTCGCGAACGCGATCGAGGTTGACTCCACTCCGCCGGCGAAACCGACAATTGCACACTCGAGGGGCACCGCGACACCGGAGAAGATCACCGGCACCTGGGCCGAGGGGGAGGCTGTTTCCTTGGCGGTTGCGCTCGCCGGCGACAACTACAAACTTGGTAGTTCGGCGGCTCTCACCTCCGACGGCAAGGGAAACTGGAGCCTCGCGCTCTCGTCCCCAATGGCTCCGGGCCGGTATGACGTTGTCGTCGAAACCGCCGATCGTGCCGGCAATATCAGCCGGATCAGCGCCCCGGGCGCGATCGAGATTGCCGCTTTGCCGGTGGCGCCGACCGTCAATCCGGTCGCTGGAAATAACCCGCGGCCGCTGGTCACCGGCACCTTTGATCCGGATCGGACGAAGCGGCTCGCCGTAACGCTCGGTTCGAAGACCTACGAACTGGGCCGCGACGGCGCGTTGACCGTGCCGGAGAAAGGGCGCTGGCTTCTGTCGGCCGAAACGCTGCCCGACGGTACATATGATGTGCAGGTTTCAGCAACCGACGAATTCGGCAATGTCGTGATGGATGGAACTGCTGGGGAAATCGAGATCGACACCACGCCTCCCTCGCCACCGACCATCGACCGGAAGCTCACCAATTCGCGCACGCCTCGCATCGGCGGAACATGGGCGGAAGGCGACGCCGTGGATTTGAGCGTGTCGATCGGCGGCAAAACTTACAGGCACGGAGGAACACCGGCTCTGACGATAGAGCCAGCCGGTCGCTGGTCGGTGGCGGTCGAGCCGCTCGCCGATGGCTATTACGATGCGGTCGCGGTCTCTGCCGATCGATTCGGCAATCAATCGCGCGATGCATCCGTTGCCGAAATTGTCATCGACACGACCCCGCCGGCCGCCCCAACCGTCGACAGAAAGGGCGGCAATGATCCGACTCCTGAAATCACAGGAACCTGGCCTGTCGGGGACGCGTCGTTATTCAGCGTGCACATCGGCGGGCGAACCCATGTGCTCGGCACGGACGCGGCACTCACCGCTGGCAATGACGGCAGTTGGAAACTGAGTGTAAGCGAGCCGCTGCGCGACGGCTACTACGACGTGGTCGCGATTGTGCGGGACGAAGCCGGCAATGAAAGCCGCGATTCATCGGTCGCCGAGACCGTGATCGATCTGACACCGCCCGCGGTGCCGACCGTCAATGCCGGCAGCGCGTTTCCCATTACCGGTAGCTTCCTGCCGGGCGAAACCAGAACTCTGACCGTTACACTCGCGGACAGGACCTACGAGCTTGGGAAGTCGCCGGAGCTGACCGCCAGCGAGGGGGGCTGGTCTTTGGCCCCAGCGACCGAGCTCGCGCCCGGCGTGTATGACGTCGTTGTGACTGCAATCGATGAATTTGGCAACCGCTCAACCGATGCATCAACCGCGGAGCTTTATATCGCAGACAA
>JAEUMG010000268.1 GCA_016793355.1 Hyphomicrobiales bacterium
TCAGCTCGATCAGGAGCTTCACGCGCTGCGCCTCGTTCATCGCCTCATAGACCGCGATCTGCTCATCGGTCGGCTCTACCGCCGCAAGGGCCGCGCCGCCGCCCTGGCCTACGAGCAGCAGTGCCAGGATCGCGCAATAAAGGGCGCGTCTGATGACGCGCCCCAATGATTCAGGCAAACACGATCTCAGGGCGTGCACGCGCCACCGGCCTGGCACCGGGCGTTGAACACGCCACTCTGCTGGAGATAGCCCCGGCGATCGTCGTTGATCGGATATTCGCCGCCGATCGGATCCGGTGCAACGCCAAGCACGCTGAATATGCCGGTTGTTTCCTTCGCGTTCTTCCCGAAAAAGGCGCCGTACATGGGATTGTCCGCGCTGACGAAATTATCTCCCAGCCTGGCGGTACCTGAATACGAGTTACCGGCAAGACGTGCATCAAGATTGATGGGTGTATAGAAGAAGTAAGGCACCGCTTCGTGAGCGACCGTAGCGCCATTAGAGGTATATAAGTTTCCGGTATTATTCTCATACCAGTATCGGATGTCATCCTGATAGAAACTCCAACTCTCCGGCTTTAGCGTTCCGGTTAGCTTGGCCGCGCCGAAATCGACATCTATGTCTGCCAGCCCGTTGGTCATGAATAGATTGTTGGGATCAACTACCAGGAGGTTGTTTGAACTGCTTTGAACACCCCAGCCCCAGGCTTTTGCAGTCGAACCATATGACCCCTTATAATTCGCAGTCGCACTCGTCGGCATTTCGTCGACTGGGGTCTTAGTGCCGCCGAACGAGAAGGCTTGGTTGGCCGCTTCACCGCCGCCGGTGATATTCCTGTACTGCGTGGCGTAACTGTCGCTGAAATTCCAAACCTGCAAGACTTCGTCCGAAGATCCACCTGATGGGCTGAGTGTCCGGTACTCCCTGTACGACGTAGAGCCCAGCTTTTGGGCATATGGTACCAGTTGCGGTTGTACCTGCGTAAGGAATTCGGGTTCGGCGTAGTAGAGCCCTGTCCCGGGATCATAGTATGCTGTGATTTGATCGCCGGAATCTAAGATGTTGCCGCTTGCGTCCTTTCTGTAGAAGCCGTTTGCTGGCGAGAAGAAGTCTCCCTGATTGGTTCCATACTCATACTTAGCTATTGGTTGCACGCTCGGCCACGCGGCACCGTCCCTCTGTCTCGTGTCGATTTCGTAGGTTACTGAAGTGGGATCGCTTGAATTTGAGGGGCGGGGGCTAATTCGCGAATAGGAACCGCCATCCGGTGAAACAAGGACGCCATTTTCAAGTGCGATAGTTGTGTCGCCTGTGTTGAGTCTGGTATTGCCGCCGGTCTTGCCACTGCCGCTGCCGCCGCCAGAGCCTCCCCCGCCACCTGAGCCGCCGCCGGAGCCACCACCTCCACCGCCGCCGCCACCCCCGTCTGGAGCTGGGCAGGACAGGCCGCAAAGATCGAGCGAGGCGGTATGGGTGCCGTCGCTGCTGGTATTGCAGCCCGCGAGCGCCACGCAGGCGGCCGCCATTGCGAGGAGAGAGGTCGTGCGCATTTTCAGGGTTCCACCGCCGACTGACAAATCTGTCTCAAATTGACGTGTTTCGGCTAATTTTGGGTTAAGGTTGATGGGCGGATTAAGGCTTGAAATGACACAGGAAATTAAGACATTCGAAACCTGGTACGAGGCCACGGCGGAGCCCGGGCCGGCGCGCGCGCCGCTGGCCGGAGAGATCGCCTGCGATGTCTGCGTGATCGGCGGCGGGCTCGCCGGAATCAGTGTCGCGCATCAATTGGCCGAGGCCGGCCGGAGCGTCGTTCTCATCGAAGCCCGGCGGCTGGCCTGGGGCGCATCGGGCCGCAATGGCGGCTTCGTTTCGAACGGATTTGCGCTCGGCGCCGCCGATCTTGCCGCATCGGCCGGGCTTGCGGTGGCGCAGGCACTGTTCAGGCTGTCCCGCGAAGGGACCGAATTCATCCGCCGGAACATCGTGCGCCTCGATCCATCGCTGAAGATGGGAGACGGCTGGATGGTGGCGCTGCGCCATGACGACCCTGCCGGCGCCGCGGCCTGGGTGGAGAGAATGAACCGCGACTTCGGCCAGCCGGCTTCGCTCCTCACTGCCGAGCAGACGCGCCTGGTCCTGCGATCCGCGCGCTACTATCAAAGCTTCAGCGATGCTTCCGCCTTTCACATCCATCCGTTGCGCTATGCGCTGGCGCTGGCGGGCGAAGCCGAGCAGGCGGGTGCGAGAATTCACGAAGATACACCGGCGCTCGCAGTGGAGCGCGACGGTGCCGTCTCGACCGTCCGCACGCCGCGGGGGAGCATCCGCGCCCGCCATGTCGTCTTCTGCGTTTCCGCCCTCGATCGGCGCATCCAGCCGCGCATCGGGCGTGCCGTTCTGCCGGTCGCCACCTATGTCGCGGTGACGCAAGCGCTGCATCAGGACGCCATTCTGACCCGCTCGGCGATCGCCGATACGCGCCGTGCCGGGGACTATTACCGCATCATCGACGGCGGACGCATCCTGTGGGGCGGGCGCATTACGACGCGGGTCGGCGAGCCCTCGCGCCTTGCCGAACGGATGAAAGGCGACATGCTGTCGGTCTATCCGCAGCTTGGCGATCCCGCCATCGACTATGCATGGGCCGGGCTCATGGGCTATGCGCTTCACAAGATGCCGTTGATCGGGCGGCTCGACGATGGTGTGTGGTATGCGACGGCTTTCGGGGGGCACGGGCTCAATACGACGGCGATGTCCGGTTTGCTGCTGGCGCGCGCCATCGCGGAAGGCGATGACGAATATCGCCGCTTCGCAGCCTTCGCGCCGCGCTGGGCGGGCGGCCCGCTCGGACGATTGGGGGTGCAGTCGTCCTACTGGATGATGCAATTGCGCGACCGGCTGGATGAAGCGAAATCCCGCCGGCGGCAGGAGAAGAGGGAACGCCAATGACGCCAGACAGGCTCGACATGGTCGCTGTGATCGGCAATGGAATCATCGGCCATGGCGTGGCGCAGATTTTTGCGATGGCCGGACGGCCGGTCGTGCTGATCGGGCGAAACGCAGAGAGTCTCGGCCGGGCACGGCAGAAGATCGCCGGCAGTCTTGCCGATTTCGCGCGGCATGAGCTGGTCGAGGACGATGAGGTCGCGAGGATTCTCGATCGCGTGACGCTTTCGACCGAACTTGAGGACGCGGCCAGGGCGCAACTGGTCATCGAAGCCGTGACCGAGGACCTTGCCCTCAAGCTCGATCTGTTCGGCAAGCTTGATGCGATCTGTCCGCCGCCGGCGGTGCTTGCTTCCTCGAGCGGCCAGCCGGCCTCGGCGCTGGTCGCACAGGTCGGGCGGCGCGAGCGGGTGATCGCTACGCATTTCTGGTATCCGCCGCAGCTCATTCCGCTGGTCGAAGTGTGTGCCGGCCCTGAAACAGCGTCCGACGTCGTCGACTGGGTGTGCAAGGAACTGCGCGCGGCCGGCAAGGAGCCCGCCGTCATCGACAAGGAAATCCCCGGCTTCATCGGCAATCGCCTGCAATTCGCCATGCTGCGGGAGGCCTGGGCGCTATGGGCCTCCGGGGCGGCAAGTGCCGCGGCGATCGACAGCGTCGTGCGGCACAGTTTCGGACGCCGCGTCGCCGTCACCGGCCCGCTTGAATCGGCCGATGTCGGCGGCCTCCAGACCATGTATCATTTCGGGCGCTCCTTGCTCCCCGCGCTCGACACCTCTCCCGAGCCGGCCGCCAGGGTTGCCGAACTGGTCGCGGCCGGCGCAAACGGGCTGAGCAACGGCCGCGGTGTCTATGACTGGTCGAAGCGCGACGGTGCCGCGCTGCTCGCGGCGCGGATGGATGAGCTCTTTCGCTGGCTCAAGCATGACAAGGCGGCGAAAAGACCGTGAATCTCGAACCCTATTGGTGGCAGGCGGCGCCGCGCCGCACGGGCGAGCCGCCGGCCTTCCCGTCGCCGGCCAAGGCGGATGTGGCGATTGTCGGCTCGGGTGTCACCGGACTCGCCGCCGCGATGGAACTGGCGCGTGGCGGCCGGTCGGTCGTCGTCTTCGAAGCCGGCGAGCCCGGCATCGGTGCCAGTTCGCGCAATGCCGGCTATGTCGGGCGGACCTTCAAATATACCTTCGGCGAACTCATCGAAAAGCACGGCCTCGACTATGCAAAGGCGCTCTATGGCGAACTGCGCCATGCCTTCGAGACGGTGCACAACGTCATCCGCGACGAGAAGATCGCATGCGGCTTTGCGATGCAGGGCCGCTACATCATGGCGGCATCGCC
>JAEUMG010000271.1 GCA_016793355.1 Hyphomicrobiales bacterium
GGCGATGCCGATCGCGGTAATCGGCTTGAGGACCCGCAAGGCCGCGAGGGTCCGATCGTAATAGCCACCGCCATAACCGAGGCGGTATCCGCGCCGGTCGAAGGCGAGCATCGGCACCAGGAGGACGTCGGGATGAACTTCCGCCGCGGTTTCGAGTGGAATGGGAATATCCCATACGCCTGGCCGTGTCGGCTCACCGGGCATCCAGACGCGGAATTGCAAAGCCTGACCCTCGCCCGTGACGACGGGCAGCGAAGTCGTCCAGCCCTCGCTTGCAAGCCTGGCCAGCAGGGGCAGCACGGTGATCTCGTTCTTGAACGGAAAGAAGCCCGACACGATCCCGCGATCGTCGCGCGCAATGGGCAGACCGGCCTGCGCCAGCGTCAGTCCCGCCGTCTCCCCTGCCGCCGCATGGGCCTCGACGCGCCTCTTGTTGGCCTGCGAGCGGCAGCGCCGTTTCAATTCCACAAGGTCGCCCGATTGCTGTGCAGCGGTCATGCTTGCCTTTCCTTCGTGCCAACAAAGCGGCGAGCCACCATGGGCCGTGAGGAGAGTACGATCCCGGGTCCCTACTTACGTAGGTGGGCGCCGTTTGCGCGAGACCACGGTCAAGCGCAGGGACAGCTCCCAATCAGAATCGCATAGGCCCCTGGGAAAAGTCTCCACACGCACCGGGCAGCCCGCCAGGGCGCTATGTAGTCGCGCGGCAACGGGAAATCCAGTCACACGAAATGACGATCGCGTTCACCGATTTTGCCGCGGAGTCGGCATGCGCCGAAGGGGCCTTGATCCGGCCTATTTGGCGAGATCGCGCGCGATGATATCCAGGCGCTCGGAAGCCTTGTCGAGGCGATCTGCAAATCGCTGCTCGATGTCCTTGGTCTGCTGTTGGGCAAGATTGCGCGACTCGCGCAGCGAGCGGACCTGTTCTTCGAGTTCCTCGACGCGCTTGATCGCCTCGGAGAGCCGGTCGGCCACCATCAGGCCCGACATGACCAGAATGCGGATGTCGCCGACCGAGCCGACGCTGCGCTTGATGCGCTGGACTTCCGAATCGAGGAGGCGTGCAAGATCGCGCAGGTGATCTTCCTCGCCGTCGGGACATTGCATCGTATAGGGGCGGTCGTTCACCTGGACGACTACTTGCGCCATCGTCCGCCCCTCAGCCTCCGCCCGAATTGCTGTGCAGCACCGCCCTGATGCGCGACATGGCGGTGTCGATCTTGTCGACGGCCTGCCTGTTGGTGCCGATCAGCTCCGAAGCTTTCGAGCGGACTTCGTCGAGCTCCTGGGCAAGCCGCGAGCGATCATGACGCAAGGCGTCGGCTTCGCCCGCCACCAGCTTGGCGCGGGCATCGCGCTCCTGGCTGCGCAACATGGCCACTTCGACGCGCCGAAGCGCGGCTTCGAACCGGTCGAAGGCATGCTCGATCTTGGTCAGGTCCGCCATGACCGCAACCGCTGGACGAATCGCACTGTTAACCCCCCGTGCCCGGCTTCGACAATAGGACTCTGGTCACCGCACCGTCAATAACGGCGGCAGACGCGGAAAGGAGCGCCCTTGTGGGGCGTTTTCTTGATCCGCCTTGAGCGAAATCAATGACATGCGCGGCTCGATCTTCGATAATAAATCTTGAAATAATCTGCGAACCGAACATCCGGAGGCCGGCATGATCATGCGCGACATACTCGTACATCTGAAATCGCATGAAGAATGGTCGCCGCATATCGACTACGCCATCGGCGTTGCTGCCGGATTCGGCGCGAGACTGCGTGGCTACATGACGTTTGCCGATATTTCCTTCCTGCGCAGTATTTCTGGTACGGACGAAACGGCCGTCGCGCGGCAGAAGCGGCGCGACCAGAAAATAGCGGCCGCAATGCAGGACCGCCTGCTGGCCGCCGCGAGTGCTCAGGATGTGGCATGCGAGTTTGTGACCGGCGAAGGACCGGCCAGTGAGTTGGTTACCCGCGCCGCGCGCCTGCACGATCTGACGATCATCGAACAGCACGATCCCGGCCGGGACGAATTCGGCTTTGATCCTGCCGAAGAGGCGGCACTGTCGGCCGGCCGGCCGATTGTCCTGGTGCCCAAGACCGGCCGCTTCCAGCCGGCGCCCAGGCACATTCTGGTCGCCTGGAACGGCAGCGCACAGGCGGCGACCGCCCTCCAATTCGCGCTGCCGTTTATTGAGCGGGCGGAAAAAATCACGCTGTGCGTCGGAAAGAGCCGCGAGACCCCGCGGCGATCCTCGCGCGAGCCTGATCTGTCTATTGCGGGCTATCTCCAGGACCGTGTCGGACAGGTTGAGACTGTCCCGGTCGATGTCAACGGCGACCATGTCGGCGCGTTTCTCCTCGAACAGGCCAATGAGGCCGGAGCCGAGATGATTGTCATGGGAGCTTACGGGCGCTCCCGATTTTCCGAGGTGATTCTCGGTGGCGCAACCCGGCATATCATCCAGAAGATGACCCTGCCGATCCTCATGGGTCGCTGAACGGCCTGCGGGCCATGCTCGGCTATTGCTGCGGCTTCCACGCCAGGCCCAACACTATCGAGCCCATCCGGCGCCATTGACTCGATAAGGACGGCTGTTATGTCTGGCCCCCGCAAAAATCGAGGGTGGCCGAGTGAACCAGGAAAATGTGAGCGACACGAGCCGCGTCATGGCCAATGCCATTCGCGCGCTCAGCATGGATGCCGTCCAGAAGGCCAATTCCGGCCATCCCGGCCTGCCGATGGGTGCCGCCGACCTCGCCACCGCCCTCTTCACGCAAGTCCTGAAGTTCGATGCCGCCGATCCGCATTGGCCGGATCGTGACCGCTTCGTGCTCTCCGCCGGCCACGGCTCGATGCTGCTTTATTCGCTGCTTTATCTCCTCGGCTATGAGGATATGACGCTCGATCAGATCAGGAATTTCCGCCAGCTCGGCTCCAACACCGCCGGCCACCCGGAATACGGCCATGCTTCCGGCATCGAGACGACGACCGGTCCCCTGGGCCAGGGCCTGGCCAATGCCGTCGGCATGGCGATCGCCGAGCGCCACCTCAATGCCCGCTTCGGCGACGATCTTGTCAACCATCGCACCTATGTGCTGGCTGGCGACGGCTGTCTCATGGAAGGCATCTCGCAGGAAGCGGTAGCGCTTGCCGGCCACCTCAAGCTCAACCGGCTTATAGTACTCTTCGACGACAACGGCATTTCGATCGACGGCAAGGTGTCGCTTGCCGATTCGACCGACCAGCTTGCCCGCTTCGCCGCGTCCGGCTGGGCGGTGACGCGCGTCGACGGATTGTCGCAATCTGAAGTCGCAGCCGCCTTGACCGCCGCGCATGCATCCGATCGCCCGTCGCTCATCGCCTGCAAGACCATTATCGGCTTCGGGGCGCCCACGAAGCAGGGAACTGCCGCCACGCATGGCTCGCCGCTCGGGCCCGATGAGATCGCCGGCGCGCGCAAGGCGCTCGATTGGCCCTATCCGCCCTTCGAAATCCCCGCGGCGATTCTCAAGGCCTGGCGCGCTGCCGGCAATCGCGGCAAAAGCGAACGTGCCGCCTGGCAATCGCGCCTCGCCAAGCATCCGCGGAGGGCCGAGTTCGAGCGCGCCATGTCGGGCCGCCTGCCGGATGGTTTCGCGGGCGCGATGGCCGCCTACAAGCAGGCGCTCGCCGCCAATCCGCCGGCGATTGCGACCCGCAATGCCTCGCAGAATGCGCTCGACGTCATCAATGTCGCAGTGCCGGACACGCTTGGCGGCTCGGCCGACCTGACCGGCTCGAACAACACCAAGTCGAAGGACATGAAGCCTCTGACCGCGGGCGACTATGGCGGCCGCTACATCCATTATGGCATCCGCGAGCATGGCATGGCCGCCGCCATGAACGGCATGGCGCTCCATGGCGGCGTTATCCCCTATGGCGGCACCTTCCTCTGCTTCACCGATTACTGCCGCCCGTCGATCCGCCTTGCAGCGCTGATGGGCATCCGGGTCATCTTCGTCATGACCCATGACTCGATCGGGCTTGGCGAGGACGGCCCGACGCATCAGCCCGTCGAGCACATGGCGGCCCTGCGCGTCATTCCCAATCTTCACGTAATGCGCCCGTGCGATGCGGTCGAGACCGCCGAATGCTGGGAGATCGCGCTTGCCGCCGAGAAGACGCCATCGGTCTTGGCGCTGACCCGCCAGAAATTGAAGCCGGCGCGCCTCACCTACTCGGCAAAGAACCTCTCGGCGCTCGGTGCCTATGAACTGGCCCCGTCCGCCAAGAAGTCGAAAGTGGTGATCTTTGCATCGGGCTCGGAGGTCGAGATCGCCATCGACGCCAAAGCAAAGCTCGATGCCGCCGGTATCCCGGCCCGCGTGGTCTCCGTGCCCTCCATCGATCTCTTCGAGAAGCAGGGCAAAGCCTATAAGGAGAAGCTTCTCGGGGCCGAGAAGATCCGCGTCGCCATCGAGGCCGGCGTGCGCACCACCTGGGATCGCTTCATCGGCCGGGACGGCATCTTCATCGGCATGACCGGCTTCGGCGCATCCGCTCCCGCGGAGAAGCTCTACGCGCATTTCGGCATCACCGCCGCAGCGGTCGTGAAGGCGGTGAAGAAGAAGGGGAAGTAACGCCATGCCGTCCTTCAAAACCCTCGATGACCTCGACGCCAAAGGCAAGCGCGTTGTCATCCGCGTCGATCTCAACGTGCCGATCGAGAACGGCGAAGTCAGAGACACCACCCGCATCGACCGCATCGTCCCGACCTTGCGCGAACTCCTCGACAAGGGTGCAGCGATCATCCTGCTTGCGCATTTCGAGCGGCCGAAAGGCAAGGTCGTCCCCGAACTCTCCTTGAAACCGGTGGCGCCTGCCGTCGAAAAGGCCCTCGGGCACAAGGTCGATTTCGTTTTCACTGACTGGCATGACGGCAAGGCCGAAGCCGCCGCACGCGCGGCAAGGCCCGGCCAGGTCCTGCTCATGGAGAACACCCGCTTTCATGCCGGCGAGGAATCGAACGATCCCGCACTTGCGAAGGTCTTCGCGAGTCTGGGCGAGGTCTTCGTCAACGACGCTTTCTCCGCCGCGCATCGCGCCCACGCCTCGACCGAAGGCATAGCGCACCTGATCCCCGCCTATGCCGGCCGCGCCATGGAAGCGGAACTGAAGGCGCTCGGCGCCGCGCTCGAAAATCCCAGGCGCCCGCTGGTCGCCGTCGTCGGCGGCGCCAAGATTTCAACCAAGCTCGATCTCATCGGCAATCTTGCCGGCAT
>JAEUMG010000274.1 GCA_016793355.1 Hyphomicrobiales bacterium
GTCGATGCGCGGCACGGCTTTGCCCATCCCGCGATCGAACAGGGTTTCGAGAAGCTGATCCCTGCCGCGAAGAAGAACGCCATTGCGGCCATGGCCGTCTACAATTCCTACAATGCCGCGACGCTCGGCTTTCACACCGGCTTTCTGGCACGTCAGGGCCTCGTGGCCTTCGGCTTCACCAACGCGCCGCCGTCGATCGCGCCGCCCGGCGGGCGCAAGCCGCTCATCGGAACGAACCCGCTCTCCTTCGCGGTGCCCGGCGGGCGCAACAAGATCGCCTTTCTGATCGACCAGTCCTCATCGACGGTCGCCAAGAGCGCCGTCATGAAGGCGGCGGCTGAAGGCCGCGACATCCCGCTGGGCTGGGCGCTCGATGCGCAAGGAAATCCCACGACCGATTCGAAGAAGGCGCTCGAAGGCTCGATGGCGCCATCGGGCGGTTACAAGGGCTTCGGCCAGGGCTTGATCGTCGAGGTTCTCTCGGCTGCGGTGTCCGGCGCCCTGCTCGGCACCCAGATGGCGAGCTTCGTGGCCAATGACGGCCGGCATGTCGATTCCGGGCAGTTCTTCATCGCCATCGATCCGCAGCGCTTTTCCGGCGGAAGCTTCGACCGCCAGATCAAGGCCCTGACAAAGTCGATCCTGGCGCAGGAGGGGGCGCGCTTGCCGAATTCCCGGCGCGCAGCCAACCGGAAGGCGCTCGCGAAGTCGGGCCTCACCCTTGGCCGGGAGCTTTACGATCGGATCAATAGCTTTGTCGCGTGACGTACGTCAAAAATAATTCTGAAAATCCGGGATCGGGGTCTGGACAAAGTTCCATTTGTGTTCTATTGGATGGAAATGGACTTCAAATTGGCCATCGAACGCAATCGCGCACCCTTGCTGGTCGAGGTCTTGAAGCTGTTCGCCATGATCGGCCTGACCGAAGGCGCCACGATCGAACGGATATCCAGGCCGCTTCACCGCCAGGTGATGGGAATCCTGCGGAAGGCGGAATCAGCCGTCAGGCGATTGATCGTGGCCGCAGCCCGCGACATCGTGCTGGAACCCGAGGAACCCCGCCCGGCCAGGCCGAGGGCCAAAACTTCCAATAAAGCCAAAGGCAAAGCCGATGGCGAAGGCGAAGCCAAAGAGAAGCGCAAGCGCCGCCCGTTGTTCAATCTGTTCGACCAGCTCAAGCGGTCTCCCCATCGCATCAAGAAGAGGCGCCGGCCTGAGCCCCGCATCCAGGTCATGGATCTTGGCAATAATCCGATGTTTCCGATCTATGTCGTGGTCAGGCAGCAGGAGCCTCCACCTGCCGTCATTAACAAGGCCGATGACGGCATGGTCAGTGCGAAGAACCTGCTCCGCCGTCTCATCGCCGCGGCGGATGCTCTCCAGGATATCCCGCGCCACGCCATGCGGCTGGCACGGTGGCACGCCAAGCCCAAGGAAGAGCGCCGGCCGGAGCGCTGGAGCCCCTTGCGGCCCGGCCGCCCACCGGGATTCCGGCAACGGGCCAGGCACGTGGTCGACGAGATCCTGAAGGAGTGCCACTGGCTCGCCCTTCAAGGGAACCCGCCACTCGACGACACGTCGTAGCTCATTCGTCCGTATACAGAATTGTCTGCAATCACCCCTCTCCCCTCGTGGGAGAGGGCGACGAGGGCCGTCAGGCCCGAGGCGGGTGAGGGGGCGTCATCGCTTGTCAAATGCCCGTCACGCTGCACCGCCCCCCTCATCCGGCCGCCGCTTCGCGGCGTCCGCCTTCTCCCACGAGGGGAGAAGGGAGAAAGGCTCGCTGCAGCATTTTCGCTGGCATGGCGATCAGTGTACGGACGTCTTCCCTGCACCCCTCATCCTTCGAGGCAGCACTTCGTGCTGCGCCTCAGGACGAGGGGTATTTTTGTGGCGGCTTGATCAGGACCGGGGGGTGATTTTGTGCCCTCATGCAGAGACCTCGTCCTGAGGTGCCCGCCGACAGGCGGGCCTCGAAGGACGGCAACGGTCTCTTGGTGAGGGGGTGATGCCGCTTGGCGGGCACAACATAAACCTCGCCGCTCTCTAATCGTTGTCGGTCAATCCGGCACCGGCACCCTTCAGCCGCGACTCTTCGTTTTCGGGCACCAGGATGGCGCGCGACAGGGCATAGGCCTTCGCCCAGACGGTATCGTCCACGCTCAGCCCTTGCGCATAGGCCGTCGCGAGTTTCTCCGCATAGGGGTTCTTGGTTCTCTCCCCGCCCAGCGCAAAAGCCGGATCGACCGGGCAGCCGATGCCGATATTGGCGCGAACGGTAAAGGGCAGGAA
>JAEUMG010000279.1 GCA_016793355.1 Hyphomicrobiales bacterium
CTCGCCAGCGGCGATGGGAGTGACGATGAAAGGGCCGCCCCGCGGCGCCGGCCTGAGCGTGGCAACCGCGCCCCCCGGCGCCATCGACGCACAGGTGACGCAGCCGACAGTACATAGTACGCATTGCTGGTCATGCGAGGCGGGCGCCCTGCCCTGGTCCTGCGCACCATTGGGCGTGCAGATCGAGAGCGCGAGGTCGCGCAAAAGGGCCTGCTCGGCCGAGAGCGGAGCGGCCGGTATGACGCCGAGGACGACCGGCAGGAGCAAAAGTGCCGCCAGCCAGCGCGCAAGCGCACGGCGACGGCGCAACCCCATGACGAGCCCCGGTTTCATGGCGGCACTATCGCGCGGCCGGGATCGGCCTGTCCAAGGTCCAATGGTCGCACGCTTGAGAGTCCTTGACTCGGCTTCGCGCGTCATGCCGTGCTGGCTGCCTGCCGATTCCGGGGACATGCCGATGCAATACGATACCTTCATCACCGACTTCATGACGTTGCTCGTGACCATCGAGCCGATTGCCGTGATCCCGGTCTATCTGGCACTCACCGGCGGCATGAGCGCCGCCGACAGGCATCGCGTCGCGCTGATGTCCTGTGTCGTGGCGGCGATCATCCTTCTGTTCTTTCTGGTCCTGGGACAGATCCTGCTTGAGGCCATCGGCATTTCACTCCCGGCCTTCCGGCTCGCGGGCGGGCTCGTGCTGCTCACACTCGGGCTTCGCATGATCTATGGTGTCGGCGAGACCGACAAGGCCGCCGAGATTTCGGCGAAGCCCCGCGCGGCGAAGGACATCATCGTATTTCCGCTGGCGACGCCAATGCTCGCCGGCGGCGGGGCCATCACGGCGATCGTCGTGCTCACCGACAATCATCAGTATTCGCTGTTCCACCAGGCGGCAACGGCGGGAACCCTGCTGCTGGTGATGGTGCTGAGCTACCTCACTTTGCTGCTCGCCTCCCCGATCCAGAGATTGATCGGCGAGACCGGCACCAATGTTGTCGGCCGCATCATGGGCCTGATACTAACCGCACTGGCCATGCAGACCTTCATCACCGCGCTCAAGAGCGTACTTCCTGAGGGAGCGATATTGTGAAGCGGCTTCACGCCGCCGGCAGAAATCGCTCGACCAGGCGGCCCCAGAGTGCCGCGCCCTTGATCAGGATCTCGTCGTTGAAGTCGTAGCCCGGATCGTGAAGCATCTTGCGGTTCGGCCCGTCGCCATTGCCGATGGCAAAGTAGCTTCCCGGTACCTGTTCCAGCATGTAGGAAAAATCCTCGCTGAACATGAAGGGATGTTCGATGCGGATCGCAGGATGCCCGGTCTCGACTTCGCCGGCAACGGCACCGAGCAATTCGGTCTCGGCCATCGTATTGACGGACGGCGGATAGCTCAGTTCGTAGTCGATCTCCGCCGTGCAGCCATAGCTCTCGGCCTGGGCCTTGACGATGGCCGGGATGCGCGCGGCAATGAGCCTGCGGGTGGCCGGGCTGCAACTCCTGATGCTGACCTCGAGGCTCGCCGTTTCCGGAATCACCGTGGAGAGGGTTCCGGCGTGAAGTGTCCCCACGGTGACGATCGCCGGTTCATGCGGATCGGCATTGCGCGAAACCACCGTCTGGAGCGCCATCACGATGCCGGCGGCCGCAACGATCGGGTCGGCCGCCTTGTGCGGCATGGCGCCATGCCCGCCAATGCCGCGCACGGTGATGCGTGCGATATCGACGGCGGCAGTGACGGGGCCGGTCTTGTATAGCACCTGGCCGGCCGGATAACCCGGCAGATTATGAAAGGCGTATACTGCATCGCAGGGAAAGCGCTGGAACAAGCCCTCTTCGACCATCCGCTTGGCACCGCTGATATCCTCCTCGGCGGGCTGGAAGATCAGATGCACGGTGCCGTCGAAATTGCGGGTCTCGGCCAGATAGCGTGCCGCCCCGAGCAGCGTCGTGGTGTGGCCATCATGGCCGCAGGCATGCATCTTTCCGGGGCTGCGGCTCGCATAGGGCAAGCCCGTCGTCTCGGTCATCGGCAGGGCGTCCATGTCGGCGCGCAGTCCGATTGCGCGGCGCGCGGTGCCATTGCTCAAGCTGCCGATCACGCCGGTGCCGGCAATGCCTTCGCTGACCTTGAAACCGAAATTCGCGAGTTCGCGCGCGACAATGCCGGCTGTTCGCACTTCCTCGAACTGCAATTCCGGATGCATGTGGAGATCGCGGCGGATCGCGACCAGATCCGCAGCGAAGCGGTCAATGATTTCGCAGTTCATCGTTTCTGAGGCACCTGGCGTTCGATCCACAGGAAGATACGGGTAATGACGAAAGTCAGGCAAACGTAGATCAAAGCCACGAGCAGCAAGGGTTCGTAGACGTGGTATGTATCCTGCCTAATCTTACTTCCGACCCCGAATACCTCCATGATCGTAATGGTGGCAACCAAAGGCGTCGCCTTTAGTTGACCAATCACTTCACCGCCGAGTGTGGGCAAAACAAGACGGAACGCGCGCGGAAACCAGATGCGGCGCAAGATGGTAAACGGACTCATACCAAAGGCACGCGCTGCCTCGAGTTCGCCCTTGGGCACGCTCATGAAGCCACCACGCATGATCTCGCCTTCATAAGCGGCAAAACTTATGGTGAGCGCCAGCACGCCATAGAAGAAGCCTTCACGCAGCACCGGCCACATGAAGCTGTCCCTGATCCAGGGAATCGACGGGAAAAGCGAGCCAAGGCCATAATAGAGAAGCCATATCTGGACCAGGAGCGGCGTGCCGCGGATCGCTGTACAGAATCCCTTCGCGAGCCATGCCAGGGGAAGGGGCCCGGTGACCTGTACGAGGCCGATCGGGATCGCAAACGCCATGCCGAAGGAGCAGGATATCACCAGCAGAACAATGGTGAGCCAGATGCCATGAAGGAGAAGCGGGGCGTATTGAGGCAGCCAGTCCCAGTTCATCGCCGCTACCTCGCCTTATGCTGGCCGCGGCGGAAGCGACGTTCCAGCCGGCCGAAGAAGAAGAGCGAGACGATGGAGATGGTCAGGTAGATTCCGGCAGCTACAACGTAGAAAAGGAAATACGCCTTGGTTCCGCCGGCGGCCTGGCGGGTGGCGAGTGCAAGCTCGCTATACCCGACGACGGCGACGAGTGCGGAATCCTTGGTGACGTTGAGCCAGAGATTGGCGAGACCCGGAATGGCATAGGGCAGCATGGCCGGCAAGATGATCCGCCGGAAGCGCAGAACTGGCGCCATGCCGAAGGCCCGGGCCGCTTCGATCTGGCCGATCGGAATCGCCTGGATGGCGCCGCGCAGAACTTCGGTCGAATAGGCGCCCTGCACAAAGGCCAATACGAAGACGGCCGCCATAAAGCCGCTGATGCGCACCGCATCAAAGCCGAAATGAGCGAGTACACGATTGAGCGTGTCAGTGCCGGCGTAGTAGAGAATGACGATCAGCACGAGCTCGGGGACTGAACGGACGATCGTCGTGTAGCCATCCAGGATGCCGCGGGCTACGCGCCCGCCATTGAGCTTGCCGACCGCGCCGAGCAATCCCAGGCACAATCCGAAGGCATAGGCCCACAACGATATCTGGATGGTACTGAGGGCGCCGACGAGGAGGTTGCCGCCCCATTGGCTGAGCAGTTCCAGACTGCCTGCTTTGGTGGGCATCTCCCCCCGCCCCTTAGCCGCAACGAGAAGCTGCGCCGGTGAAACCGGCGCAGCCCGGTCTCAGTTCAATTCGCCTTCGGGACGACGATAGCCGTCAGTTCCGGATAGTTGGCGGTGATCTTGTCGAACTCACCCGCGGCGGCGAGCGCCTTGATCGCCGCGTTGATTTTTTCCTTGAGAGCAGTGTCTTCCTTGCGGAGGCCGGCGCCGACTCCCATGCCGAGGATAGTCGTATCGGGCGGAACATCGGCCTTCTTTTCGCAGCAGGCCATGCCCTGCTCGGTCTTCAAGAACGCGTCGAGCGCCATGGCGTCGGCCTGCACATAGTCGAGACGGCCGGCGGCCAGATCCTGGTTGGCCTCGTCCTGGGTCTGGTAGGTCTTAACCGTAGAGCCGGCGCCGAAATACTTGTCGACATAATTGGCATGCGTGGTGGAAACCTGAACGCCGATGGTCTTGCCCTTCAGGTGCTCAGGACTGATGTCGAGGTCGCCGTTCTTCGGGCCGATGATGGCGGTCGCGGTGTCGTAGTACATATCGGAGAAATCGATCGTCTTCTTGCGTTCGTCGGTGATCGACATGGACGACCAGATGACGTCGATCTGCTTCGAGGTAAGTGACGGAATGATGCCATCCCACGCGACTTCAACGAGCTGGCAGTCTTCGTTCATTTGTTTGCACAATGCGTTCATGAGGTCGATTTCCCATCCAACCCAGGTGCCTGAGGCATCCTTTGAGGTGAAGGGCGGATAGGGCTCGGCGGCGACGCCGAATTTGATCGGCTCGGCCTGGGCATTGGCGGCAAAGCCAAGCATCACGGCGGCGGCGGCTGCCATTGCATAGCGGCGGGTAAACTTCATCATATTCTCCCTTGTTTACTCCCTTGCAGCCGGCGGGGCATGCCCGACCGGCCTTATTGACGTTCTCTCGGAAATGAGGGCGTCATAGTTTCATCCTAGCCGGGCCTCCACCCCACCGGAAAGCCCTATTTGATGTTCTTTACGAACTGGCGGAATCGCTCGCTTTTGGGCGATCCGAAGACCTGGGCGGGCGGCCCTTCCTCCTCGACCAGACCCTTGTACAGAAACATGACGTGACTTGAGACTTCCCGGGCAAAGGCCATTTCGTGGGTGACGAGGATCATCGTGCGCCCCTCGTCCGCCAAGTCGCGGATAACCTTGAGAACTTCGCCGACGAGTTCCGGATCGAGCGCCGAGGTCGGCTCGTCAAAGAGCATGACCTTTGGTTCCATGGCAAGGGCGCGGGCGATCGCGGCGCGCTGCTGCTGTCCGCCCGAAAGAAAGGCCGGGTACTGATCTTTCTTTTCGTGGAGACCCACCTTTTGCAGGAGTTTCTCGGCGCGCTCGATCGCCTCGGCCTTCGGCACCTTAAGGACATGGACCGGAACCTCGATGACATTGCCGAGGACGGTCATGTGCGGCCAAAGATTGAAGGACTGGAAGACCATTCCAAGCCGGGTGCGGATGCGCTCGAGCTGGCGGCGGTCCGAGGGGTGGAGATTGCCGTCATGGCCCGTCTTGACCGCCACTTCTTCGCCGGTAACGGTGATGCGGCCGCGGGTCGGCGATTCCAGGAAGTTGATACAGCGGAGCAAGGTGCTCTTGCCGGAGCCCGAGGCGCCGATGATCGACACCACATCGCCTTCATGGGCGGTCAGGGAGACGCCGCGCAGAACCTCGAGCTCGCCAAAGCTCTTGTGCAGATCTTCGACAATAACCGCCGGCTGGCCGTTGCCGTTCGCTTTCGCCACGCGCGTTCCACTCCCCATCCGGGTTTTTTCTTTTCAGTGTAACACCGCCCGGCCGCCGGTCAAACATCGAACGCTGGATGCCTCTGCAGGGATTGGATGGCTTTTCATCCGCCTACAGACCGGCTAAAGCTTGCCTTGGGTTCGCTACTCCAAGGCATGTCATGATCCGATGAGCCGGTCGCCATGCCAATGCGGACTTGTGTGTCAGCCCGGCTCGCAGGGAGGTTAAAACCATGAATTCACTCACACGCGTGGTCGTGTCGCTTATGGCCGCGACATCGCTCGGCGGCGCGGCTTTGGCCGACATGAAGACCGAGATCGGCCCGGGCGAAGGCCAGGTCGATATCGTCGCATGGCCGGGCTATATCGAGCGCGGCGAGACGGACAAGAACTTCGACTGGGTGACGGATTTCGAGAAGGCGACGGGCTGCAAGGTCAATATCAAGACCGCCGGCACGTCGGACGAAATGGTCGCTCTCATGAACGAAGGCGGCTTCGACCTGGTTACCGCGTCGGGCGATGCGAGCCTGCGCTTGATTTCGGGCAAGCGCGTCCAGGAAATCAACAAGGACCTGATCAAGAGCTGGAACACGATCGACGAGCGCCTGCAGAATGCCCCGTGGCACACCGTCGACGGCAAGCATTACGGAGTTCCGTACCAGTGGGGCGCCAATGTCCTCGCCTACAACACCAATGTCTTCAAGGAAGCGCCGAAGAGCTGGGGGATTGTCTTCGAAGAACAGAATCTGCCGGACGGCAAGTCCAACAAGGGCCGAGTCCAGGCCTTCGACGGACCGATCTACATTGCCGATGCGGCGCTCTATCTCATGAAAACGAAGCCTGAGCTCGGCATCAAGGATCCCTATGAGCTGAATGAAGATCAGTACAAGGCGGCACTCGACCTCCTGCGCGGGCAGCGGAAGATCGTCGGCCGCTATTGGCATGATGCCTTTATCCAGATCGATGATTTCAAGAACGAAGGCGTGGTGGCATCGTCCTCGTGGCCGTTCCAGGTCAACCTCCTCCAGGCCGAGAAGCAGCCGATCGCCTCGACGATCCCGGATGAGGGAGCGACGGGCTGGGCCGATACGACCATGATGCATGTGGATGCAGCCCATCCCAATTGTGCCTATATGTGGCTGGAGCATTCGATCAATCCGAAGCTCCAGGGCGATCTTGCGGCGTGGTTCGGGTCGGTTCCGGTCGTACTTTCGGCGTGCAAGGGCAATGCGCTCCTGACGGATGCCGGCTGCGAGACAAACGGCGTTCAGAACTTCGAGAAGGTCGCGTTCTGGCGGACGCCGGTGGCCAAATGCGCGTCCCAGCCTGACGGCTGCGTGCCCTATTATCGCTGGGTCTCCGACTACATCGCCGTGCTGGGCGGAAGATAGGATAGACCGCCAAGCGCAAACAATAGTGTCATTGCCGGGCTCGTCCCGGCAATCCATTGATCAACACAATCGCTCTCTGAGCGTCGGCACGATGGATCCCCGGGACAAGCCCGGGGATGACACTTCCGGGGGGTGCCACTTCAGAAAATGACGACAGCCGTCAGGTTCCAGCGGGTATCGCGCCATTTCGGTACGGTGCGTGCCGTCGACGATGTGACCCTTGACATCGCAGAGGGCGAGTTCTTTGCGATGCTCGGGCCGTCCGGATCGGGCAAGACGACCTGCCTGCGGCTGATCGCCGGGTTCGAACAGCCGACCAGCGGGCATATCGAGATATTCGGCGAGACCGCCGAGGGCGTTCCGCCTTACCGGCGCAATGTCAACACCGTCTTCCAGGACTACGCCTTGTTCCCGCATATGAATGTGCTCGACAATGTCGGCTACGGGCTAATGGTCAGGGGCGTCAGCAAGGCGCAACGCGACAAGCGTTCGCTCGAGGCGCTCGCTCTCGTCGAGCTCGCCGGTTTCGAAGCGCGCCGGCCGGGACAACTGTCCGGCGGCCAGCGACAACGCGTGGCGCTCGCGCGAG
This sequence comes from Hyphomicrobiales bacterium, assembly GCA_016793355.1. GTDB lineage: Bacteria > Pseudomonadota > Alphaproteobacteria > Rhizobiales > Aestuariivirgaceae > JAEUMG01. The sequence continues at coordinate 7,421 of JAEUMG010000279.1, forward strand.
CGCTCGTCAATGAACCGAAGGTTCTGCTTCTCGACGAGCCTCTGGGTGCGCTCGATCTTAAACTCCGCGAGCAGATGCAGGTCGAGCTCAAGACCCTGCAACGCAATCTCGGCATTACATTCGTCTTCGTAACACATGACCAGGGCGAAGCCTTGTCGATGGCGGACCGGGTAGCGATCTTCAACGAAGGAAAGATCGTCCAGGTCGGCGTGCCGGAGGATATCTATGAACGGCCGCGCCGGCGCTTTGTCGCCGATTTTGTCGGCTCTTCGAATGTATTGACCCCGGATTTCAGCGCCCGCACCGGCGGCCCGCACAAATGGGCAAGCCTGAGACCTGAAAAGATCGACATTTGGCGCGAGGAAACGCTGCCGGACGCGACAGTGCGGCATTGCGAGGCCAAGGTTATCTCGGTCCATTATCAAGGGGCGGTGACGCGCATCGCCACCCAAGCGGGCGGGCAACTGCTTTCGGCGACCATCCCCTCAGGCAGTGCCAAGGTCTCGCCCGGCGACATCGTCACCCTCGCCTGGCCGGCAGGCGCGCTGCACGTGATGGAGGACGAGGCGTGAGCGCCGGAGCCGCGTCGATCACGCTCGAGCGCGGCGGGCTGGCGCGACGGACCTCAGATGCGCTCTTTCGGAGACCGGCCCTTCTGCTCACGCTGCTTCTGGTGCCACCGCTCTTGTGGCTCGGCATCGTTTATCTGGGATCGCTCTTCGCGCTTCTCGCACAGAGCTTCTTCTCGATCGACGAATTCTCGGGTCTCATCAACTACGAATTCACGCTCTCGACCTATCGGGAGCTGTTCCGGCTCGCCAATCTCGACGTCATCATCCGCAGCCTCGTCATGGCGACCGCGGTCACGCTTGCTTCGGTTGTGGTCGGATTTCCGATTGCCTATTTCGCCGCACGCTATGCCCGGGGAAAGTGGAAGGCGCTGTTCTATCTGGCGATCATGCTGCCCTTGTGGTCGAGCTATCTGGTCAAGGTCTATTCCTGGAAACTCATCCTCGCCAAAGAAGGCATCATCACCTGGATCGCCCAGAAGCTGCATCTCGTCTGGCTGCTCGACGCGGTGCTGGCGATACCGGTGATCGGCGGGCCGTCCTTGTCGATCTCGTATCTTGGGACGTTTCTCGTCTTCCTCTATGTCTGGCTGCCCTTCATGATCCTGCCGACGCAGGCCGCGCTCGAGCGCGTGCCCGGCAATCTGATCGAGGCTTCGGCCGATCTCGGCGCCCATCCGGGCCAGACTTTCAGAACGGTGATTTTCCCGCTGGCGCTGCCCGGCATCATTGCGGGGTCGATCTTCACCTTCTCGCTGACGCTCGGCGATTACATCATCCCGCAGATCGTCGGCACTTCGAGCTACTTCCTCGGCCAGGCCGTCTACACCTTGCAGGGCACGGCCGGGAATATTCCGCTCGCCGCCGCCTTCACAGTCGTGCCGATCGTCATCATGGGCCTCTATCTGTGGATCGCCAAACGCATGGGGGCGTTCGATGCGCTCTGAGCGCGGGTCGCGGCCGCCCCGCGCATTGACCATCGCGGCCGTCGCAGGCCTTCTGTTCCTGCACGTGCCGCTGCTTCTGATCTTCGTCTACGCCTTCACCACGGAAGAAAAGAGCTATCAGTTCCCGCCCCCGGGGTTCACCACCAAATGGTTTGCCGTTGTATGGGAGCGGCAGGATATCTGGGATGCGATCTGGCTGTCGGTCAAGGTAGCCTCCGTCGCTACGCTTATCGCTCTCGTCCTGGGGACTTGCGCTGCCGCGGCGGTCTCTCGCGCGCGGTTCTTCGGCCGCGATTACATATCGCTGCTCTTCATCCTGCCGATCGCGCTCCCCGGCATCATCACGGGCATTTCCCTGCGTTCGGCCTTCAACATCGTCGGTCTCGATTTCTCCTTCTGGACAATCGTCCTGGGGCACGCGACCTTCTGCATCGTCGTCGTCTACAACAATGCCCTGGCACGTTTCCGGCGAACCTCCGGAAGCCTGATCGAAGCCTCCATGGATCTCGGCGCGGACGGCTTCCAGACCTTCCGCTACGTGGTGCTGCCCAACATCGCCTCGGCGCTCCTGGCGGGCGGCATGCTCGCCTTCGCGCTCTCCTTCGATGAAGTCATCGTCACGACCTTCACGGCCGGCCAGCAATCGACCTTGCCGATCTGGATGTTGACCGAACTCATCAGGCCGCGGCAGCGGCCGGTCACCAACGTGGTGGCGATCTTCATCGTCGCGGTGACCTTCATCCCCATTCTCGTCGCCTATTACCTCACCCGCGAAGGCGAGCACACGGCGGGCGCCGGGAAGTAAGCGCTACGACTTCTTCTTGAACATCCCGAAGAAACCCTTGCGTTCGGGCTTTCCTTCGCTCACTTCGGATGCTTCCGCCTCCGCAGGCGCATTGGGATCGCCGCCGGCGGCAAGGATGGCGAACTTGTCGAAGAATTGCGTCGCCATAGATTTGGCGGTCGAGTCGATCAATCGGGAGCCGAGGCTCGCAAGCTTGCCGCCGACATGGGCTTCGACGTCATAGATGAGCTTCGTCCCTTCCGGCACGTCCTCGAGCTTCACAACAGCACCGCCCTTGGCGAAGCCGGCGAGACCGCCCTTGCCCTCGCCTGAGATCGTATAGCCATTGGGCGGGTCGAGGTCGGTCAACTGCACCTCGCCCGTAAAGTGCGCCTTGACCGGGCCGACCTTGGCGACCACGCGGGCGGTGAAGTCGGTGTCGGAGTTCTTGGATATTTCCTCGCAGCCGGGGATCGCCTGGCGGAGGATTTCGGGATCGTTGAGCGCCGTCCACACAGCCTCGCGCGGAACGGGGATGATTTCTTCGCCGGTCATCTTCATGGTCAGTCACTCCTCGGGCGGACGCCTAGTCTAGCGTATCCTCGCCGCGCCGCCATTGATCCTTCGTCGCGGCGGCGAAATCGGCGAAACGGCCGGCTTCGATCGCCGCGCGGATGCCCTGCATCAACTCCTGATAATAGGCGATATTGGCCCATGAAAGCAGCATCATGCCGAGCAATTCGCCGGATTTGACGAGATGGTGGAGATAGGCGCGCGAATAGCGCGCCAATGCCGGGCAGGCAGATTCAGGATCAAGCGGGCGCGGATCGGCGGCGTGCTTTGCATTGCGCAGATTGACCTTGCCGAAACGGGTGAAGGCCTGACCGTGGCGGCCGGATCGGGTCGGCATCACACAATCGAACATGTCGATGCCGCGTGCAACCGATTCAAGTATGTCCTCAGGCGTCCCGACGCCCATGAGATAGCGCGGCCGGTCGGCCGGGAGATAGGGAATCGTCTCGGCGATCGTGCTCAGCATCAAGGCCTGGCCTTCCCCGACCGCGAGGCCGCCGATCGCATAGCCCTCGAAACCGATGGCGACGAGGCCTTCCGCCGACCGGCGGCGCAGATGCGGGGTGACGCCACCCTGGACGATACCGAAATTGCCGCGGCCCGGCTGATTGCCGAAAGCGCGGCGCGAGCGCTCTGCCCAGCGCAATGAGAGCTCCATGGCGCGTTCGGCGTCTTTCTCAGTATGCGGATAGAGCAGGCATTCATCGAGCTGCATCTGGATGTCGGACCCGAGCAGGCGTTGGATTTCCATCGAGCGCTCAGGTGTCAATTCATGGCGCCGGCCATCGAGATGCGACTGGAAGCTCGCGCCCTGCTCCTTCACCTTGCGAAGCTTGGCTAGCGACATGATCTGGAAGCCGCCTGAGTCGGTGAGGATCGGCCCGTCCCAACCGATGAACTTGTGCAGGCCGCCAAGGGCAGCCACCTCTTCGGCACCGGGCCGCAACATCAGGTGATAGACATTGCCGAGGATGATGTCGGCGCCGGTCTCCCTTACCTGGTCGAGATAGAGGCCCTTGACCGTTCCCGCCGTGCCGACCGGCATGAAGGCAGGCGTGCGGATGTCGCCATGCAGGGTCGAAACGGTCCCACGGCGGGCGGCGCCGTCGGTGGCGTGCAGGGTGAAGGTGAAAACCGGGTCTGACATCAGCCTTGGGGAAATAGCAGGGACGCGTCGCCATATGAATAGAAACGATAATCCGCGGCGATCGCATGCGCGTAGGCTTCTTTCATCCGCTCCATGCCGGCGAAGGCGCAGACCAGCATGAAGAGGGTCGAGCGCGGCAAGTGGAAATTGGTCATCAGCAGGTCGACGGCCCGGAACCTGTAGCCCGGCGTAATGAAGATGTCGGTCGGACCCGAAAAGGCCTCGATCTCGCCGGACTGTGCCGCCGTTTCGAGGAGCCGGAGAGATGTCGTGCCGACGCTCACAATCCGGCCGCCCTTGGCCCGCGCGGCATTGAGCCGGGCGGCCACCTCGGCACTCACGGAGCCCCATTCGGCATGCATCTTGTGGTCGCGCGTATCCTCGGCCTTGACCGGCAGGAACGTCCCGGCACCGACATGAAGCGTCACGAATTCGCGCGCGACCCCGCGTTCGTGGAGTGCCGACAGAAGCGCCTCGGTGAAGTGGAGCCCGGCCGTGGGCGCCGCGACTGCCCCCTCCTCGCGGCTATAGATCGTCTGGTAGTCCCTGCGATCTTCCTCGTCGCTGGCGCGCCTGCCGGCAATATAGGGCGGCAAGGGCATGTCGCCCAGAGACGCGATCGCTTCGTCCAGCACCGGCCCTGAGAAATCGAAGGCCAGAGTGATTTCGCCGCCCTCGCCTTTCGCTTCGACAGTCGCATCGAGCGCGCCAAGCAGGCACACCCGGGTCTCGCTGCCGAAGCGGATCCGGTCGGCCGGCTTCAAACGCTTGCCGGGCTTGGCAAAAGCGAGCCAGCGCGAAGCGTCGAGACGCCGATGCAACAGGACATAGATTTCCGGTTCGACGCCGCGGCCGATGCGCCGGCCCGACAGGGCGGCCGGGATCACTTTCGTATCGTTGAAGACAAGCACGTCGCCGGGATTGAGCAGCTCGGGCAGATCGCGAACGGCTCGATCGATCAGACGATCCCGTTCGACGACCAGCAGTCTTGCCGCATCGCGCGGCCGCGCCGGCCGCAGAGCAATGCGATCGGCCGGGAGTTCAAAGTCGAAATCGGATACGCGCAAACCTCAAGGTCCGGAACAGTTCACCGCCCAGGCGCCGGCGCCGGAGATCCAAAGCGTTCCGCCGGCAGCATAGAAATCGCCTTCGGAGGCCTTGTAGACGCGCAATCTGGCGAGAATCTCGCTGACATTGTCGTCGGTGATGTCGACATGCAGAATTTCGGACGTCTCGAAGGCCTGTCCGACCAGGATCGGCGTCTCGCCGTCTTCCTGCCGCGTCGACCAGCGCCGCGTGCCGGCTTCCATATCGGCCTTGGCGATGGAAACGACCGGCGTTGCGCCCATCAACAGTGAGATCGAAGCGCCGTCGCCTGAGCAGATCGTCGTCTCGGTCGCCTGCGCCGCGCCCGTAAAGCACAAGGCGCCTGCAACTGCAAAAGCAATATTGCAAAGAACCTTCCTGATCATTCCCCCTCCGTTTCCTCCGTCTCTCCGCCGCAGACGACCGGCCATGCGCCGACGCCCTGAATTTGGAGGATGCCGGCGAGCACCGGCTCCTGCCCCTCCTCATGCGCGATTGTCACCCTCAGGATGCCGGCGGGCTTGCCGTCCGCGATGACGTCGATCTTCATTTCATCATCATCGGAAAATGCCTGCTTCACATCGATCAGCTTGCCGCCATTGGCCCTATCCGTGGACCAGGTCTTGTCGCCTGCCGCCATCGAGAGACCCAGTGGCGCAAGCCCGGTGGTGGTGCCGACGACAAAACTGATGCAGGCTTTGCTGTCGCGCGCCCTGCATTCGATATCCTCGGTCGCCCAGGCAGACATGGCCGTGGAGAAGAATGCCACGGCCATCGCCGTCATCGACGCAGCGCGCACAGCCGATCAGTTCTTCACATCAGCCGCGACACGCATGGTCACGATCCGGTCGGGATCGCTCACCGGCTCGCCGCGCTTCAATGCGTCAACAAGTTCCATCCCGGAAGTAACCTTGCCCCACACCGAGTATTTCCGGTCGAGGAAGCGGGCATCGCCGAAGCAGATGAAGAACTGGCTGTTGGCGGAGTTGGGATCGTTGGCGCGCGCCATCGAGCACACGCCGCGCAGATGCGGCTCGGCGGAGAATTCGGCCTTGAGATTCGGCTTCTTCGAGCCGCCCGTGCCGGTTCCTGTCGGATCGCCACCCTGCGCCATAAAGCCGTCGATTACGCGATGAAATGGCGTTCCGTCATAGAAGCCTTCTCGCGCGAGCTCCTTGATCCGCGCGACATGGCCGGGGGCCAGGTCGGGTCGCAATTCGATGGTCACACGGCCCTTCGGCAGGTCGACATAGAGGGTGTTTTCGAGATCGGCAGCCATTATTGCGTGTCCTTCAATACTTTCATCGAAACGATCTTATCCGGATTGGCCGGCGGCTCGCCCTTCTCGATTCTGTCGACGCAGTCCATGCCCTCGGTCACCTCGCCCCAGACCGTGTACTGGCCGTCAAGAAAGCCGCCGTCGGCAAACATGATGAAGAACTGGCTGTTGCCCGAATTCGGATTCTGGG
>JAEUMG010000283.1 GCA_016793355.1 Hyphomicrobiales bacterium
TCCTTGAAGGCCTTGATGAAGGTCTCGCCGATGCCGACGCCATAGTCGTTGTTCACATAGGTGACAGCGACTTTCTTGATGCCCTCATCGAGCACAATCTTGGCGAGCACCGCGCCCTGGTAATTGTCGGAGGGTACGAGACGGAAAAGCGTGTCATTGTCCTTGATGTCGGTCATGGCCGGTGAGGTAGCGGTCGGCGAAATCTGGACGACGCCGGCCGGAATGCTCACCGCGTTGGCGGCAGCGATCGTCGTGCCCGACATGAAGGCGCCCATGATGACCGGCACGTTCTCAACATTGACGAGCTTGCCTGCCGCATCGACTGAGCCCTGCGCGGCGCCGCCGGTGTCGCCGACCGCCAGCACGGCCTTGCCGCCGAGCAGGCCGCCGCCGTCATTGACATGCTTGATGGCGAGATTGGTGGCGTTCTGCAAAGGCGGCATGAAGCTCGCAATCGGACCGGTCGCGTCCATCAGCGCGCCGATTTTCACGTCATCCGCAAAGGCGAGTGTTGTGCCGCCCAAAAGCGCGGCTGTCGTCAGCGTCATGATCGAAAGTTTCATCCTGTTCCTCCCTGGGGTTCTTGGATTAGTTCAGACTTGAAATACATTCTGTCACTTCTGGCCGCAACGGGGCAATCCCCACCCATTTTCTTTCCATGGCAGGCCTTGAGCCTGCCATCCAGTCTGGATCGGCGGGTCAAGCCCGCCGATGGAGAAAAGAGAAGAGCGTCGCCACCAGCAGTTCGTTCTCGGCCCGTGAGCCAAGCCCGATGCGGCTGTGGTTCGGAAAGCCCGGCTCGCCAACCGGCCGCAGCCAGATGCCTGCCTCGCGCATGGCGAAATCGATGAAGTCCTGGGCGCGCTTGCTGTCTTCGCCTGGAAACTCCGTCAAAAGGAAATTGCCGAGACCCTGCACATGGCGGAGCCCAAGCCGGGTCAGGTGACCGCCGAGGAAATCGCGCTCTTTGGCCGTCCCCTCGACAACGCGATTGAGAAAATCCCTGTCGGCGAGAGCGGCGGTCGCGGCCGATTGGGCCGGCGCGTTGATATTGCCAACGCCGCGCAGGAGGTTGAGCCCGGGCATCATCCATCGCGGCGCCAGGGCCCAGCCGACGCGCAGGGCGGCGAGACCATAGGCCTTGGAGAAGGTGCGCGTTGCAATGACGTTGTCGCTCTTCGCGGCAAGATCCATCAGCGCCGCGAGGTCGCCGGGAGCTAGAAATTCGCCATAGGCGAGGTCGAGCACCAGTACGACATGACCGGGCAGTGCAGCGTGCAGGCGCTGGACCTCGGATATGGGCATGGCGACGCCGGTCGGATTGTTGGGGATGGCGAGGTAGACGAGCTTTGCCTCAGGCGTGGCGAGGGCCGTCAGTGCGTCGGCATCGGTTACCAGGTCGCGTTCGGGTGCGCGGACAAGCTCGGCACCAAGCCGGCTCGCGACAAGCGCGAATTGGAAGAAGCCCGATTGCGACATGATGATGCGATCGCCGGATCGCGCGAAAAGCCGGCCGATGACATCGAGCAGTTCCTCCGAGCCATTGCCGCAGATGATGCGATCGGGATCGAGATCGAAGGTCGTGCCGATGGCCAGGCGCAGTTCGCTGCTCGATGGATCGGGATAGCGATGTGGCGCGGACAGCCGGGCGATCGCGGCCTCGACCGCGCGCGGCGAGGCACCATAGGCGTTTTCATTGATGGCAAGACTGATCATTCGCTTACCGGCGGGCGGCAGCGGTAAGGCGAAAGGCGGCCTCTGCGGCGGGTCGAGGTAGGGACGCGGCCTCTCCGTCACGGTATCAGCTCTGGGCCGCCCGCGCCTCGAGATAGCGTCGGTCGATGTCGGGCAAGGGCTCGCCTGTGATTACCGCATCGAGCGCGCGCAGACGCTTGTAGATCGAGAGCAGCTCGACAATGACCGTCCATGAATTGATGAGGTACTGAAAGGACTCGCGAACCTGGCCGAAGGCATTCAGGATCTGGTTCATGGGCCCCAGTGTTATCTTTCCCGCCACGATCGTCGGCACAAGTATGATGTAGGGAAAGATATTGTCGGTCTGGAGATAGAAACGGCGCGCGGCATTGAAATACATGTAGTGGAAATAGAGGCGGAAATAATTGCGCCTGACATTGTCGAACAGTTCGGCGACGGTTTCGGGCCCGGCGCGGCCGATATCGTCCTCGCCATAGACAAGCTCCTTGCGATACGCGGCCTCGACCCGCTGGTTGCGGAATTGCAGCCCGGGAAGCTTGATTCCGACAAGGGCCAGAAACCCGGTGCCGAACAGCGACCACAGGATCGCGACGACCACCAGGGCGTAGGGTACTTCTCCCACCAGCGGCAGCTCCGTGACATTCACCGACAGCGCCAGCAACACGGGAAGAAATGCGATCAGCGTCATGATCGAATCGATGAGATTGGCGCCGAGGCCTTCCATCGTGCTTGAAAAGCGCATCGTATCGTCCTGGACGCGCTGCGAAGCGCCTTCGATGAACCTGATCTGCTGCCAGTTCGACATGTAGTGGTTGTTCATGGCGGTGCGCCAGCGGAACACGTAGTGGCTGACAAAGAACCGGCTGAGAAAGAAAACGGTCACCGCCACGAAGGCGATGCCCGCGAAGGTCGCCAGTTCCCAGTAAAACTCCGCCGCCGTGACCGGGCGCGACTTGGAGAGCGCCGCCTGGATGAGGTCGTAGAAAGGGCCGTACCAGCGGTTGACAGCGACCGATACCTGCACCTGAAAATAGGTGACGAAGATGATCAGCGCCGAGCCGAGGATCGACCAGTTGGCCCAGGGATGCGGCGCGAGATAGTGCCAGAAGCCATAAAAGATGAGAACCGAAATCGCGAAGTATATATAGAACCAGATAAACGGCTTCGACCAGAAGATGCTCACGCCGACAATTTGCGGTGTTCCTTCGGGCGGCAGGCCGAGACCGAAATGCGCGCCGAGCGAGGCGCCGACCGCATACCAGAAGGCGACGACGATCGTTGACCAGATGATCGCGGACCACAGAAAAAGTCTCGGCTTGGGGAAAAAGGATATGAACACCGGCGGGGTCCTTCTGGGAAAGCGATTCGGTACCGCCCGTCGGGCAGCGGTTCAACACATATGGGAAAGGCCCAACTGCGGCAATCAAGCCCTAATGGCGGTCGGCCACGCCTTGTCGCTGCGGCTGTCGCGCCGGTCACGTAAGGGCATGGCGGCGCACTTCACGATTTTGAGACCACGCGTTCCATTTGCAATCGGCCCCAATCTCTGGCCATTTCGAGCGCTTTTTCCTCATAAGGAAGATCAATGTCTGATCCGCATTTCGCTGCCGGCGCCGCCTATGTCAAAGATCGCTTCGTCCCGATCGCCGAGGCGACGATCCCGGTGACCGATTGGGG
>JAEUMG010000324.1 GCA_016793355.1 Hyphomicrobiales bacterium
ACGGCGCTCATGTCCACCTCGTTGAAGGTGGTGAGCATGGCGGCTGTATTCTGAGCGTCCTTGAGGCGGCGCGCGATGGTCTGGCGCAGGCGCGTCATTTTCACCCGCTCTTCGCGCTTCGCATCGTCGGGCGGCGCCAGCGGGCGGGCCGTCTGCGGCGGTGTCGGCGGCGGAGCGGCGGGCATCACGCGCGGTACTTCGATCCTGGCCGGTTTCGCAATTTCCGCGATCACATCGCCCTTGGTGATGCGGCCGTCCTTGCCGCTGCCTTCGATTACCGATGCATCGAGCTTGTTCTCTTCCACCATTTTGCGCACGGCGGGCGACAGGGGCTGGGCAGCGGCTTTTGGCTTCTCGGCCGGCGCCTCGGGAGCAGACCTGGCCGGCTCGCTCGCGCGCTGGGCCGGCTTCTCTCCCGAAACCGCCGCGGCGCCCTCCTCGATCGCGCCAAGCAGCGACCCGACATTGACGGTCTCGCCGGCGGCAATGGCGATCGACGCCAGCGTCCCCGCCGCGGGCGAAGGCACTTCGAGCGTCACCTTGTCGGTTTCAAGCTCCACCAGCGGTTCATCCGCCTTGACCGCGTCGCCTTCCTTCTTGAACCATCTGGCGATCGTGGCCTCGGTCACCGACTCGCCGAGTGTCGGAACCCGGATTTCCATTGCCATCCTTAAGACCCTTTCGCCATCACTTCCCGCCGAGCGCCTCGTCGAGGAACTGTTTCATTTCCTTGAGATGCTTGCTGAGGAGACCGGTTGCCGTTGCCGCCGAAGCCGCGCGGCCCACATAGCGCGGGCGCGTGTATCTGGCCTGCAGATATTCGAGTGCGCGCTCGATATTGGGCTGCACATAGGACCAGGCGCCCATATTGTAGGGCTCTTCCTGGCACCAGACGATCTCGGCCCCCTTGAAGCGCTGCAATTCCTGGATCATCGCCTTGTGCGGCCAGGGATAGAGCTGCTCGACGCGCAAGAGATAGACATCGTCGATACCGCGCTTCTCGCGCTCCTCATAGAGATCGTAATAGACCTTGCCGGAGCACAGGACGACGCGGCGGATCCTGTCGTCGGCGACAAGCTTGATCGCTTCGTCCGGTAGCGTCTGCGCGTCATCCCACAGGATGCGATGGAAATAGGTGCCTTCCGCCATGTCGTCGAGCCGCGACACTGCCCGCTTGTGGCGCAGCAGCGATTTCGGCGTCATGAGGATGAGAGGCTTGCGGATGTCGCGCTTGAGCTGGCGCCTGAGGATGTGGAAGTAATTGGCGGGCGTCGTGCAGTTGGCGACCTGCAGGTTGTCTTCGGCGCAAAGCTGGAGATAGCGTTCGAGCCTGGCGGAGGAATGCTCGGGCCCCTGACCCTCATAGCCATGCGGCAGCAGGCAGACGAGCGCCGACATGCGCAGCCATTTGCGCTCGCCCGATGAGATGAACTGGTCGAACACCACCTGCGCGCCATTGGCGAAATCGCCGAACTGCGCTTCCCAGATGGTCAAGGCGTTGGGCTCGGCCAGCGAGTAGCCGTATTCGAAGCCGAGAACGGCTTCCTCGGAGAGCATCGAATTGATCGCCTCGAGCTTGACGTCCTGATCCTTCCAGAGATGATTGAGCGGCGTGTAGCGCTTCTCCGTTTCCTGGTCGACCAGCACCGCATGGCGCTGCGAGAAGGTGCCGCGCTGCACGTCCTGCCCGGAAAGCCTGACGCGAAAGCCGTCCTTCAGCAACGTGCCGAAGGCCAGCGCCTCGGCGGTCGACCAGTCGATGCCGACGCCGTCCTCGATCATCTTGCGGCGCTGATCGAGAACGCGCTGCAAGGTGCGGTGCAGCTTGAAACTCTTCGGCACCTTGGTCAGCTTGAGGCCGATCTTGCGCAGCCGCTCGATGGCAACACCGGTTTCCCCGCGGCGGGGATCCTCGTGATCGCGCGCCGCCTTGAGATGCGACCACCGGCCGTCGAGCCAGTCGGCCTTGTTCGCCTTGTAGCCTTCGGCGGCGGCAAAATCATCGTCGAGCTGCTTGCGATAATTCGCCTTCATCGCCTCGATGTCGGCCTCGCTCAGGATCCCCTGCTCGACGAGCCGCTTGCCGTAGATCGACACGACCGTCGGGTGGCTGGCGATCTTCTGATACATCAGGGGCTGCGTGAAGGACGGCTCGTCCGATTCGTTATGGCCGAAGCGGCGGTAGCAGAACATGTCGAGCACCACCGGCTTCTTGAACTTCTGCCGGAACTCGATGGCAATCTTGGCGGCGAAGACGACCGCTTCGGGATCGTCGCCATTCACGTGGAAGATCGGCGCCTCGATCATCTTCGCGACATCGGACGGGTAAGGCGATGACCTGGCCCATAGCGGGCTCGTGGTGAAACCGATCTGGTTGTTGATGATGAAATGGATCGAGCCGCCAGAGCGATGGCCGCGCAGGCCCGACAGCCCGAAGCACTCGGCCACCACGCCCTGCCCCGCAAAGGCGGCATCGCCATGGATCAGCAGCGGCAGCACGGTGGTGCGCTCGCGGTCGCCGCGCTGATCCTGCTTGGCGCGCGCTTTGCCGAGCACCACCGGATCGACGATCTCGAGATGCGAAGGGTTGGCGGTGAGCGACAGATGCACGCGGTTGCCGTCGAACTCGCGATCCGAAGACGAGCCCAGATGATACTTGACGTCGCCCGAGCCTTCGACCTCGTCCGGCGTCGACGAGCCGCCCTTGAACTCGTGAAAAATCGCCGAATAGGGTTTCGACATCAGATTGGCGAGGACGTTGAGGCGCCCGCGATGCGCCATGCCGAGCACGATGTCCTGAACGCCGAGCTGGCCGCCGCGCTTGATGATCTGCTCGAAGGCCGGAATGATCGACTCGCCGCCATCGAGGCCAAAGCGCTTGGTGCCGGTATATTTCACATTGAGGAAATGCTCGAAGCCCTCCGACTCGATGAGCTTTCTCAGGATCGCGATCTTGCCCTCGCGGGTGAAGGAAATCTCCTTGTCGGGTCCTTCGATGCGCGCCTGGATCCAGCCCTTCTGCTCGGGATCCGAAATATGCATGAACTCGACACCGAGTGTGTGGCAATAGGTCCGCCTGAGGATCTGGACGATCTGGCGCACCGTCGCCTGTTCGAGGCCCAGTACCTGGTCGAGGAAGATCGGCCGGTCGAAATCCGCCTCGGTGAAGCCGTATGAGGCGGGATCGAGTTCGGGATGCCGGGCGGCGCCTTTCAGGTTGAGCGGATCGAGATCGGCGGCGAGATGGCCGCGCATGCGGTAGGCGCGGATCATCATCAGCGCGCGCACCGAATCCATCGTCGCCTTGCGGATTTCCTCGACCGAGAGGCCGGGGCCCTTTTCCTTGGCCCGCGTCTCGATCTTCGTGGCGACCGCACGCTCGCTCGCCGGCCAGTTGCCGTCGAGCGCCGAGACGAGTTCGCCGTTTACCGGCTGCGGCCAGTCCCGGCGCTGCCAGGACGGTCCCTGGACCTCGCGGCGAGCCGCCTCGGCTTCGTCTCCCAGGCTCGCGAAAAATGCCCGCCAATGGGCATCGACTGAACCCGGATTGTCGAGATAGCGGCCATACAGCTCTTCGATGAAGCGGGCATTGCCGCCATAGAGGAACGAAGTCTGTTCGAATGCCGTGGTGAGATCGGTCTTGTTCATGTCAGCACGTCCAACGGCCTAGGCCGAAGCCCCAATTGCAACATAGCCTTCGTCAGGCACCGTTCAAGACGCGCTTCAGCGTCTTGCCCATGAGAGCCGGCGAATCCGCAACCGTTATGCCGGCAAGACGCATGGCTTCGATCTTGCTCTCCGCCTTGCCTTTTCCGCCCGAAATAATGGCGCCAGCATGACCCATGCGGCGGCCGGGCGGAGCGGTACGCCCGGCGATGAAACCTACCATGGGCTTCTTGACATTCGATTTACGAATGAAATCGGCCGCATCTTCCTCGGCCGCGCCGCCAATCTCGCCGATCATGATAATGGATTTGGTCTCGGGATCGGCCAGGAACATCTCGAGCACATCGATGAATTCGGTGCCCTTGACCGGATCGCCGCCGATACCCACCGCCGTCGTCTGGCCGAGGCCTTCCCGGGTCGTCTGGAACACCGCCTCATAGGTGAGCGTGCCCGAACGCGATACGATGCCGACCGAGCCCTTCTTGAAGATATTGCCCGGCATGATGCCGATCTTGCACTCGTCCGGCGTCAGCACGCCCGGACAATTGGGGCCGATCAGCCGGGTCTTGGAGCCTGAGAGCGAGCG
>JAEUMG010000377.1 GCA_016793355.1 Hyphomicrobiales bacterium
GTCTATCTCGGCATCATCGCCGCCACCAACATGAAGCAGCGCACCCGCAAGCAGCTTGAATATTACCACGCCGACCGCCTCAATTTCGCGGTGATCGGCACGCCGAACCGGCTCGAATATGACCAGGGCTTTTTCGTCAAGAACGGCGACGGGGCGGCGGATGTAAAGCCGATCGCGCATCTCTATAAGTCGCAAGTCTACCAGCTTGCGGGTTATCTGGGCGTGCCGGACGAAATCCGCCGCAGACCGCCGACGACCGATACATGGTCGCTCGCCCAGACGCAGGAGGAATTCTACTTCTCACTGCCCTATGACCGGATGGACCTGTGTCTCTACGGGCTCAACAACGACGTGCCGGCGGATGAAGTGGCCGCCGCCGCGGGCTTAAGCGAGGAGCAGGTGCAGCGCGTCTGGCGCGACATCGCGTCCAAGCGCAAGGCGACACGCTATCTGCATGCCGGACCGTTGCTGGTCGAGCCGGTGCTGATCGGCGAAGGGCAGTGACACAACGATGCCCGTTCACCCCTCGCCCCTTGTGGGAGAGGGCGGCGTGCGTAAGCACGCCGGGTGAGGGGTCGGTGCAACCGCAAAGCCGATTCCCCGCAAGCACCGCCCCCTCATCCGGTCGAGCCCTTTGGGCTCGCCCGCCTTCTCCCACAAGGGGAGAAGGGAAGTGTAGGCAACACCATCTGGACCCGCCGCCCAACTCTGTGTAGCCTTCCCGTCGTAAAAGGAATCCGGCCATCCTGGCCCAAAGAGATTCCGGAGGGAGAGAGAAAATGATTTCATTCCGTGGCATGCCCAATCGGCGCGATGTTCTGACCTTGATGGCGGGCGCCTCGCTCCTGCCGATGAGCGGCTTTCTGTCGCGCGGTGCCAATGCCGCCGATCCGATCAAGGTGGCGGCAATCTATACCGTTCCGGTCGAGCAGCAATGGGTGAGCCGCATCCACAAGGCGGCGATGGCCGCGAAGGAGCGCGGCGATATCGAGTATGTGTTTTCGGAGAAAGTCTCCAACACCGATTATGAGCGCGTGATGCGCGAATATTGCGAGGCCGGCCAGCAATTGATCGTCGGCGAGGCCTTCGCGGTCGAAGACGCGGCGCGCGCCGTCGCCAAGGATTATGCCGACCGCGCCTTCCTCATCGGCTCGAGCTTCAAGCCCGACGATGCGGTGCCCAATTTCGCGGTGTTCGACAATTACATCCAGGATGCCTCCTACCTCACCGGCATGATCGCCGGGGCGATGACCAAGTCCGGCAATATCGGCATGGTCGGCGGCTATCCGATTCCGGAAGTGAACCGCTTGATGAATGCCTTCGTCGCCGGCGTGAAGGAGACCAAGCCCGATGCGAAATTCCAGGTCGCCTTCATCGGCTCGTGGTTCGATCCGCCCAAGGCCAAGGAAACGGCGCTTGCGCAGATCGATGCCGGCGCCGATCTCCTTTATGCAGAACGCTTCGGCGTGTCCGATGCGGCGAAGGAAAAGGGCGTGCTGGCGGTCGGCAATGTCATCGACACGCAGGCCGACTATCCCGACACCGTCGTCGCCTCGGCGCTGTGGCATTTCGAGCCGACGCTCGATGCGGCGATCGCCAATGTGAAGGCCGGCACCTTCAAGGCCGATGATTACGGACGCTACTCCTTCATGAAGGAAGGCGGCTGCTCCCTGGCGCCGCTCGGCACATTCGAGGGCAAAGTGCCGGCGGAAGTGATGGAGAAGGTCAAGAAACGCGAGGCCGACATCAAGAGCGGTGCCGTCACCACGGTCATCGACGACAACGAACCGAAATCGTCTTGATCGCATGCAGTTCGTCCCCTCTCCCCTTGTGGGAGAGGGCGGCGTGCTTCAGCACGCCGGGTGAGGGGGCGGTGCAAACTCACCGGCCACTATCCAGCGGCGATGCCCCCTCATCCGGCCGCCGCTGCGCGGCGCCCGCCTTCTCCCACGAGGGGAGAAGGATGTGAACGAAACCGTTCTCCGTATCGAAGGTGTCACCAAGCGGTTCGGCGCGCTTACAGCAAATGACAATATTTCGATCAATCTCCATCGCGGTGAAATCGTCGCATTGCTTGGCGAGAACGGCGCCGGCAAGACGACCTTGATGAATATCCTGTTCGGCCATTATACGGCGGACGAAGGATCGATCGAGGTGTTCGGCAAGGCTCTGCCGCCCGGCGAGCCGCACGCGGCGATCGCCGCCGGTATCGGCATGGTGCATCAGCATTTCACGCTCGCCGAAAACCTGAGCGTGCTCGACAATATCATGCTCGGCACCGAGCATTTGTGGCGCCTGTCGTCGGACCGCGCCGGCGGCAGGCGGCGCATCGATCAGCTCGCCAAGAGCTTCGGACTTGGCGTGGCACCCGATGCACGGGTCGGCGATCTTTCCGTCGGCGAGCGCCAGCGCGTCGAAATCCTCAAGGCGCTTTATCGCGATGCGCGCATTCTCATACTCGACGAGCCGACCGCGGTGTTGACGCCGCAGGAATCGATCAGTCTTTTCGCGACACTGAAACAGCTGACCGCCGACGGGCTGTCGATCATCTTCATTTCGCACAAGCTCAATGAGGTGATGGCGGCGAGCGACCGCATCTATGTCCTGCGTGCGGGTCGCGTGGTCGCAGAGCGCCAGAAGACAGCAACGAGCCGCCAGGAGCTTGCCGAGTTGATGGTAGGCCGCCCGGTGCCCGAGCCCAAGGCGGAACCGCAGGCGCCGGGGCCGGTGCAGGTCGAACTCGTCGATGTCACGGCGAAGGGCCTCGATCATGTCAGTCTTGCAATCCATGGCGGCGAAATCCTTGGACTGGCCGGTGTCTCAGGGAATGGTCAGAGCGCGCTTGCCGATCTGCTGAGTGGGTTGCTGGCGCCGGCGAGCGGGACGGTGCGATTGTTCGGCGAGGCCGTTCATCCCTGGACGCCGAACCGGTTGAGCGAACTGGGCGTGGGGCGCATCCCCGAGGACCGGCATGCCACAGGGCTCATCAGCGGCATGTCGGCGATGGAGAACGCCGTCACCGAACGCTATCGCGACCCGCCCTTCAGCCGCGCCTCGCTTATCGACTGGCCGGCGGTGACGCGGTTTACCGAAAGGATCATCGCCGATTACGACGTCAAATGTCCCTCGCCGCGCGCCGATGTGCGCACCATGTCGGGCGGCAACATGCAGAAACTGATACTCGGGCGCGTGCTTTCCTCCGATCCGCGCTTCATCCTTGCCTGCCAGCCGGTGCGCGGGCTCGATGTCGGGGCCATCGCCTATGTGCATGCGCAACTGATCGCGGCGCGGAAGGCGGGCGCTTCGATCCTGCTCATCTCGGACGATCTCGACGAAATACTCGGCCTCTCGGATCGCGTTGCGGTCATGTATCGCGGCCAGATATCGGCCCCCGTCGCGCGCGCGGCCGCCACCGTCGAGAGCATCGGCCTGTTGATGGCCGGGCACGGCTTTGCGCATGGAGCGGACGCGCATGCGGCTTGAGCCCAGAAGCGCACCGGCGCCGGCGCTCTCCATCGTCTATCCGGCGCTCGCCATTCTCGCCGCCATGGTCTTCGCCGGGATCCTCGTGGCACTCGGCGGCGCATCGCCGTTTTCGGTCTTCACGCTTGTTCTCAAAGGTGCAGCGGGTTCGCAATTCGCGATCGTCGAGACCTTGACGCGGGCGACACCCCTGATCTTCACCGGACTTGCCGCTGCGGTCGCCTTCCGCGCCAAGCTGTGGAATATCGGTGCCGAGGCACAGCTCTATATCGGCGCGGTGATGACGGTCGTGCTCGGCACCGGGCTTCTGCCCTTGCCCTGGCCGCTTCTCATTCCGGTCCTGATGATCGCGGCGATGCTCGGCGGCGCCCTCACCCTGATGGGGCCGACGCTTCTGAAAGTGCGCTTCGGCGTCGATGAGGTGGTGACGACGCTGCTCCTCAATTTCATCGTCATCCTGTTCGTCAGCATGTTGCTCGAGGGCCCGCTCAAGGACCCGATGGGGCTCGGCTGGCCGCAATCGCCGAAGGTCGTGGCCGACGCACAATTGCCCAGGCTCATCCAGGGCAAGCGGTTGCATTTCGGATTTCTTGTCGCGCTTGCCTGCGCTCTCATCGTCTGGTTCATCAACACGCGCACCACGCATGGCTATGAGATGAAAGCGGTCGGCTACAATCCCAATGCCGCGCGCTTTGCCGGCATGCCGGTCGATCTCGTGATGGTGAAGACGGCGATACTCTCGGGCGGCATTGCCGGGCTTGCGGGTTTCTCCGAAGTGGCGGGCCTCAAGGGCAATCTCACCCTCGATCTGTCGCCGGGTTTCGGCTATGCCGGCATCGTCGTCGCCATGCTGGCGCTCCTGCATCCGCTCGGTGTCGTGGTCGCGGCGATCTTCGTCGCCGGCGTCTTTGTCGGCGCCGACGCGATGAGCCGCAGCGCCGGCGTCCCGAGCTATATCGCGCAGGTGATGGTCGCGGCCTCGCTTCTCTGCATGGTCGTCGCCGTCATGTTCACGCGCTTTCGCCTGCGTTGGAGATAGCGCGTGGCGTGGCTCGACATCCTGTTCACGGCCTCGCTCTGGGCGGCGGCGATCCGCATTGCCTCTCCGCTCATCTTCGCGACATTGGGCGAACTCATCTGCGAGCGGGCCGGCGTCCTCAATCTCGGCATCGAAGGCATCATGACGGTCGGCGCCTTTGCCGGCTGGCTTACCGTCTTTATGGGCGGCGATCTGTGGTTCGGCGTGATCGTCGCGGCGCTCGCGGGGGCGGCCTTCGGCTTCGTGCATGCGGTGCTCACCGTACCGCTCGGGCTTTCGCAGCATGTCACCGGCATCGGCATCACACTCCTTGCGACGAGCATCACCTACTACGCCTATCGCCTGGTTTTCCCCGAAGTGACGTCACCGCCCAAGATCGAGCCCTTCACGCCCTGGGCCATCCCGGGTTTAAGCGACATTCCGTTTTTCGGCGAGGCCCTGTTCCGGCAGACGCCGCTCACCTATCTCGCTTTCATCATGGTCGCGGCCGTCGCGTGGTTCCTCTACAAGACGCCGGGTGGCCTCGCTCTACGCATGGCGGGCGAGAATCCGGCGGCGGTCGAGGCGCAGGGCATCGATGTCATCCGTGTGCGGATGGTCGCGGTGATGGCGGGAAGCGCGCTGATGGGGATCGGCGGCGCCTTCCTCACCATGTCGGCCTTCAATTCCTTCTATTTCGACATGGTCAATGGCCGCGGCTGGATCTGCATAGCCCTCGTCGTCTTCGGTTCGTGGCGGCCGGGCAAGGCCTTGCTCGGCGCCATTCTCTTCGGCGCCTTCGATGCCTATCAATTGCGCCTGCAGCAACTGGCCGGCGCCTTCGTGCCCTACCAGGTGTTTCTCATGCTGCCCTATATCCTCTCGATCCTCGCCCTCATCGTGATGTCGCGCCGCGCCGCCTATCCGCGCGCCCTAATGGTGCCCTATCGGAAAGGGGAGAGGTAAGGATCGT
>JAEUMG010000332.1 GCA_016793355.1 Hyphomicrobiales bacterium
CATGCCGAAAATCCGATCGATCTCATCCTGATCACCGGCGATATGACCGATGCCGGGCTTTCCGTCGAATGGGCGGCCTTCGATGATGTGCTCATGCGCCATCCGGAACTAAGAGACCGCATCTATCTTCTGCCCGGCAATCACGATGTGAACATCGTCGATCGCGCCAATCCGGCGCGCCTCGATCTCCCCTTCAGCCAGACCAAGCGCCTGCGCCAATGGCGGACGCTCGCCGCAATGGCCAATCTGCAGGGCGAGCGCGTCATCGTGATCGATGGCAATCACGAGACGCAGTCTCTGACCTCGGCGCTCAGCGAGCATCGTCGCGACACAGGGCGTTTCGCCGATGCGGGCGGCTTCAGGCTTTCCTTCGAGGTCGGCAAGCTCTGGGACGAGCTTCATCCGATGATGCTGCCTCCCGAGGCGGAAGATGGGCTCGGCGTCGTCATCCTCAATTCGAACGCGGAGACGCATTTCTCCTTCACAAATGCGCTTGGGTTTATTCCGATCGACCAGGCGCGGCGCCTGCGCGATCTCATCCGCATGCATCCCAAGGCGTCGTGGGTCGTCGCGCTGCATCACCACGTCGTCGAATATCCGACGCGCGTGAAGGCATTCTCGGAGCGCATCGGAACGGCGCTGGTCAACGGAAGCTGGTTCGTCCGCAAATTGGGCCCGATCGCGCGGCGCGCAGTCGTCATGCATGGTCACCGCCATATCGACTGGATCGGCGCCTGCGGGCCGCTGCGAATCGTCTCGGCGCCCTCACCCGTCATGGAACACAAGAACGACCCCACGCATTTCTATGTGCACACGCTCGCGACCTCGGGCGACGGCCGGCTTCTCCTCGGCGAACCGCAGCGGGTGGATCTCACCGCGGAGAGCTAAGCCTCCGGCGGCGCTCCGAGGATCTCCGCAATCCAGCGTGTCGAGGAATGCTGCTCGCAAAAGGCGATGATGGCGATCGCGATCGGCACGCCGATGAACGCCCCGAACAGGCCCCAGATAAATGCGCCGAGGAAAACCGCAAACAGCACAAGAGTGGGAGACAGCGACAGCGCATTGCCCGCGATGCGCGGTTCAAGATAGCTACCGATCACGAACTGGATAATGTTGAGACAGATGAAGATGCCCACCGCCGCCTGCCAGCTGCCGAACTGGAGAATGGCCAAAGCGCTTGGAAAGAACGTCGCGATGAACGGTCCGATGAACGGGATGTAGTTGAGCGCGAAGGCGATGACGCCCCATTCGGCCGCGAATTGCAGACCCACCGCCCAGGCGAAGAGCCAAACGAAGAGCCCCGTCATCAGGCTCATCTGGGTGCGCACCCACATGTAGCGCCTGATCTTGGCGGCAACCGAGATGCAGCCTTGGGCGATGATTCGCGCGGCCTCGCGATTCTTGAGCGCATTCACCTTGCGACTCATATCGTCGACTTCGAGCAGGCCGAGCATGACGTAGACGAAGGCGATGACCCAGAACATCACTGTCGTATTGAGGCGCCCGGTTACATGCTGGGCGGTGCGCAGCATCCAGGCGACATTGAAATTCTCGGCCCAGACTCCGGCGACTGAAATTCCATGACCCTCAAGCCACCTGACGAACTCGTCGTAGATCGCCTGATAGCGCGCGGCATCGGCGATGAGCGCCCGCCCGACGCGGCCAAAACCCCAGCCAACCAGATAGGCAAAGAGGAGGCACACTGCGATGGTGCCCAGAATCGTGAGCGCCAGAGCGACAAGCTTGGGCATCGTCCGCTCGAGCGTCCGCTGTACCGGCCAGACCATGGCAATGATGAAGAGGGCCAGCGCGAGGGGCGCGATCACGCTGCTCGCGATGAAGGCCGCCGCGGCGATCAAGATTATCGCGATGATGGCGATCCACACCGCCTGCCCGCGATCGGCCTCCGCCCGTGCCATCAGCTCATCCCGAGATCAACGATACCGAACTCGTAGAGAAGGAAAAGCAGCACGGCGACGATCAGCAGAAGCCCGAAGAGAATGTAGAAGGGCCGCCTTGTCGGAAGATCGGATGTTTTCTCGAAAGTGGTGAAATAAACCACCGAGCCCACCACGGCCGCGAAGACCAGCAGCACCACCACCAAGGTCACGAAACTGTTCATACTGAACCGCCTGTGCCGCAGTTCCGGTCAGGCCTGCGACATCCCCCTGCTACCAATTCCTCATCGATCTTAGGCCATCGACGAGGGATACACCACGGTGATGCCGCCTACCCTCCGCAATTGCTCGGTGCAGGCTTGCCGTTCAGCCGCTCGCCGATCCACCGTACAGCCTGGTGGAAACTTTTCTTCGCCGCCATGCCGTGATCGACATCTTTCATCAGGTCGAGAACAACGGGATTGCCCTCCTTGCACAGGGCGGCGGCGAATCGCTCGGTAACGGCGGGGACGACGATCTGATCGTCGAGGCCCTGGGCGATGAAGACAGGCATGCGGATGTTCTTCGGATTGACAGAATTGGCCGCGAGAAGCCCCTTCCAGGGCTCGCGCTCATTGGGGTCGAAATTGAGGAACTTCTCGCCCATGGTCCCTTCGGCATCCAACGCCTTGATGGCGCTTCCCACCTTGTCGACGCAATTGGAATCGATCAGCTCCATGACCTTGACGACATGCGGCGTCACCAGGGGCTCGAGTGGAACACCATAAAGCTTCGACCAGGAAAGCAGCGCCATGGCGCTGAGGATCTTGCCGTCGGTCGTACTGACGTCGTCATCGAGCAGCACGCCGAGCTCGGTTGCGGGTGCCGCTACCGCGACGCCGACCAGAGGGTGTTCCGGCGCATAGCGCTTGGCGAGCGCAGCTGCGAAGAGCGCCGCATGACCGCCTTGCGAATAGCCATATAATGCGAAGTGATGGCCCGCCTGGAAGGCTTCGACGCCGGCGATCGCCTTGACCGAATCGAGCACCGCATGCGCCTCGCCGATGCCGGAGAGATAAGGCGTCACGCCACCCGTCCCCAGGCCCGGGTAATCGGTCGCGACGACCGTCACGCCTTCGACAATGAGATCCGTGATGCCGGCGATCGCATCGATCGGGCTTTCGCGCAGGCTCGGCGCACATTTGCGGGTCACGCCGGTCGTCGGATGCGCCCAGGCAACGATGGATTTTGTTGGCGGGCCATAGTCGGAGACCACAACCATCCCGGAGGAGGCGACAGTGCGGCCGTGCATATCGGATGTGCGGTAAAGGATGCGATAGGCCTTGGCGCGATAGACCGAGAATAGTTGCAAGGGTTCGTAGCGGATCAGCGTGCCGGGCTTGCCTGCAAGATCGGCATCGGTCACGTGATAAAAGGAAAGATCCTTATTCTCCTCGGCGCGCGCAACGGGCCCCGCGAGCATGAGCGCGAAGGCGAGGCAAACGGCGAATTTTAGATATTTCACTGTGTCAGTCCCCTGTCGATATCACTGGCAATCTGCCTTGACCTACATCACAAAACAACAACGGTGATCACGCTACCGCCGGCAGCTTCAGGATCGCAGCGAGACCGCCAAGTTTCGCCGCGCCCAGCCGCAAGGTGCCCCCATACATCTGCGCCGTCTCGGTGACGATCGAGAGCCCCAGCCCCGAACCGGGTTTCGTCTCATCAAGCCGGCGGCCGCGCTTCATCGCCTCGGCGCGCTTGTCTTCGGGCAGGCCAGGACCATCGTCGCCCACCGCAATCTCCAGCCAGGCCCGGCCATCCGCCGGATCGGTTTTGAGCTGCGCTACCTCAACAACGATGTTCTTGCTCGCCCACTTGCAGGCGTTATCGAGCAGGTTGCCGGCCATTTCCTCCAGATCCTGCTTTTCGCCCCTGAATTTGAGACCGGCACGGCAATCGACGGCAATCGCGATGCCGCGATCCTGATGGATGCGCATCAGGGTCCGCGCGAGGCCGGCAAGCACCGGCTCGACTTCGGTGACGGCGCCCAATGTCTGCGCCCGTGCGGCGCGGCGGGCGCGATCCAGATAGAGGCTCACCTGATCGCGCATGGTACGCGATTGCTCGATCACCTTGTCGGCCAAGGGCCCGGGATTGAGCTGCGCTTCATTGCCAAGTACCGAGAGCGGCGTTTTCAGCGCATGTGCCAGATTGCCGACCTGGGTTCTCGCGCGCTCGACGATTTCACTGTTCGACTGGATCAGCAGGTTGAGTTCATCCGCCACGGGTTGAATCTCATTCGGGAAGCGGCCTTCGAGCCGTTCCGCCTTGCCTTCGCGGATCGCGGTGAGGCGCTGCCGCAGGGTTCGCAGCGGCCTAAG
This sequence comes from Hyphomicrobiales bacterium, assembly GCA_016793355.1. Classification (GTDB taxonomy): domain Bacteria; phylum Pseudomonadota; class Alphaproteobacteria; order Rhizobiales; family Aestuariivirgaceae; genus JAEUMG01. Next base: position 4,265 of record JAEUMG010000332.1, read on the forward strand.
TCCGATCCGCACCTGCACAAGGATGGCGAAGACGAGACCAAGGCCGAGCAACCCAAGAATAATGAACAGCGTGCGCCGGAAAGCATCGGCCTCGGCTTTGAGTTCGTCGAAATTGCCGGCAACCAGGAATGAGAATTCATCATTGCCGCCGAAGAGTTTGAAGCCCTGCTCGATGGCCCTGAGATGCGCACCATTCGCATCTCTCAGATAGAACCGCGCGATGCCGTCTTCGCCTCGTTCGGCAAGGTCCTCCAATTTGGGCCGCAACCGTTGTTCGAGGAGCGAGGCGGAGGCGAGATCGCTCAGATTCCGTCCCGGCGGCGGCGTCACCTGCCAGTACCATCCCGACAGGGGCAAGGTGAAGCGGGTATCCGCCAGTTCGGTCTGGATGATTGGCGAGCCGTCTTCGGCGACCTCGACGGTCGCCAACAGCCCATCGAGGACGGCGCGCAGGCGCGCCTCGAAGTTGCGCTCGAGCGCGGCCTGAAAAAGCTGGTTGAGCAGAATTCCGGCGCTGACCAGGAGAATGACCGAGATTACGGCCGCGAGACCGACAAGGCGGATCCAAAGCGCGTTGAAACGGCCCTGCCCTTGTGGCGCCGTCGTCACCGGCATGGACTGGCGGCCCCCATCGAGAACTGGATCAGCCCTTTCCCGCCTCTTCCGGCTCGGTCACGCAATAGCCCATGCCGCGCACCGTATGCAGCACATCGACGCCGAGTTTCTTCCGCAAACGGCCGACGAAGACTTCGATCGTGTTCGAATCGCGGTCGAAGTCCTGGTCGTAGAGATGCTCGACCAGTTCGGTGCGCGATACGACCTTGCCCTTGTGATGCATGAGATAGGAGAGCAGCCGGAATTCAAGCGAGGTGAGCTTGATGGCACGGCCGTCGACGGTCACGCGGGCGCCCGCCGTATCGAGCAACAAGGGGCCGCAGGCGATCTCGCTCGAGGCATGGCCGGCGCTGCGGCGCACCAGCGCGCGGATGCGGGCAAGTACTTCCTCCATGTGGAAGGGTTTGGCGACATAATCGTCGGCGCCGGCATCGAAGCCCGCCACTTTGTCGCTCCAGCGATCGCGGGCGGTGAGGATGAGCACCGGCATTTTCCTCCCGGCGCGGCGCCATTTCTCGAGCACGCTCACGCCATCGAGGACCGGCAGGCCGAGGTCCAGCACAACGGCATCGTAGGGTTCGGTATCGCCGAGGAAGTGGCCCTCCTCGCCGTCCGAGGCCTTGTCTACGGCATAACCCGCTTCGGTAAAGGCCGTGACCAATTGCCGGTTCAGATCGGGATCGTCTTCTACGACAAGCAAGCGCATGGCTTTGGGCTCCTCAATCGTGACAGCGGGTAGGATGGAGAGTGGCGTTCCGTCAAGGCGTATTCGGGATGGCGATGCGCTTGAGCTCGCCGGGCGTCTTGAGGGTGACGATATATTTGTTGCCGGCGTCCTTCACTTCGAGCACCGTGCTGCCGGGATGCATCTGCTGGGCACGCTGCGCCGCGGCGGAAGGCGTGATCTTTTTCGCCGGCTTGCCCTGTTGATCGGACGGCTGATCGTCGGCAAGGACGGGAGCGGCAGCCGGGATAGCACCCAGCAACATCGCCGCCAAAGCGGCTATGTGAAAATACCGGTTCGTCATGGTCACGCCCTTGCTTGCAGGCCTCATAAATTACCCCGCCTGAACCCATGATGAATGTTGCGGTGAGTGAACTCAAACGAATATTGCCGTTTAATTTCAGCGCATTACCTCAACTACCCTAAGTTGTTCGCGAAGATTTCCCGCGAGGCACCTGATCTGGAATCGAATTACGAACCCTCGTCCTGAACGGCATCGCAAAGCGATGCCAGCAAGGGCGGCAGGTCCCGCCGCATGCTTGATTTGCATCAAGGTCAGTTGGTTCATTCCGTGACATTCAAGAAAAACATAGTGGAGGCGAAAATGGCAGAACAGAGCAGCATCCATGCTCACTTGAACTGGACGAAGCAGCGAATTGACGAGATGGATGCCACATTGGCATCGTTCGAAGCAAAAGCTGGCCAGCTTAAGGCCGAGACGAAGGCAAAGGCCGAGCAGATTATCGCCGATCTGAAGAAGCGGCGTGACGAGTTTCAAGCCCAAGCCAAGGTTCAGGTGCAAGCGGGCGAGGCCGCCTTGCAGGCGCACAAGGCGCAATTGGAAACCCAGTGGCGCGCCTTCGAAGCGGAGGTCAAACTTTATTTCGAAACGGTCGGCAAGCAGCTTGAGCAGCAGAAGGCCACATTCCAGGGGATTGCGGCTGCCCAGTCCAAGGCCTGGCGTGAGGCGGCCGACACGCTCCACGACCAAGCGACCAAGGTTGCAGCCGTACGGCGTGCTGAAGTCGATGCGGCGGTAAAGCAACTCAAGGCGGACGCGGCAGAGGCCGAAGCTCGATTGCAGAAGCTGAAGCAGGCGGGCGGCGAATCCTGGCTGGCGTTGAGTTCCGCCTTGGCAGAGTCGCGCAAAGCGTTCGATCAAGCCAACCAGAAGGCGTGG